>LFTH01000134.1 GCA_001513365.1 Clostridiales bacterium DTU033 | reverse complement strand
TCGTGGTAGGCCAGATACGACAGCTTTCCAAGGCTGTCAACCTGTTTTATGCCTTCCAGAACGGCATGGGTTATCCTGAGTAGATTATCCGACGGCGAATACTGCCTGCATTCTTCGCAGTAACAGGAGCCTGACGCCGCGTCATCTGCCCAGAAATGGTATCGGTGGCTGTCGGTATACAGGTATTTTGTAAGCAGCGCCGCCCGCTCGGTTATTACCTTCAGCGCCTGCCTGCTGGACGGACAACAGTTGTAATCGGGGACGCGAATATCGTCCTCATTCAGACGGAACCAATCCGGATGGCTTTCAAAATAGTCGCGCGGCAGCATCCACGAGAGCGCATGACAGGCATACTCCACTTGAACGCCGTGTCTTTCAAGCTCCTCAATCCTTTTGTTGAACTGCCTGTCGTTCTGAAGCATGTCAATCATCCGCTGCAGAGAATCGCGCGCTTCGTTCCCGCCCACCGGGTGCAGTCCAAGCATGTCAAGACCCGCGTCAAGCGCCATTCTTACCCAATTGTCCGACAATTCTTCGGGGTGAATCCAAAGACCGATTTTCATTCTACCCATCCCAGCTTAATCTGTGCCAAAAAAGCGGGCAGATACCGCTTTTTAAGCAAGCTTGTATTGATTATTGTTATTATAAGCTGAAACTCTTGGATAATCAATGCTTTTGTTCCCCGGCAGGCGGCGTCGGAAAAAACGGGGCGCTTTTACGGCGCGCTCAGTTATTATGAATTATAAAATCTGCGCTATTGCATATTGTCCAAAAAATTGATAAACTTAACCTAATGAAAAAAGTGTAAATTATTCAGGGGGAGTTAATAATGCATTCCCGCCACCTGATAGATTTGTCCGATTTATCGGTATCCGAGCTTGAAGAAATCACACGGCTTGCGTGCGATATCAAACAGAATACAGATACGTATTACGGCGCATGTCGCGGGAAAATACTCGCCACATTGTTTTACGAGCCGTCCACACGCACTCAGATGTCTTTTCAAACAGCCATGCTGCGGTTGGGCGGCCGTATTATAGGCTTTGACAATCCCGCGAATTCGTCGGTATCAAAAGGCGAAAGCCTGAAAGACACAATCAGGGTTGTCAGCGGGTATTCCGACATAATCGTTTTAAGGCATCCGGTATCGGGCTCGGCAAAAGCCGCCTCCCTTTATTCCCGCGTGCCAATAATCAACGCCGGCGACGGCGGGCACCTGCACCCGACCCAGACTTTGACCGACCTTGTAACCTTAAGGGTTGAAAAAGGCAGGTTTTCGGGGCTTTGTATAGGCGTGTGCGGGGACCTCAAATACGGCAGAACCGTCCACTCGCTGATTAAAGCCATGGCTAGCTTTCCCGGCAACAGCTTTGTGCTTGTTTCCACCCCGTCATTGGGGGTACCTGAATATATAAAGGATTACCTGTCGGCAGCGGGCGCACCATGGGTGGAAATCAACAACCTTGCCGAGGCAATGCCGCTTGTGGATGTGCTGTATATGACCCGGATACAGCGGGAAAGGTTCGCCTCCGAAAGCGAGTACCAAAACCAGCGCGGGGTTTACATACTGGACAGGGAGAAAATGGCGCGCGCCAAAAAGGACATGATAGTCATGCACCCGCTCCCCCGCGTTGACGAGATTACTGTTGACGTGGACGATGACCCAAGGGCAAAATACTTTGAGCAGACAGAATACGGGCTGTACGCCCGCATGGCGTTAATCCTTAAAATGACCGAAAACACAGCAAAAAGACTGGATACTCCGCCCCGCGGGACCGGTACAAAATGCAGCAACCCCGATTGTATCACACATCGTGAGGGTTACCTGCCCAATCTATTCCGAAAGAGCGGTGATTTGCTTGTGTGCGAATACTGCGAGGAACGCGCCCCTCAATAACGGCTTGAAGGTTCTGGCGGTTTTGGGCTTCCCTAATTCTGACGGCACTACCGCAAAACTGCTTGATTCTTTTCTTGCCTCACTGCCCGTAAACGCCGAAGTGGAGCGGTACGACTGCTATAAGAACTCCCCCGCTCCCTGTAACGACTGCAGGTACTGCCACTATGCCGACGGCTGCGCGTATCCGGATTTGGATAATTTTTACCAAAACCTTGAAAACTCTGATGTGCTTGTTTTCGCAACGCCTGTTTACAACCTGTCCTTCCCCGCGCCGTTAAAGGCGCTGATAGACCGTATGCAGCGGTATTGGGCGGCCCGCTTTATACGCGGAGTGAGAAAGCCCATAAAACTGAAAAAGCAGGCTTTTTTAATCACCTCATGCGGTTCGGACAGCCAAAAGGAAGGCGAAATGCTGGAAAAGCAGCTTAAACCGGTGCTGACGATATTGAACGCCACGCTTACTGAATCAATCCACTGCGCCGGAGCCGACTACAACCGCCCGATTGAGGATTGTATTAAAGCAGCGGCAAAAGCCGCAGAGAGGCTCTCTCAACAGTAGGCTCCATCCGCGGTCAGTCGACGTAAAACCCGCGTTTTGCAAAAACCGCGTGTCGCTATGGTTCATATAAATAATTTTTTTATATATACCACAGCCTGAAAGGAGATGCAAACATTGAGGTACTATTTGGCGGTAGACCTCGGCGCGTCAAGCGGAAAAATGATACTGGGCCATGTGGAAGACGGCCGTATCATTCTTGAAGAGGTCCACCGTTTCGACAACAATCTGGTTGAAAAAAACGGGCGCCTGTGCTGGGACTTGGAAAACCTGTTCGATTGTATCGTGCAGGGGCTGAAAAACTGCAAAGCCGCCGGCAAAATCCCGCAGACCCTTGGGATTGACACCTGGGGAGTCGACTTTGTCCTGCTTGACAGGGATTACAATATGCTGGGCGACAGCGTGGCGTACCGCGACCGCCGAAACGAAGGCATGGACGAATACGTGGAAGCCCGCATTTCCGAGCAGGAATTATACAGCATTACGGGAATTCAAAAACAGCAGTTTAATACAATTTATCAGCTTGCCGCGGTTAAAAAGGAAAACCCGGAACACCTTGAACAGGCCGAATACTATTTAATGATACCCGACTACCTGAATTTTCTGCTCACAGGCGTATGCAAAAACGAATATACAATCGCCTCGACCACCGGCCTGCTAAATGCACACGACAATACATGGGATAGCCGTTTGCTTGAGATTTTGGATTACCCTAAAAAGCTGTTCCGCCCGCTTTCCCCTCCCGGTACGGTTGTCGGCGGCTTTACTGACAGGATAAAAAACGAAGTGGGTTTTGACTGTAAAGTCATTCTGCCTGCCTCACACGATACGGGGAGCGCTTTCCTCGCGGTACCGACTTTGAGCGACAATTCCGTTACAATCAGCAGCGGGACATGGAGCCTTATCGGCGTTGAAAACCGGCGGCCGATAACAACCGAGCAAAGCAGGCTGAATAACTTTACAAACGAAGGCGGGTACGATTACAGATACAGATACCTCAAAAACATCATGGGCCTGTGGATGATACAGTCCATCAGAAAAAAACTCGACAACAAATACACCTTCGCGCAGCTTGAGGAAATGGCGCGGGAGGCGGGCGACTTCCCGTCTATTGTGGATGTGAACGACAATTCCTTCCTGTCGCCGCCCGATATGATAGAGGCCGTCAGGGATTACTGCCGCAAAACCAATCAGCCTGTGCCCGAAAAAATCGGCGAGGCTGTCCACTGCGTTTACAGAAGTCTTGCGAAATCCTATGCCGACTCGGTGCGTCAGCTTGAACAGCTAATCGGGAAAAAATACACCAGTATCAATATCGTCGGAGGCGGCAGCAAAGACAGCTACCTCAACATGCTCACGGTCAAAGCTACCGGGCTTCCGGTTTATGCCGGCCCCAGCGAAGGCACCGCGCTCGGCAATATCATGGTTCAGATGATAACAGCCGGCGAGTTTTCAGGGCTTTCGCAGGCGCGCAAAGCCGTTATCAACAGCTTTGAAATTAAGGAAATATTGCCCTGAAAGGTGGTTTATTTATGAACAACAGGTTTGAAGAAGCAAAACAGCGCTATGCAAAAATAGGCGTCGATGTCGACAGGGCGCTTGACATCCTGTCAAACAAGCCCATCAGCATACACTGCTGGCAGGGAGACGATGTCGGCGGCTTTGAAAACAAAGACGCGGCCCTTTCCGGAGGGATACAGGCAACCGGGAATTATCCCGGCAAGGCGCGCACTCCCGAAGAACTGATGGCCGACTTTGACAAGGCGGCGAGTTTAATCCCCGGAAAAAAGCGGATTAACCTCCACGCAATCTATGCGGTATTTGACGGCGAGAAGGCGGACCGCGACAAGCTGCAGCCGAAACATTTCGCGCGGTGGGTGGAATACGCGAAATCCCGCGGGTACGGCATTGATTTCAACCCCACCTTTTTCAGCCACCCGCTGGCGGCCGACGGCCTTACCCTTACCCACCCCGACGAAAAAATCCGCAAATTCTGGATTGGCCACGGTATCGCATGCCGGCGGATTGCCGCATACATCGCAAAGGAACTGGGCGGCCCGGTTCTCAACAACGTATGGATACCGGACGGATATAAGAACATTCCCTCCGACAGGCTTGGCCCGCGCCTGCGGCTGAAGGACAGCCTTGACAAAATCTTTGAGGAAAAGCTGGACGGGGTGATTGACAGCGTTGAAAGCAAGGTGTTCGGGATTGGGGTCGAAGCATACACCGCCGGCAGCAGCGAGTTCTACCTAAACTATGCCGCAAACAGCGAAGGAGTGTACCCCCTGCTTGACAACGGGCACTACCATCCGACAGAGTTTGTGAGCGACAAGATATCGAGCCTGCTGGCGTTTTTTGATATTATCCCGCTGCACATCACCCGCCCGGTAAGGTGGGATTCCGACCACGTCGTGCTCTTTGAGGACGAGATAAAAGAAATCGCGATTGAGATTGTCAGGAATAACGCGCTTGACAGGGTCTTAATCGGACTTGACTTTTTTGACGCTTCCATAAACCGCGTCGCCGCATGGGTCATCGGCACGCGCAATGTGCAGAAGGCCCTGCTCTACGCGCTGTTACAGCCCAACGAGAGGATGAGGGAGCTTCAGGACAAAGGGATGTTTACCGAACTGATGGCTCTTCAGGAAGAGATGAAAACCTATCCGTTCGGCGACGTCTGGGAGCATTACTGCAAGCTGCAGAAGGTGCCGCACGACCAAAGCTGGTTTGACCAAATCAAAAAATATGAATCCGAAGTGCTTTCAAACAGGAATTAAACAACCGTCCCTCAACGCTTTAAGGGCCGTTCCAGCAGGAACGGCCCTTTGATTTGTCAATCGCAGCAGGGGCTGCAGCAATCAT
>LFTH01000058.1:14112-30314 GCA_001513365.1 Clostridiales bacterium DTU033 | reverse complement strand
CTGCAAACTTGTCCTCTTTTTATCAGATTTTAAATTTGCGCAATTTATTGTACTTTATCGCTGTTTATCTGTTGTCCCTTAAAAAGAAAGTAACGAAATATAAAACGCCGGAAATCAGCACAATCATCGGGCCGGTCGCCGCAAATGAGTTGTGGTAGGAGAACCACAGGCCGAGCAGCCCTGAAAACAATCCGAAAATCAGGGTTAAAACAAGGTAGCTGCGGGCGCTTTTTGCCACATGGCGGGCGGCCGCAGCGGGCAGTATCAGCATCGCGTTTATCAGCAAAAGGCCGACCCAGTGTATCGCGAGCATTACCACCACCGCTACCGAGATTACGAAGACATTGTCCAGCAGCCCGACCGGAATGCCGCGGCTGCTTGCGATTTCGGGGCTTATGCTGATTAGATTGAAGCGGTTGAAGCATATCAGCCACAGGATAAGGATTGCGGCAAGCGTTATGGTCAGTAAAATGATTTCGCTTTTTGTGATGCTTAATATGTCGCCGATTAAAAGGCTTTGGTACCGCGAAAAGCTGCCGGACACCGATAAAAGCACCAGCCCAAGCGCCACGCCGCACGCCGAGAAAACGCCTATGACTGTGTCGGTCGAGGAAAGCCGGGAATTCCTTATCCGGTTCATCAGCAGCGCGAATACAATCGCGAATATAATCATCGCCGGCTTGTATTCGGACAGGCCCAGTATGACGCCGATACCGACGCCGGTCAGCGAGGAATGGCCGAGGGCGTCCGAAAAAAACGCCATACCGTTGCTGACAATCAGGGTGCCGAGCATTGCGAACAGCGGCATGATTAGAATTACCGCGAGAAACGCGTTGCGCATGAACTCGTACTGCCACCAGCCGAATAACAAATCTGCCACCGCGGTTTCACCCTTTCGCTGCGTCAGTGATTGAAAACAGCCTTTTGAATTCGCCACTTTTGAAAACCTCGTCCGGACTGCCGGCGGCTTCCACCCTGCGGTTGAGCAGCACCACCTTGTCGGCGTACCGGCGGACGAAATCAAGGTCGTGCGAGACAATCAGTATTACCATGTCGCAGCTTTTTTTTAAGCTGTCAAGGATATTATAAAAAAGCTGCAGCCCGGAGTAATCCACCCCCGAAACCGGCTCGTCAAGCAGCAAAAGGTCGGGTTTTCGCAGGGTCGCGGCCGCGAGCAGTACCCGCTGCAGTTCCCCGCCGGACAGCCGGTCGAGCTTTTTATAAAGCAGGTGGGAAGCGTTGAAGGCGGAGAGATGGTCGCGCAGCCTGCTTACGGTTTTCTGGCGCCTTTGCAGAAAAACGGGATAGTTTGAAATCATGGACGCCAGCATGTCGTAAACGGTTGTGGGGGAGCCGGAGTCAACCGACAGGGACTGCGGGACATAGCCGATTTTAAGCCCGCCCGCAGGCGAGCCGTCGTGCCCGCTGAAAAATACCGTGCCGGTATGCGGGATTTCGCCCAATATCGCCCGAAGTAAAGTGGATTTGCCCGCGCCGTTTTTACCGATTATCGCGGTGAGCTCGCCGCAGTGCGCGTGCAGGCTTACGTCCCGCAGGATTGCGTTATCCCCGATTGCCACCGAGATGTTCTCGATTTTCAGGCAGTGCAGGCTGCATGCCTTCATCTTTAACCCCGCCTTTTTATTTTGATGGGTTTGCAGCGTCTTTTATCATCCGCAGATTTTTATTCATGGCGTTGAGCCAGCTGTCTTTTGCGTCCTCGCTTTCTCCGATGACCGCGGTATCCAGCTTTAATGTCAGACTGTATGAGGCTTTTTCGGCGACTGAGGAGTATTCGGCCTCGTACTGGCTGTCGTATAAAAGAAGGACGCTGCCGGCTTTTTCGGCCGCCTGCGCGGCGTCGGCAAGCTGGGCGGCGGACAGCGCGGTTTCCTCGCCTATTGAGAAGGATGCCAGCGGGTGAAGCCCGAACTCCCGCGCGAAATACGCGAGGGAGTCGTGGAAAAGTATGCAGTTTCTGGTGGGCAGGGTTAAAACCGCCCGCTCAAGCTCTGATTTGACTGACTGGATTTTTGAGATATATTCATCGGCGTTTGATTGGTATTTCTCTTTGTTTTCAGGGTTATATCGGATTAATCCGTCGCGAAGGTTTTGTACCTGCCTGATGTGGTTGGAAGGGCTGACCCAGATATGCTCGTTATGTGAATGTTCATCCTCGTGCAGTTCATCATGTTCATGCGGGCTGCCGCTTTCAATCAGGGCAACCCCTTTGGAAGTGTCTATCACCGAAAGGTCGGGGTAATTGGCGAGAGCGTCGCTTAAAAAACTTTCGGCTCCCGCGCCGTTTATCACCAGAACGTCGGCTTTTGAGAGCGCCACCATATTGTCGGGGGTGAGCTGGTAGTCGTGCAGACAGCCGGTTTTTGTGGGGGCGAGGACTGAAACGTCAGCGCCGTCCACCCCTTTTGTGAGCTGCAGCGCGGCTGTGTAAACGGGCATGAAGGAGGCCACGATGTTTATCTTTTTTTCTTCTTTTCGCCTCGCTCCGGTTACGGCCGTTATCACCACCGCGCCGGCGGCCAGCAGCGCCATCACCGCGGCGATAACAGCCAGCTTTTTTCTGTATGACAAATTCATATCGGCCGCCTCCGCGCTTAATGAAAATGAGTTGCAATAATAAAAGTATACATCATTCAGAACTATTGTCAAGTTATGGAACGGGTATGCAAAAGTTTTTTACAAACCGCCAGTAATTCACGGCGCGGTTTGACTTTTTGATTTTTGGGGAATAAAATAATTCTACAAATAAAGATTTTAAAGGCGGGAATACTTATGTCTGAGGCAAGGAACACAAAACAAAAAAAGCTGGTTTTGTCGCTGCTTAAAAACTCGGACCGGCCTCTTACGGCCGGGGAGATATACCGGCTTGCTATCAGGCATTTTCCGAAAATCGCGAAATCAACGGTTTACAGGAACCTTGACGCGCTGGTTTCCCGCGGCGAGGTCTCGCAGGGCCTTCATCAGAACGGGGAGAGCTTTTACAGCATCGCGGGCGAGCACAGTCATTCGCATTACATGATTTGCAGGGAATGCAGGCAGATGATTGACTTTCCGCAGTGCCCGCTGAGCAGTATGGAGCGCGGGATTGCGGACGCGTCGGGTTTTCACATCACCGGACATTCCCTCCAAATCTACGGGTACTGCAAGGACTGTAACAATAAGAAAAAAAATTAAAAATAATTTTCATGCTTTGGCAAAAACCGATAATCATAACACAACTTCCCTGTAATAATGGCGTTTTCAGCGTTTAAACTACTACTGGCAAACGCAATTAAAATATTGCGGTATTCACCGCCGAAGCATGAAGGAGTGTTGAATGAATGGCAAGAAACAACCGGGTTCTTGTTCCTGAAGCACGCGAAGGCCTTAACCGCTTTAAGATGGAAGCCGCCAACGAGGTTGGCGTAAACCTCAAGCAGGGCTACAACGGCGACTTGACTGCCCGCGAGGCTGGCTCTATCGGCGGTCAGATGGTTAAAAAGATGATTCAGCAGTATCAGATGAACAACCTGAGGTAACTAAAAACTGAATATTGAAGCCGGCGGGAAGGCAGCAGCTTTCCCGCCGGCTGCTTTTATCGGGGGCTTTTGAGGGGCGCGGGTGATAAGGCTGGCCAAAAAATCTGACGTTTAAAGTATGACTTTTAAAACACAAACTGGTACCTCACTTGCGGCTCACCAGCACCTCACTTGCAGCTCACCAGCACCTCACTTGCAGCTCACCAGCACCTCACTTGCAGCTCACCAGCCTGACTGTGGTACCGTATGGCTGAAAGTAGAAAATAATCCAAAAATTATCAATCGAAGAGGTGATTTGGGTGAACAATCTGCCGTCAATTTTTTTTAAAGCCGACTGGGTCAGACATACTATCGACTGCGCGAGGGCATATTCCGAGAAGAAAGGGGTTCCGATGACCATTGAGAGGCTGGCGGTCTGCCTTAGTGTTTCCAGCCGCAGACTGATTGAGTTTGTGATGGGCGGGGAGGAGCCTGCGGAGGAATTGAAAGAGACGCACAGGCTTTTAAGCCTTGCGTTTGACGAAATCGCCGCCGGGCATATCGAGCACGGGATGGAAAAGGGCAGCAATCCCTCGATGGATATTTTTCTGTTAAAGAGCAACCTGAATTACAGGGATAAACCCGCGCAGGCGGGCAAAAACGCCGTGGTGGTGTATTTCGGCGAGGACGCCCTGAAAGACTGATTTGGAAAGAGAGTGAAACAGATGGGAGAAAGGCTCAAAAACCCTTCCAATCCGCAGGTTCTGCCCGACGGTATCTGGGGAGAATACGAGGCCGGCATCAAATTCAAGTCGGGGCTTGGAAAGCGGGGGCTGTACGAGCAGGGCAGGATAAACGAGCGATTTTTTATCGGGGACCAGTGGCACGGGGCGCGCTGCGGCAACAACCGGCCGCTTGTCCGACACAATCTGATTAAGCGGATAGGGGAATACAAGATGGCGCTTATCTGCAAAAATCAGGTAGCGGTGAATTTTTCGGCTGACGGGGTCGCGGACACCCTGTCAATCAGGGAGAAAATCCTGCCGCTGCGTGCAAAGCTCGCGAACGGCGGGAAAAAAGCCGGGTTTGGTTTTTCGGAGATTGCGGGCTCGCCGGTGCCGGAAGAGCAGGAAATCGCCCTTGTGATGGACGCGCTTTCTGATTACTTCAGGGTTACCGCCGAGCGGGTGAAGTTTGAGAGCCTGAAGGAGCAGGCGCTCAGGAACGCCTATATTTCGGGGACCGGAATTCTATATACATGGTGGGACGACAGGGTACCGACCGGGCTTTACGCGGACGAGGCGCGCACTGTTCCGGTGCGCGGGGATATTTCCTGCGAGGTGCTGGACGTCGAGAACGTGTATTTCGGGGACCCTAATCTGGACGACGTCCAGCAGCAGCCGTATATCCTGATTGCCCAAAGGCGAAGCGTTGAGGATTTGCGGCGGGAGGCGGAAAGGTACGGTGCGCCGGAGCACGAGGTGCAGAAAATCCTGCCGGACCGGGATACCTCGTACATGGCGGGGGAACGCGGCCGGGACGAGCCCGCGGAGTCGGGCAAGGCGACGGCGCTCACGAAGTTCTGGAAGGAATACCTGCCCGGCGGGCGGGGATATACCGTGAAGGCGGTCAGGGTGTGCAGGAAGGTAGTCGTCCGGCCGCAGTGGGACGTCGGGATAAGGCTTTACCCGTTCGCGAAGTTTTCGTGGGAGAGGCGGCGGGGCTGCGCCTACGGGGAAAGCGAGATTACATATCTTATCCCGAACCAGATTGCGATAAACCGGATGATAACCGCCAGCGTCTGGGCGGTGATGATGATGGGCATGCCGATTATGGTGGTGAACAGCGATATCGTATCGGCTGAGATTTCAAACGACCCCGGGCAGATTATTCCGGTGGCGGGCGGGGGCGAGGATACAGGGGACGCGATAAGCTACGTCAGCCCGCCCGATTTTTCCCCGGCGTTTGACCAGAACATTTCCTCCCTGATAAGCAACACTCTAAAGCAAAGCGGCGCGAACGATATTGTGCTCGGCGACGTCAAGCCTGAGAACACCTCGGCTATTCTGGCGGTGCGGGAGACCGCGACATTGCCGCTGCTTAGCGTCCAGAACCGGTATTACGGCTTTCTGGAGGAGGTGGCGCGGATTTGGACGGAGTTCTGGGTGACCCAGTACGGGCGGCGGAAAGTGAAAATCAGGGACGAGTTCGGGACCTGGTACCTGCCGTTTGACGGGGAGCGGTACCGCAATCTGGTAATCAACGCGAGGGTTGACGTCGGGGCGTCCACTTTATGGAGCGAGGAGCAGGTGGCGAACACCCTCAACAGCCTGTACGACAGGAGGATTATAAGCCCCGAACAGTATCTTTCCCGTCTGCCGAAAGGCTCGGTGCCGGATTTGCCGCGGCTTATAGACGAAATCAGGAACGGCAGTGAAACAAAACCGCGGTAAACCCGTCTTTGGGGTGGTTTTGAGATGATTGGCAGAGGTAAGCGGGCGGATACGGGGTTTACGCTTTTTGCGGACGGCGGCGGGGGTGCGCAGAAAAGGATTGATTTGTCAAAGGTGGTTGGCAGGGGTTACAGGAAGTTCTGGGAGTGCCGGAGCCGGTACCGGGTGGTAAAGGGCGGCAAGGCGTCAAAAAAGTCCACGACAGCGGCGCTGTGGTTTATTTACCATCTGATGAAGTACCCGCAATCAAACCTTCTGGTGGTCAGGAACGTCTTTCGGAGCCATTATTATTCCACCTTCGCGCAGCTTAAATGGGCAATCGACAGGCTTGGGGTTTCGGAGTACTGGAAGGCGACGGTGGCGCCGATGGAGCTTAAGTTCCTGCCCACCGGACAGCGGATAATATTCCTCGGATTTGACGACGTTCATAAACTGGCGTCAACTACGGTGGACAGCGGGTATTTGTGCTGGGTCTGGATTGAGGAGGCGTTTGAGATTGAATCCGAGGCGGATTTTGACAAGCTGGATTTGTCGGTCCCGCGCGGGGAAATCCCGCCCCCGCTTTTCAAGCAGACCACCCTGACGTTTAATCCGTGGAACGAAGGGCACTGGCTGAAAAAGCGTTTTTTTGACAAAAAAAGCCCGAACGTGTTCACGATGACCACCAACTACAAAATCAACGAGTTTCTGGACAAAACCGATATTGCGGTTTTTGAGCGGCTTAAGAGGGAAAACCCAAGAAGGTACGCGGTGGCGGGGCTTGGGGAATGGGGAGTGTCGGAGGGGCTTGTATATGAGCGGTGGGAAGTGGCAGGCTTTGATATCCGCGCGCTGACCGGCAGCGAAAGTCCGGACGGCTGGAAGTACAGGCATGTTTTCGGGCTGGATTACGGGTACGCCAACGACCCGACGGCGTTTATCGCAATGGCGGTGAATACGGTGGACAAGGTAATCTACATATACGACGAGCATTACGAAAAGCGGATGCTGAACGACGCGATAGCGAAGATGATTATCTCAAAAGGCTACTCAAAGGAGAGAATACGCGCCGATGCGGCCGAGCCGAAGAGCAACGAGGATTTGAGGCGGCTTGGGATTTGCAGGGTAATCCCGGCGCGCAAGGGGCGGGATTCGGTTTTAAACGGGATTGCGAGGCTTCAGGAGTACCGGATAGTGGTGCACCCGTCGTGCAGGAACACTGTCGCCGAGCTAAAATCCTACCGGTGGAAAAAAGGCGGGGGCGGGGAGCCGCTGAACATGCCGGAGGACGGCAGCAACCACCTGATGGACGCGATGCGGTACGCGATGGAGGATATAATTGCGTTTCGCCCGCGCCCGCCGTCCGACAGGAAGGTAAAAAGAAGGACGGCCGAGATTTCGGCTTTGGATTTTAAAGGGGGATGGGATTAATGGTTATTGCGCTTTTAATTCTTGCGGTTTTGTATGCTGCGACGTGCGTTTTTTTTACGGCGTTGGTCTGCTGGCTGATATTCGCCGGCGGGGATTTCAGAAACCGGACGCCCAGAAAAGCGGGTAAAACGTATGCCGACGAACAGCGGCTGAAGGAAATCAGACGCAGGCAGCGCGAACTGCTGAATTTTTTTAACTACGACGGCGGGATAATGCCGGACGCGGACGAGGAGCGGCAGGATTAGGTTTTACAGGCGTTTTCCCCGCCCGCCAAAGCGGGGTCGCGATAAAGGATTATGCGCATAAGACAAAAAAGAAGGGATGGGTTGAAAGTGGAGACAAGGGAATACCCGCTGCGGCACGCCCAGCCGGAGGCGGCTGCCGGGGAAAGGGATTTTGACGGCGCGCCCCTACAGGAGTCCGGAAAGCCGGCCGCCATGCCGCAGACGGACGAGCCGCGCTGTCAGGAGCAGGGAGACTGCCCTGACGCGGAGAGCGGCGGCGCCGGGCAGGCTGACGTAATCAGGGTCAGGTTCAATAAGCGGGAACGCGTCTATTCGGCGGAGCAGGCCGCTCCGCTGGTGGAGATGGGGCTGAAGTGGGAGAGCTTTCGCCCGCAGTACGAGAAGCTCAAGTTTCTGGCTTCAATCCGGCAAAAGACGGTGGGCCAGCTTATTGACGGGCTGATTGAGGAGCAGGACGGCCGCCTGTACCGCCGGATGGTGGAGGAGGCGGGCGGGGACGAGGAAAAGGCCGCGCGGGAGTTTGAAAAAAGGAAGGCAGAGCGGCAAAAAAGGTTTGAGCAGTTTTGCCGAAAGGAGGAGGAAGAGGAGCGGCTTTTGCAGGCCGAGCGGCAGTCGAAGGCGGAGCAGCGGCTTGCGGACGAGTTTTTAAAGCTCACTGAGGAGTTTCCGGGCTGTTTTAACAGCTTTTCGGATTTGCCGCGGGCGGTGGTGGAGTGCGCGGTTTTACAGGACATTCCATTGTTTGACGCTTATCTGCGGTACCGGCACAGCGAGGCTAAAAGGGCTGCCGCGGAGCGGGAAAGGCAGCAAAAATCGGCCGGAAGGTCGGCGGGCTCGCTTTCGGACACCGGGTTATCCCCGGATTTTGAGCTGGACGAGTTTGAGCGGGCGTTTTACAAGGCTTTGCAGTAGCAAAATTCATAATTTAATGAAAGGGGAATTGAAATGTCAATCAATATCATCACCTTATCCGAAAAAATGACCGGCGAGCTTGACCGCGCGGTGGTGCAGAAAGCCATGACCGGGTTTTTGAGCGACAACGCCATGCGCGCGAAATTTGTGGGCGCGGGCACGGTGCTTATACCCGACGTGGAGTTTTCGGGGCTGGGCGATTACTGCCGGGACGGCGGGTTTGCACAGGGCTCGATTAACGTCGCAAATACGGTGTACGAGCTTGCGATGGACCGCGGGCGCAGCTTTCTGCTGGACGCTCAGGACTGCGACGAGTCGGGAATCCCCGGCCTTGCGGGCCACGTGATGGGCGAGTTCGTGCGCACCAAGGTAATCCCCGAAATGGACGCTTACGTGCTGTCCAAGCTCGGCAGGATTGCAAGGGAAAGTCAGCAGACCGTAACCGGGGACCCCGGCACCGAAGCCTACGCTATGTTCACCGAGGCCTGCAACCGGATATACAACAGCCTGGGATATGACGAGGAGTTGGTCGCGTTTATCAACGGGACGGTCTGGGCGGGGTTTCAGAGATCGCCTGAAATCAGCCGGTTTATCGCGGTAAACGATTTTAAGCAGGGGGGCGCGGATATCAAGGTCAGGTCAATCAACGGGGTGCCTTTAATCCCGGCGCCCGACAGCAGGATGAAGACCGCTTTCATTTTCTACGACGGCAGGACGGAAGGGCTGCCGGACCAGACTGCCGGCGGGTTTGTACCCGACCCGCAGGCTGAAAACATAGGTATGCTCGTAATGCCGAAGCGCGCGGCATCGCTGGTTAAAAAGACCGAGAAAATCAGGATATTCGACCCCGACAAGAACCAGCAGGCGGACGCGTGGAAATTCGATTACCGGCTGTACTACGATTTGATTGTAAAGGAGAGCTTAAGGCCGGGGATTGTCGCCTACATCTACTAATCTTCAAAAAAATCAGGGAGGGCGGGGCATGTCCTCCTTGAAGTATCGCAAAAAAACGCCATGGGGGTGGACGGGTTGAAAACCGGCAAGGAAGTGATTGAGCGCGCGCTCTGCCTGCTGGGGTACGCCGGCGTCGGGAGCGCAGGGGAGGCTTGGGACCCGGCGCTGCTTAAGCGCGCCGCGGCGGCGGTCAGCCAGATTTACCACGATTTAAGCCGGCTGGATAAGGGCGGCGATACCGGGCTTTGCTCGATGGACGAGGAGATTAAGCTGTCGCCGGAAACGGTAAACGACGTGATGCCGTACGGGGTGGCGATGCTGGTTGCCCAGAGCGAGGGGGACTGGGACTCGCAGGCGCTTTTCTCCGCGATTTACAGTAAAAAACGCTGTTCGGCGCCGCGGAATAAGGCGAGGATAGCCGACGTTTTGCCCGGAGGTGGTCAGTGATGAGGAGAAGGCAAAGCCCGCAGAACCGGTTTGAGATAAAAGGGTTCGGCGGCGGGGCGGATTTTTCCGGCGCGGACGGGCGGGCCGGGGACGGCCGGCCTGACGACGTCCTGAATATGTGGTGGAGCGGGGGCGCCCTTAAGACCCGGCCGGGGATAAGGGCGGTCGCCGACAGCTTTTATAATCTGCAGGGCAGGGAGCTTGCGCTGACCGCGGGCGGCGGCGCAGACATTCCGTCGGCGGACGGGGCGTTAAGGCGGATTGCGCGGGTATATAAGCGGGATGGCCCGGAGGGGGCGGTCTATGACGTGGAGATGTCGGAGCTTCGGTACGACGGCAGCCAGCGGCACAGCGCGGTGGCGAGCGGGATTGGGGAAAATGGGTCTTTAAGCGTGATGATTGCCGAAAGCGGCGGCGGCAGGTGGAGCGGCGCCGCGCAGGGTGGCGCGATTGTGTTTATCGGCGACGGCGGGTACGGCTATGGCGGCAGGATACTCGCGCAGCCGGCGGATTTGTCCTTGCCGTGGGTGGATATAACCGGCAGCGCGTATATCCCGCTTGTGATGATAAACGGGCAGGGCTGCGAGGAGGTTTGGCAGGCCGAAAGCCGGGGGACGATATACGAGGGGTTTAACCTGCTTACCCCGAAATTCAGGTGCAGGTTTACCACAAACGGGGAAAACGGCAGGTATTATTTCCTGCCGGTAAAACAGCTTGACAATTCGGAGATAACGGTCAGGTACACCGAGCCGGGCGGGCTTACCCTAACCTACGTTATACCGGAAGGGGGCAGCGCGTCGGCCGCCGACCCTTACGGGAATGCGGTCTTCGTTGACAGGGTGGGCGGGTATCTCTACTGCTTTCAGCCTTCTACCGGCATTATCAGGTGGTTCCCCGCCTGCGGTATCAGCAACAACCTTGAGGTGATAGCCTCCAAGACCCGCGCCGAGGGGGCGGATAAAATCTGCTCTATGAGGGTCTGCGCATGGTTCGGAGGGGACAGGAGCGGCTCTTTCGGCGGCAGCAGGCTTTTTGTCGCCGGGCACAGGCTGTTCCCGAACATGGTGCATTGGAGCGACGTGGACAACCCGCTTTATTTCCCGGAAAACAATTTCGCGTATATCGGGGACGCCGGGCAGTTTGTTACCGCGTTCGCGAAACAGGGCGAAAAGCTGATTATCTTCAAGGAAAGCGAGATGTATTACGCGGAATACGTGTCCGGTACCAGAGTTTCAAAATACCTGCCGGACGGCTCGGTGATTGACGCGACCGCAAACGAGGCGGGTTTTCCGGTGGCGCAGCTCCACCCGTCGGTGGGGTGCGACTGCCCGAACACCATACGGCTTTGCGGCGACAGGCTGTTCTGGGCGGCGGGCGGCGGAAGGGTGTACTCCCTTGCCCCGGCCGGCAGGTACAGCCGGAACAGCGTAACCGAGGTATCGGGCGGAATACGGCAGAAACTATCGGGTATCGGCGGCGGGGCGCTGAAATCGGCGGTTGCGGGGGATTACTGCGGGCATTATGCGCTGATGGCCGGCGGGAATATGTTTTTGCTGAATTACGGGAGAATGGACGGCAGGGCGGATGCCTTTCCATGGGTCTGCTGGGAGTTTGATATCGGGGCAAAACCGGTTTTTATGATGTCGGGAGGGGAGGGCATGGTCATAAACGGGGAGACCGAAACGGGCGGGGCCTGCGGGTTAATCAACGCGGCGCTTGCCGGCGGCCGCGACCATGCGCTCATGCTTGACGAGGGGCAGTTGTCGGTCAGACAGACACAGGTTGAATATATGCTGAAAACCGGGCTGTATGACTTCGGCGCCCCCGAAAGGTACAAGGACGTCCGGATGATGTATCTGGAATTGGCGGGGGAAAGTGATGTGCCGGCATTTCTCGATTATTTTGACGAGCGCGGAAACCGCGGCCTGCCAATCCCCTTAAGCCCGCCGGACGGGGGTCTGGCGAGGGTGCCGCTGAACGCCGCGCGGGTCAGGGCGTTCGGCTTTTGCGTTCGGGGGAGCGGCTGCGTTTGGCTGCACGGGGCGGTAATTTATTACAGGCTGTACGGGAAGGCGGTGCGGTGATGGCAGAAAATAAGGAGTTAAAATCCGGCGGCGGGGCGGTTTATATCGTAAAGCCGGTGGAGATTGATTTTTGGTCGGTGCAAAGAAGGGTAATCGAAAATCAGGTAAAGCTCGCGATTGGGAATATCGGGAGCGCGGATGAAAGGGGGGACGGGGAATGCCGGCAGTCAGGACGGTGAGGTTTACCATGGGGGCGGACAGCGTAGCCCCGCGGGAAAGGCAGTATGCCGGGGTTCAGGGCGACCACTGCGGCACCGTTATTGTATTCTCCCTCGGCGACGATTTGGTCTCGCCGGAATATATATACCGGGTCGAGATGACGGACAGCCTGAACAGGTATATCACCACCGGCAATATCGTGCTGCCGCCGGATAGCGCCGAGATTTCATTGCCGCTGACGCGGGAGTGGACCCGGTCGGACGGGCTGTGCGAAATCAGGGTGGTGGTGTCAAAGCTGAATTCGGAGTTTGGCGAGGAGCTTGTTTTCCATACCCCGCCCGCGCACATATATTTTGACGGGCGGGTGGAAGGGGTGTCTGCCGAGCGGGAGGAAGGGCGGGGTCTGACGGCGCTGATTGAAAGCGTCAAGGACGTGTCCGAAAGGGCGCGGGAGGCTTTGGAGGGCTTTTCGGGGATGGTCGCGGCCGCGCTTAATGAGGCAAAAGGCTACACCGACGCGGCCGCCGAGGGCAAGGCCGATAAGAGCGAGCTTATAAAAACCCGAGCGCGCGCCGCCGAAATCGGCAAATCCCTGTCCGACTGCAGCCGCGCGCTCGCCGCCGTTGATTATAATCAGCAGCCGGGGCGGGAGTGCGAGGGGTACGGCGAGGTGTCTTTGCCAAAAGACGCCGCAAGCGGCATGGCTCTGGTGAGGATAAGCGGCACAACCGCCGAGAATATAATCCGAAACGGAGATTTCGCTGACGGGATTGCCAGGTGGAGCCCCAGCTCCGCGTTTTTGGAAGTGAGCGACAACACTCTTTCGGTGATATCAAACGGCGTCAGTCCGGTGAACAGGGCATATCAGATGACCGGGCTTGATATCGGCGAAAACCAGAAAATCTATGCCGCGTGCAGGGTAAGGCTGAACAATTCCGAAGCGCAGCGTATGCAGGTTTATTGTTCGGTGAAGTCCGGCGCGTTGTATTATTTTAAAACGCAGTACGCGCCGGCGGCGGGGCAGTGGTATTTTATGAGCGGTATTCAGCAGGTCAGCGGAGAACAATTCAGGCTGTATATAGCGCAGTCATACAATGACCCGGCGGAAGGCAGGGTAATGGAAATCAGGGACGTGATAGCGGTCAACCTGACCGGGGTTTTCGGCGCGGGCAGCGAGCCGGAGGTCGGGCAGTGCGACAGGCTGTTTGCGGATTATTTTGAAGGCGCCGCGAGTACCGGCAGCGCCGTGCGGATTGTGTCCGAAAGCGAGGACGGCTTAGAGAGGAGCGAGCTGTATATCCGCGGCCGCGGCGCGCTGCGCTCCTTTCAAAGCGCGCGGGACGAAATCGCGTATAACCGGCAGAGCGGCCAGTGGGAGCAGATAAAGCGGGTTGGGGAGGACGGGCGGACCGTGCTTTCTGAGCCGGTCATCTCGCCTGTTTGGGCGTCCGGCGCACTGCTGTCGTATCCGGGCGGCAGGATATACGCCGAGCCTGTTGTGCGGGCCGCGGGGGTATATTCGGACGGCGGGATTGCGGTCGCGGACACCGATTATCCGATTGGCAGTCTGGAAGGGATTGTCAGGATTGATTTTGCGACGGGGCTTGAGATTTCGGTTGACGAGTCGCAGGCGGAGATTGCGGCTGACCGGCTTTCTTTTTGCCATCCCGGCCTGTCGGCGGGGGATATGGCGTTTTTTACCTACCGGCACTCTGCCGCGGGGACGCGGCCTCTGATTTCTGCCCGGTATAATGAAAGCCGCTACACCGTGCGGGACAGCGTTACCGGCGGGTATTACCGCTGGAGGGTCGCAATCGCCGGCGGCGCGCCGTCCATCGTGGTGGAGCAGGCGGAGTAACCGGGCGCGCGCCGGTTCAGGGTTTTTGGCGAGAGAATTGAAAGGGGGATTGACGTGAACCTGAAAAAGCTGATTTTCACAAGCAACGACTGTTACAGGGCGGGGAAAACCATTGCGCCAAAGGGGATTCTGGTGCACTCCACAGGCGCGAACAACCCGAATTTGAAGCGTTATGTCGGCCCCGACGACGGGCTGCTGGGTGAAAACAGGTATAAAAACCACTGGAACAGGCCGGGGGTGGAGAAGTGCCCTCACGCGGTGATTGGCAAGCTGGCTGATGGCTCAATCGCCACATATCAGGTATTGCCGTGGAATTATCGGGGCTGGCACGCGGGCGGCAAGGCGAACGACACCCATATAGGATTTGAGATATGCGAGGACGATTTGACTGACAGCAAGTATTTCGGCGCGGTTTATAAGGAGGCTGTCGAGCTGTGCGCGTACCTTTGCAAAGAATTGAGCATTAAGCCCGAAAATATTCTCGGACACAGCGAGGGATACCAAAAAGGGATTGCGAGCAATCACGCCGACCCGGCGCACTGGTTCAGCAGGCACGACAGGAGCATGGACACGTTCAGGGCGGACGTCGGGGCGGCTCTGGGGGCGTCGGCGGCAAAAACAGAGAAAAAGAAATCCAATCAGGAAATCGCGAACGAGGTAATCAAGGGGCTGTGGGGAAACGGCGCGGAGCGCAGGAGGCGACTGGCCGAAGCGGGGTATGACTATAACGAGGTTCAGGGCATTGTCAATCAGAAGCTGGCCGGAACGTACAAACCGCCCGCCGAACAGCCAAAAGCTGAGCCGAAGGCGACTGAAAAACCCGCCGAAACGCAGAAATCCGAAAATCTGTACCGCGTGCAGGTGGGCGCGTTTGAGAATAAGACTTACGCCGAGAGGCTTGCGGAGCAGCTGAAAAAAGCCGGTTATCCGGCTTATGTTGTGAAAGTTTAGGGGGTGCCGGAATGACGAATGAGATACTTGTCGCAATCCTGTCGCTCGCGGGCACCGCAATCGGCACTTTCGGCGGGATTGTTACCAGCGCCAAGCTCACGAATTACCGTCTGCAGCAGTTGGAGAAGAAGGTTGACAAACATAATCAATTTGCCGAGCGCCTGCCGGTGCTGGAGGAGAAAATCAGGGCCGCGGGCGGCCGGATTAGCAACCTTGAGATGGCGGTGGGGCTGGCGAAAACCAAAATGTGAAGGGGGGACAGGGATGAAAGAGAGGATAACCAGACTTATCAACGTAAAGACCATTGTTACGTTTGTCGTAACCGCGGTGTTTGCCGTCCTCGCGCTGCGGGAGAGCGTGTCGCCGGAGGTTGCGATGGGGGTCGTTACGACGGTGATTGCGTTTTATTTCGGTACGCAGAAAGAGAAAAGGGACGGGGAGAAATAGAAAATCCCCGCTGCCCGTTCGGGCGGCGGGGCGTTTTATTACTCAAAAATGTCCGCAGCAAGGCAGCAATCCCCTGTCGGCATTAAGCCGGCAGGGGATTGCCGCAGGTTGTGCGTCAGTCTTCGGGATTGCCCTCAATGCTGCAACTTATTATCAGGGTGAGTTATTGTTGTTCTGGGGCACGTTGGTCTTTTGCGTTTTGGCAGCGTTATCCTGCTTGCTTTCGGTTGCCCAGGTGTCGTTTTGTTTGGGCGCCTCGGTCTTTTTGGCGGTTATATTGGCGTTTGGCTTTGAGGTTGTTTTGGCGTTTGGCTTTGAGGTTGTTTTGGCGGTTGTATAGGCGTTTGTTTTTACGGTTGTTTCTTTGGTCCGTGTGTTGTTGCCCGTGGTTTTTGTGCCCGCGTAAATATTGGGTAATGTGGTTTGGGGTTCGGGTTTCGGTCTTGTTTTGGTTTTGTTTAATATTTCCTCTGCCTGTTTTTTGGCTTCTTCAAGCGCAGCGCTTGCCGCTTCCCTTTCCTCTTTTGTCCGGTTGTCGGCGTTTTCCGCGCTTTTTTCCGCCCTGTCCACGATGGCCTTAAGGTTTTCTACCGCCTCTTTTTCGCTGTCGTTAAGTTCGTCTGCCGTTTCATACGCGTCCACCAGTTCCTTCGCCTTTGCCAACAGGTCGGACACTTTGGAATTTTTGTACTGTTCGACGGTGATTGAGGGCTCCAATGCCTGCAGGGACTTTATCAGCTTGAGTTTGCCGGACGATACGCCTT
>LFTH01000058.1:10911-14026 GCA_001513365.1 Clostridiales bacterium DTU033 | reverse complement strand
GCGCGTTTTCTGTTGTTCGACTCGGCTGTGATTGAAACGACGGTGGTGCCGTCGTCGCTGATATAATTTTTCTGTGCGGCAATGCCGATTAGGCTGTCAAGCGCGTCTGTCAGGCTTGCGCTGATGATTTTCTGCCCTTCGAGGAGCGCTCTGCCGTCCCGGTTTGCACCTTCTGCGGAAACTACCCTGTTCAGCGCATTGATTCCAAGCTCAATGCTGGGGTTGATGTCAAGGCTGATATATGCCACCGGAGTTTTGAGATAGGTATATCCGCCGGCGAGAACGCCGATGACCAGAACCGCGGCGATACAAGCCGCCAGTATCTTTTTCATGCGTCTTTCCCTCCTTATGAAGTACAGGTTTTCCACTGATGCCGGGTTTTCGAGTTTTGCGCGCAGGTACCTTTCGGTTTTTTCTATAAGCTCGTCTTCGGCTTTTACCCTGTCGAGCACGGCTCTAAACTGAGTAACCATATTCTATCTCCCCCTCAAGCTTGGATTTGAGCAGTTTCCTGGCCCTGTGCAGATGAGAATAAACGGTGTTTTCCTTCTGGTTTAGGAGCTTTGCGATTTCGCCGGCGCTGTAGCCTTCGTAGTAATAAAGGTAGACTACCTCCTTGAGTTTGTTGGGCAGGGATAAAACCGCGAGCATTACTTCGCTTTCGTCGTTGTCTTCAGCAGGTATCTGCATCCCCTCGATTGACTCGACGTTTTTTCTCCAAAAGCTCTTGCAGAGGTCCTTGCACTTGTTGATTGTAACCCTGCATATCCACGCTTTTTGGTGTTCCTCGCTTTCAAAAACGGTTTTTGTCAGCAAAAGCTTTAGAAATACCTCCTGAAAGACATCCTCGACGTCCTCGCGGCTGCGCAGGTAGATAAAGCAAATCCTGCGCACCATATCCGAATATTTGTGGAGAGCTTCCATAATGACATCGTTGGCGCCACACGATGTTGTACCCATATTCTTTCCACCCTTCACCTTGTATACGATTTAAAACGCCGGAACCTTGCAACTTAGATGTTAGATTTTATGTGTTGGATATTTAGCGCGAGTGAAAACAGACAAATGTCAAATCTGTATTTGCAGTACTGTTAATAAATCAATTTCGGTTTGACGGCGGCTGCCGCTTTGTTTGTTGACAAAAAAATCTTAAATGGTAAATTAAATATAGAAGGGATGATAATTCATCATATCTGACAGAATATAAAGGAAAGAGACGATGAGTATGCCGGATTTGAAGGAGATTATCGAGAAAAGCAAAAGGATTTGTTTTTTCGGAGGCGCGGGGGTTTCGACCGAGAGCGGGATACCCGATTTTAGAAGCGGCGACGGAATATACAGCGAGGAATACGGGGAATTGTCGCCCGAAGTGATACTCTCGCACACCTTTTTTATCAGCCACCCGGACGTGTTCTACCGCTTTTACAGGGAGAAGATTATATACACCGGCGCAAAGCCCAACGGCGCCCACCGCGCGCTGGCGGAATTGGAGCGGCGCGGGGCGCTGAACGCGGTGGTTACCCAGAATATCGACGGGCTGCACCAGGCGGCGGGCTCAAACAACGTGATTGAGCTGCACGGTTCGGTGTACCGCAACTACTGTATGGAATGCGGCAGAAAATACGGCCTTTCGCATGTGATGAAAGCCGACGGCGTGCCGCTGTGCGAAAACTGCGGCGGGCTGGTGCGCCCGGATGTCGTGCTTTATGAGGAGCCGCTGGACGATGAAGTGGTCGCGCGCGCCGTTCAAAGCATACAGGCCGCCGATACCCTGATAATCGGCGGCACCTCGCTGGTGGTATATCCGGCGGCCGGTTTAATCCGGCATTTCTGCGGCGACAACCTTGCGGTGATAAATAAGTCGCCCACCTATGCCGACAGAATCGCGACGCTGGTGATACACGACAGTATCGCTAAGGCTCTGTCAAACGCGGTGCTGCCTTAAAATATCCGCAAAATGAAAAACGGCAGGCAGGCTTTTGGCCCGCGTACCGTTTTTTTGTATCTCAATGCTGTTTGTAAAGGGTCAGGGTGCAGTAGATTTCGTTGACGTTGTAGTCCTTGTAGTTCCACATCTTCAGCCCGCGTTCCTTAAGATGAACGTTTACCTGCCGGGTAAGCTGGGCGCGGTTGCTGATAAAAAGCCGCGCGCCGGCGAAGGTGTTTTTTGTAAACCGCAAATCTATGATATTTTCGCCGGCTATCACCGCATCGGCGATTACTCTGGCGATATCCTCCCGCTTCAGGGTTGCGAGCATTCGGCCCTTGCGCAGGTAATAGTTTGCGCTGTACGAGGTGCAGGTGTCTATCCCGATGTTGTCCTCGTCAATCTGATGGGACAGCAGTATCTCGGCGGTCGTGAGGTTGAAATAGGAGTGGTTTATGCGGTCTTCGGCGTCGTTCCATGTCGGGTCGAGGTGGTAATTGTACCCCTCGATGGTTACAAGGTTCCACATATGGGCGACGTTGTTCTGGTCCTTTCCGCTGACAAGTGTGCATTCTATCCCCGACCGGTGGAGCAGCAGCTGCATTGCCCTTGAATACCCTTCGCAGACCGCCCTGCCCTCGACCAGCGCGCCGTACGCGGTAAAGGCCGTGGGGTACAGCGCAGCCGGGTCCTCGACTGACGAGACCCTGTCCTCGTAGCTGCAGACCTCAAGCAGCCTGTCGTGCAGGATAAGCTCGGTTTCAAACTCGTCTTTTGGGTTTGCGGCGAACAAGCGCTGCCGCATTTGCGCGATTGCGTTTTCAAGCCGCGCGGAGGCGGTTTTGCGTTCCCCGGCGCTCATGGTATATACAAGGCAGAATACGTTGTAATAATCGGTGTTGCCGGCGCGGTACCCCTCGTAGCTGTAGGTGTTGCCGATGAAGAAGAATTGCGGGTTATCCCATATAAAGGCGGTGTAGAGCAGTTCGGCGTCCTTTTTGGATTTCAGCGGCCTGGACAGCTCCACCTTGAGGCCGAGGTGCTCGCGCTGGGTTTTAAGAACGCTGTCCGATATCATGACTTTTTCGTCCCTGTCAAACCCGTCCTTTACCGTCGAATAAATGTCGCCGTAGTTGGTTTTCAAATCCTGCGGCAGCCTCTGGTAGCACCATTTGTTCTCATATTCCG
>LFTH01000058.1:10290-10805 GCA_001513365.1 Clostridiales bacterium DTU033 | reverse complement strand
GGTTACTGAAGCAGGATGGGGAGGGTCTGCTTAATGTCCTCCGGAAGATAAAAGCGAATAGCGTCCCCGCTGCCCACGTATTCGCCGGGAAGGGAAACCGCTTTGCAGATTTGCCCTTCCTTGTTGTTTTCGGAAAGGAAATCAAGCCCGTCCCTCGCCTCGGCGAAATGGGAGACCAGCAGGTCTTTCCTTGCCGCGAGGTTGACGATGAAGCTGAAATCCTTATCCGCTTTGTCCTTGCGGGAGGGGCGCAGGTACTGGTTAATCAGCGCCGCCGCAAGCTGCGCCTGTATGTCCGCCCGCTGCTTTCGCCCGCCGTGCCACGCGGGGTAGCGCAGCACCTTGACCACCTGCGGCGGGGTTAAGGTGCGCAGGCCTCCGCCTATGTTGACTGAAAATTTGCCTTCGCTGTAATTCAAATCTTCGTCCAGTCTGATGACAATCCCCATTTCAAGGTAATCCACCAGCTTTTCGACGTTTTCATAGCTTATTACAATATAGTTATCGAATTTTAT
>LFTH01000058.1:0-10254 GCA_001513365.1 Clostridiales bacterium DTU033 | reverse complement strand
TTGTCGTCAACTACGGTATCCCGCGGGATTGCGAAGGCGCGGATTTTCGTTTTTGCCGGGTTGCTTTGGATTGCGACAAAGCCCTGAGCCTGTTCCTCGTCCGTCGTAACCACCAGCAGGTTGCGGATATCCGATTCGTCAAACTGGATTAAATCAGATTCGTGAATTATAGCCGAAGAAGCGGCGGACATTCGTTCCTCGTTTATTTTAATCACCGCCCAAAGGCATATTCCGCCGAAAACAATCAAAAACACTATAAAGACCAGCAAAAAAATCAGCACATTATTGGGCTTTTTGGCGGCCTGCTTTTTTCGGCTGTAATTCGGCAATCCGGCTCCTCCTTCCCATAAAAGCTGCGGCGCGGTTTTGCGAAAAACCGCGGTATACTTACAGTATAGCAAACAAACCCTGTCAATATCAATTACATTTCTGTAATCAAAAGGGAACAGAAATGTAAATAGATTAAAAAGACAGCGGCAATATGCCCGGCAAACCACTTGCCCGGCAGAGCCAAAAAATGTATACTTTAATATGCAGTCAGAGGTTGAGAAAAATCCGCCATTTTATTCAAAATCAGTTGCCTAAACCATCAAAATATGGTATGATACAATGAAAGTGGGATGTATATGGGCATAATTACGGTGATAACATCGGGAAAAGGCGGAGCGGGCAAATCTACCGTGGCGGCGGGTTTGGGTTGTGCCATTGCCCGGTTCGGGCGCAAGGTGGTCCTGCTTGACGGGGACGCCGGTTTAAGGAGCCTTGATGTTATGCTGGGTATCAGCGAACGCGCCGTTTACGACATGTCCGATATTTTTGATGGCAACTGCGAGCCTATCCGCGCCGTCTATCAGTCGCCGGTCTGTGATGGGGTGTCGGTTGTCCCCGCCCCTGTAAGCCTTGAGAGGATGTGCTCGCCTGTGGATATGCGCAGGCTTTGCAGGGGGTTCGCGCAGTATTACGACCACGTGATTGTGGACTGCCCCGCCGGTATCGGGCAGGGCTTTGAATGCGCGATTGCGGGCGCGAACCGCGCGCTGGTTGTTACCACGCCGGACATGATATGCGCCAGAGACGCGTATATCGTCGGCAGAATTCTCGAAAAGCGCGGTATCCCTTCCCGGCTTATAATCAACCGGCTGCGCCCTGCGCCGATTTTGTCCGGGAAAATGCCGGACGTTGACGAGATAATCGACACAGCCATGCTTCAGCTTATCGGGATTATCCCGGAGGACGAGGAGGTCGCGCTCACCAGCGCCAACGGCCGCCCGCTGCCGACCGACTCAAACGCGGCAATCTGCCTTGACAATATTGCGCGGCGTTTTCTGGGCGAGTATGTTCCTTTGGCAAATCTTGAGAAGATGGTTTGATTCCATATAATTACGGGTTTTTGGTATTCTGAAAAAGGAGTGTTCTCTTTGAATATCGCGTTGATTGCTCACGATTCAAAAAAAGAGCTGATGGTGCAGTTTTGCATTGCTTACTGCGGCATACTCAGCAGGCATAACCTTTGCGCTACCGGGACGACGGGAAAGCTGGTTGCCGAAGCGACCGGGCTTGATATCATCCGATACATGAGCGGCTCGCAGGGCGGCGCTCAGCAGATTGCCTCCCGCATTTCGTGCAACGAGATTGACTTGCTATTGTTTTTCCGCGACCCGATGAACGTAAAGCCGCATGAGCCCAACGATTACGATATGTTAAGGCTGTGCGATATGAGAAATATACCGTTCGCCACCAATATCGCAACCGCGGAGGTGCTAATCCACGGGCTTGACCGAGGGGACCTTGACTGGCGGGGGATTGTAAATCCCGGCGGCAGCCGATAAAAAGACCAGATTATCCGGCGCGCTAACGCGCGCTTTTTTCCGTTTTGCGCAAGATTTTTTATGTATTTGAATTCTGTCAGTTGCTGAAAGGTTGGAATTCCGATGGCTTTGATAACAAAAGCGGTGCGCGGCACCGGGGACGTTCTTCCGTCCGCAAGCTATGGATGGAGGTATATCGAGGACACCGCGATGTCGGTTGCGCGGGATTTCGGGTATCATGAAATACGCACCCCCGTCTTTGAGCACACCGAGCTGTTTCAAAGGTCGGTAGGGGAGACCACCGACGTGGTCCAGAAGGAGATGTATACCTTTAACGACAAAGGCGGCCGCTCAATCACCCTGCGGCCGGAGGGCACCGCCGGCGTGGCGCGGGCAGCGCTTGAGCATGGGCTTTTCAATCAGGCCCTGCCAATCAAGACCTCATATATCGTTTCGTGTTACCG
Source organism: Clostridiales bacterium DTU033 (assembly GCA_001513365.1). Lineage (GTDB taxonomy): Bacteria > Bacillota > Clostridia > Oscillospirales > Acutalibacteraceae > Avimonas. Next base: position 7,982 of record LFTH01000058.1, on the reverse strand, counting down.
GTACGAAAAGCCGCAGGCGGGCAGGCTGCGGGAGTTCCACCAGTTCGGGGTCGAGTATTTCGGCTCGGCTGAGGCGTCGGCCGACGCGGAAGTGATTTTTCTCGCCAGCCTGATTTTAAAGGAGCTTGGGATAACCGGGGTTTCGCTGCATATCAATTCAATCGGCTGCCCCGAATGCCGCGCCGAATATCAAAAAGCGCTGAAAGCCTACCTTGAGTCGCAGAAGGACGGGCTGTGCCATACCTGCCTTGACAGGCTCGGGCGCAACCCGATGAGGGTACTCGACTGCAAATCCGGGGAGTGCGCCAAAATCGCCGCCGGCGCGCCGGTGATTATGGATTACCTGTGCGGGGAATGCCGCGGCCATTTTGAGAATGTCAAAGGCTACCTTGAAGCGGTGGATATTAAATACGAGATAGATACTAAAATCGTGCGCGGGCTTGATTACTACACCCGCACGGTGTTTGAGTTTATCTCGGACGAGCTCGGCGCGCAGGCGACTGTTTGCGCGGGCGGGCGGTATGACGGGCTGACCGAGCAGCTTGGCGGCCCGCGGATACCCGCTTTGGGGTTTGCGATGGGGCTGGAGCGGATATGGATAATCCTGCAGGGCAAAAAAGAGAGTCTGCCCGACCCGCCGCGGTGCGAGGTGTATTTCATCTCAAACGGCGAGCAGGCCCGAAAACGCTGTTTTGCGATTGCCTGCCGTCTGCGCGAGGGCGGGATTTACGCCGATTGCGACACGGTGGGGCGGGGGTTTAAGGCTCAGCTTAAATACGCCGACAAAATCGGCGCGAGGCATACCGTGTTCGTCGGGGACGACGAGCTTAAGACCGGCCGGGCGCGCATCAGGAACATGGAGACCGGCGACGAGGAGGAAGTCCGGCTGGACAGCAGCCTGTATACCGTGCTGTATAACAAATCGATTGACAGGCAGCTTGCGGATATGGCCGAAATGTTAAACGAGGCGAGCGAAAGCTAGGTTTGCACAAGACTTAATCTCAAAGGGGAATTGAAATGGCTGATACGCAGAACCTGTTTAAACGGAGCGATTACTGCGGCGTTTTCAGGACAGAGGATATCGGGCGGGAGGTTTCGGTCTGCGGTTGGGTGCAGCGGCAGCGTGATTTGGGGAACCTGCTGTTCATTGATTTGCGCGACCGCACCGGAATAGTACAGCTTGCGTTTGACGACAAAACCGACCCCGCGGTGTTTGAGAAGGCGAAGGCCCTGCGCGGCGAATACGTGATTGCCGCAAGGGGAGTGGTCAGGGAGCGCGCGTCCAAAAACAGCGCAATCCCGACCGGCGAGGTTGAAATCTCGGTTACTGAGCTTAACATTCTTAACAGGGCCGAGACCCCTCCGTTTGAGATTGTGGAAAACAGCCAGACGTCGGAGGCGGTAAGGCTGAAATACCGGTATCTCGACCTGCGCCGCCCCGACCTTCAGCGCAACATTCTGATGCGGCACCGGATTGTGAAGATAACCCGCGACTATTTTGACGCGCAGGGATTTGTTGAAATCGAGACACCGATGCTGATTAAATCCACCCCGGAGGGCGCGCGGGATTTCCTTGTGCCATCAAGGCTGCACAAGGGGGAGTTCTACGCGCTGCCGCAGTCCCCGCAGATTTACAAGCAGCTTTGCATGGTCGCAGGCTTTGACAGGTATATGCAGATTGCCCGCTGTTTTCGGGACGAGGATTTAAGGGCCGACCGTCAGCCGGAGTTCACCCAGATTGATTTGGAGATGTCTTTTGTGGACGCCGAGGACGTTATGGCGGTTGCCGAAGGGTATATGAAGACGGTGTTCAAAGAGGTTCTCGGCATTGATTTGCCCACCCCGCTGCCCCGTATGACTTACAGCGAGGCGATGGAAAGATACGGCACCGACAAGCCGGATACAAGGTTCGGGCTTGAGATAAGGGATTTGACCGAGGCGGTCCGCGGCTGCGGTTTTGCGGTCTTTTCATCCGCGGTGGAAAGCGGGGGGACCGTGCGGGCGATTACCGCGGAAAACGCGGCCGATGTGCTCACCCGCAAGGAGATTGACAAGCTCTCCGAATTTGTAAAGGGGATTGGCGCAAAGGGGCTTGCGTGGGCAAGGCTTACTTCCGACGGCGTGTCTTCGCCGTTTGCGAAGTTTTTGACCGAGCAGCAGATGGACGCGCTGCTTTCGGCCGCGCAGGCAAAAACCGGCGACGCGGTTTTAATTGTCGCCGATACCGTAAAGGATAACGCGCTGGCCGCGCTCGGCGCTTTAAGGCTGGAGGTCGCGAACCGGCTTTCGATTGAGCGCGGAGGGCACAGCCTTTTGTGGATTGTGGAATTCCCGTTCTTTGAATGGGACAATGAGCAAAACCGGTATGTCGCGATGCACCACCCGTTCACCTGCCCGACCGACAGGTCGGTTCAGTATCTCGAAACCGCGCCCGAAAGGGTGTTCGCGAAGGCGTATGACCTTGTGATGAACGGGATTGAGCTTGCGAGCGGCTCCATCAGGATAACCGACGAGGGGCTGCAAAAGCGGATGTTTAAGGCGCTGGGGTTGTCCGAGCAGCAGGCTCACGAGAGGTTCGGCTTTCTCACCGACGCGTTCAAGTACGGGGTGCCGCCGCACGGCGGGCTGGGGATTGGGCTTGACCGGCTGGTGATGCAGCTGCTCGGCGCATCCACCCTCAGGGACGTGGTGGCGTTCCCGAAAGTGCAGAACATGGTGGAGCTGATGACCGGCTGCCCGTCGCCGGTGGACGCCGAACAGCTTGAGGAACTGGGTATCAGGGTTATTGATAAAGAATAGCAGAGAAGATTTAAGCCCTGCGGCGATTGCCGCAGGGCTGTTTTTTGTAACCAGACCGCAGTTATTTATTTCGCGCCGGTATATTTATGATTTGCCTTTCAGGCCGGAGAACGAGGCGTCCGCGAGAATATTTACGTCGTAGGTGAAGGTAACCGCCTTCCGCTCGCGGTGCCGTTTTAAGGCAAGCTCAATCAGCCTGTCAAGGAGGTCCGGGAAATTAATCCCGGTCGCCTCCCACAGGTAGAACGAAAGGGAGCCGGGGATGGTGTTGATTTCGTTGACGTAAAGCTCGCCGGTTTTACTGTCGTTTAAAAAGTCAATCCGCGCGACCCCGGAGCAGCCGAGGGCCTTGAAAGTCTTTACCGCAAGCTCGCGCACTTTTTCCTCCAGCTCTTTAGGGATATCGGCGGGCAGTTTCCGCTTAAGGCTGCTCATCCCGCTTTTCTTGCCGCCGGCCTCCCCGGCGTTAGAGAGGTATTTGTCGCTGTAATCCAGTATTTCGTTTGTGGTAATCGGCTCCTCGCACACCGAGGGTATCGCCTCGTCAATATCCCCGAGCACCGCGCAGTTGATTTCCCGCAGGTTCTGGACCGCCCGCTCGATTAGCACGCGGCCTGAATACTCAAGGGCGAGGTCAATCCCGTTTTTAAGCTCGCCGCGGTTTTGGGCCAGGGATATTCCGACCGAGGAGCCGAGGTTCACCGGCTTTATCACCACCGGATAGCCGAATTTATCCTCGATTTCGGCGGTTATCCCGTCTTCGTCGGCGGCAAACTGCCTTGCGGTGAACGCCAGCGCGTCAAGCACCGGAAGGCCGTGCCGGCGCAGCACCGCTTTCATCGCGAACTTGTCCATACCGAGCGCCGAGGACAGCACGTCGCAGCCGGTGTACGGTACGCCGAGCATTTCCAGCAGCCCCATCAGGGTGCCGTCCTCGGCGTTTGTGCCGTGCACCACCGGCATCGCGACGTCGAAAACCGCGACGATATTGTTTTTAAACCGCTTTGCCGGGTATCTCATCAGCGCGGCCCGCCCGCCGAATGGCACCGGCACCACCCTTGTGGCTTTCCTGACCGCCTCGTCCAGATTTTTGTAGGTTTTGATGTCGCCCATCCGGCTGCCGGTGTAAAAGTGGTTGTCTTTGGAGATATAGACCGGCAGGGCGTTATATCTGGATTTGTCCAGAGCGGACAGGGCCTGAATTCCGGAAATTATCGAAATCTCGTGCTCCACGCTTTTTCCGCCGAAAAACACTGCAACCGTCGCTTTCATACTGGGCACTGTTCCTTTCCGTGCGTTGTTATTATAATCAGTAGTTGTCAGGGAGGTCGTTTTCCAAAAGCACCGTGCGCTGCCCTTCATTCGGCAGGGAATTCACGATTTCAATCGCCTTGTGTAGGTCGGGGGCGATAAACAGCCGCTCCTCTTGAAAACCCGCCTCCAGCAGCCCTTCCCGCAGCGGGGGCGCCTGCTTTTCCCCGACCAGCACCGCGTAATCGCAGCGGGAGGCGGCGTAGGCGCCGAGCTCGCGGTTGAGCCGGTACTGCCGCTCGCCGAGCTCCACCATTCCGGGGGTTACCAAAACCCGCTGCCCGTCAAACTGGCTTAATACGTCGAGGGCGGCGCGAAAACCCGCGGGGTTGGAGTTGTATGAATCGTCGATGTAGCCGTTCGGCAGCAGCTGCAGCCTGTGCTCGACCGGTTTCAGCCGCCTGATTGGAAGCACAAGCTCGGACAGAGGTATTCCGAGCCGGTGCGCCACCGCGATACAGCCGGTGATGTTCTGAATGTTATGCGCGCCCAGAAGTTTTGTGGTGAATACGCACCTTTCTCCGCCGGGCGCGGCGACCGTGAACCTGCTGCCCTCGCGGCTGACCGAGATGTCGAAAGCGGTGTAGTCGCAGCCGCTGCCGGCCCGCACGCTGTAAGTAACAACGGGTTTGCCGGTTTTTTTGTTTTTGATGTACTCATCGTCCCCGTTTAGGAAAATCAGGCCGTCGTCCGGAATGTAGTCGGCAAGCTCGAATTTGGCGCCGATTATATTCTCGACCGTCTTGAAGGTTTCGAGGTGCTGTTCACCGATTGCGGTTATTATCCCGTATTTCGGCCTGACCAGCTCGCATATCTCGGCGATGTCCCCCGGCCTTCTCGCGCCCATTTCGACAATAAGTACGTCGTGGACGGGCAGCAGCTTTTCGCGCACCGTGCGCACCACTCCCATTGTGGTGTTGTAGCTTTCGGGGGTCATCAGCACGTTGTATCTGGCCGCCAGAAGGGAGGCTAAAAAGTTTTTTGTGCTTGTCTTGCCGTAGCTGCCGGTTATTCCGATGACCGTAAGGTTATCCATGGAATTTAAGATTTTTCTTGCGTCCTCGATATACCATCCGGCTATTTTATTTTCAATCGGGCGGTTGATTGTGTTTGCCGCGAGCACCGCAATGCCGGTGAGGGAAGCCCACAAAAACAGCCCGCCGAGACTTATTCTGAACATTCCGGAAAAATAGACCGCCGCGCCCGCAGCCGCGGTGAGAATGAAATAGGTGGCGTAAAGGCGCTTTACTCTCGCGGTGAATACCAGCGGTTTTTTCGCTTTTTTCGGCAGGTTGAGGTAGGCGTGTATAAAGAAGATGATGGCGCAGGCAGTCCTGACCTTCCAGTCGGTGGGTTGGATAAAAAAGCTGGCTACGGCGACGGTGGCAAGCAGCAGCCAGCCCATCCGGTAGATTATTTGCCCGCGGTTTTCTTTCATCCACCGCCTGTACCTGTCGTTCTGGTAGGAGTTAAGCTGAAGCATGTGGACAAAATGCAGCGACAGTAAAAAGCAGTCGGCCGCGAAAGCGGCAAACAGTATCGCGGTTGAGATAGCCTCAAGCATTCAATCGCCCCTAATACTATTTTATAAAGGAGTCGAGCACGCGGGAGAACTGCCCCCAGCGCTCCGCAAAACAGAAATGCCCGCAGTCCCTTAAGACCACAAGGCCGGCGTTCGGGATTAGCTTTTCCATGGTTCTGCCGTCCGACAGCGGGGTCGCGGTGTCCTTTTCCCCCCATATGAGCAGGGTGGGCGGTTTTATCCCCGGCAGCAGCGGGGTTAAATCCTCGTTGATGGAAAGCACCATGGTCCCGCGCATCACCGGGCTTGCGCTGCGGTAGTCGGTCGAGCCGATTTTGCCCCGCATTTTCTGGGCAAGGGCAGGGAAAAGGCGTTTTGCCGCCTTGTACGGCAGGACTTTAAGGTAATATTTCAAGCCGCGCCGGGGCTTTATTCCGGCGGAGGCAATCAGGATTATTTTAGGCACGGTGAACGGNNCTAAGCCCCACCGCGCTTGCGAATTTGATTACAAAGTCGGCGTAATCGTCCACCGACCACGGCTTTTCCGGCTCGCCGCTGCCGCCGAACCCCGGAAGGTCGGGCGCCACTACCCGGCACCTTGGGGACAGGTGGTCTATAATCAGCCGGTAGGCCTGTGCGGGCGCGCCCCAGCCGTGCAGCAGCAGCACCTCGGCGCCCTGCCCCTCGTCCACATAGTTTATTCGCAGCCCGTCGATTGTTATTTCCATCACAGTACCTCCGGGTCGGATATCGCTATCTTTTCAGTATATGCCTAAGGAATAGGATAAATACCCAAAGGCACGATACACTGAAAGCCGCCGTAAAAGCCACACTCAGGCCGTTTCGGTCTGGCTTTTTGGGGCGGCTTGACTGTTTTTTGGGTAAAACCGGTGGCGTTTTGGGCACGCGCTCCGATAATCAATCGAAAAAGTCATCCCACCAGTTTTGAGGCGGCTCGGTCGCGGTGGTTTTGGGGGTGTCGCTTACCCGAAGGTTTACAAGGCTGCCTTCGGGGAGCTCCCTGCCCTCCTGCTCGACGCTTTCGACGATGTCCTTGTCGTAGGTGTCGGAGAAAATTCTGGTGATGTTCACCCGAAAGCCCAGCGCTTTGAGGTAGAGCTCGGCGTGCTGGTAGTTCCACCCCGTAAGGTTCGGGACGGTTATCAGCTCCGGACCGTCGCTTATGGTAACCTTGATGGTCGCGCCTTTTTCGGCCGGCGTTTCGGCGTTCGGCTTCTGGGACAGGATTTCGCCTTTCGGGCGGTCGCTGTAAACCTTGTATTCCACCACCACTTTCATCTCGCCGATAAGCGAGTTGTCGCGGATGTCAAAGAAGTTCTTGCCCACAAGGTCGGGAGTGGCGAACTTGGCGGACGCCGTTCTGGTGGTTTGCCGGATGGTGGTAGTGGTTTCGTCAACGACTATCGAGGAGGCAGGCTCGGACACTACCTCGCTCCCGCTGAAAAGGTCGGGGAACAGCAGCAGCACCACAACTCCGCCCGCCAGCAGAAGAAATATGAAAACAGCGAGCACTATGAGGATTGCGTATTTAGCGTGGCTTCTTTTCTTTTCGGGCTCCTGCGGCTCCTCCGTTTCTTCTTCCGAAAGCTCTCCGCCCTCCCGGTCCTCGCGAAGGCGGGAGACCGCGGGCGCGGTCGAAAGCTGGTCGCGGAACTTCTCGATTGAACGGGTGCGGCTTTCAGGGTTTACCTGAAGCGCGTTGAACAGCGCCGCCGCGATATAATCCGGCATTTCCTTCGCGATTTCGCTCGGCACCAGCAAATCGTTTGAGTCCTTGGCGCGCTTTGAGCCGTCCGGCGGGGGATTGCCGGTTAAAGTCCTGAATATGGTGGCGGCAAGGCCGTACACGTCGCTCCATTCGCCGACCTCCTGCCCGAAGGTGTATTGTTCGGGCGCGGAGTAGCCTGAAATCAGGTTGGGTTTTAAGTCGGTGTTTACCCGCCTTGCCTCTGTAATGCAAAAGCCCCGCAGGAGCAGTTTGCCGTCGTTGCCGATAATGACGTTGCGGGGGCTGATTCCAAGGTGCAGCACCCCGGCGGAATGGAGTGAAATCAGGGTGGACAGCAGCGGCATGAAGAGCGGGCGGGCTTCATCCCATTTCATTCTGCCGCCGATTTGCTTAAGCCGGGTCTCCAGAGTGTTGCCCTCGCAGTACTCGGAAATAGTGTAGGCGGTGTTGTTCTGCTCAAATATATCGTAAACCGGTATGATTGAAGGCAGTTCGCGCATACGTGCGAGCGCGCGGGCATGGGCGCGGAACTTCTCGTAATATTCGCGGAAGGCGTTCTCACATCCGGTGATGATTTGCAGTTCCCCGTTTTCCCCGCGC
>LFTH01000067.1:47833-59424 GCA_001513365.1 Clostridiales bacterium DTU033 | reverse complement strand
TTCAGGTCCGCGCTCCTGATTATCATTTCCTCGATTTTAAGTGTCGGTTCCATCTCTTCACCCTTCAATAATATTCTTAGGTCAAAAAGACATTTTGCAGAGCTGTTAAAGTCGAAAATAGTTTGCTCATTTTCTTTGTATTTGAATTTTCAATATATCATATAAATCTACCGCTTGCAATGCAGCTTTTTTTATATTATGTGTCAGAATTATAGAAGTACAAAAACTTTTACCGTTTTTGATATAAGGCTCAGAATGATTTAACAAACAAAGATACCCGCGGCGGCGGGCACGCGGGCATGATTTTTTATCCGATATGACATCAATAACTGCACGAAAACTATTGCGGCTGGCACCGGTCAGACCATTTCGACGATTGTTACCCCGCTCTCCCCTTCGCCATATCTGCCGAGCCGAAAGCTCTTAACAGACCGGTGGTTTTTCAAAAACTCCTGCACAGCCGAGCGCAGGGCGCCTGTCCCCTTGCCGTGTATCACAGTAACCATCGTAAGCCCGGCCATCAACGCGTCTGATATAAACCTGTCGAGTTCAAGAATGCCCTCGTCGGTGGTCATTCCTCTCAAATCAATTTCGGTTTGCACCTTTCTGCTGGCGCGGGATGTTCCGCCGGTTTGCGCACCCGGACGGCCGGCCGGCTGAACGCTTGAACCGCTTTTTTGCTGGACAAGCCGCAGGTTGTTTTGGTTTATTCGGGTTTTTACAATGCCGGCCTGCACAAGCACATTGCCGCTGTCGTCTGCCGGGGAGAGCACAACCGCTTTTTTGTCTATATCCGCGATAATAACCTCGTCTCCCGGCTCAAGCGGGCGCGGGAGCGTGTAATTGTCCTCTATCTTGTCAACAACCGGGTCAATTGAGGCTTCGAGCTCCTTTAATCTGGATTTAATCCGAATTTTCGCCTCGTGCGATTTTTTGGCAAAATCGGCGGCGGCTTTTTCTTTCCGGATTTTATCAAGCTCAACGACAAGGCTTTCGGCTTCCCTTCTCGCCCTTTCGATTATCCTGATTGCCTCGCTTTTTGCCTTGTCAATCTCCTTTTGGCGCATTTTATTCATTTCGGCCAGCTTCTGTTCCGCCTCTTTTAGAGCCGCCTCTGCGGACATCCGCATTGATCGCGCCTCGTCAAGCTCTCCTTCCAGCGCCTGACGCTGTTCTTCGAGCTTGACCACAACACTTTCAAGGCTTTGATTTTCACTGGACACCAGCTCCCTCGCGCGGTCAACCAGAGCTTTGTCCATCCCAAGCCTTTTTGAAATCTCGAACGCGTTTGAACGGCCGGGCACCCCTACAAGCAGCCTGTACGTCGGGCGCAGGGTTGACACGTCGAATTCACAGCTTGCGTTTTCAACTCCCGGAGTGTTTATTGCGTAAGCCTTGAGCTCGGCGTAATGGGTTGTCGCAACGGTTTTTGCACCCTTCGCCCGCAGATGCTCAATTATCGCGGTCGCCAGCGCCGCTCCCTCGACCGGGTCGGTGCCGGCACCCAGCTCGTCCAGCAGCACCAGACTGCGGCTGCCGGCGGAATTAAGAATGCCTATGATGTTTTTTATATGCGCAGAAAAGGTGGACAGAGACTGCTCAATCGACTGCTCGTCCCCTATATCCGCATACAGCGAATCGAATACCGAAACAACGCTCCCATCGTCGGCCGGTATCATCAGCCCGCACATCGCCATAAGGGTGAGCAGCCCTATTGTCTTGAGGCTGACGGTTTTGCCGCCGGTGTTCGGCCCGGTAATTATCAGGGTATCGAATTTGTCCCCAATCCCTATTTCAATAGGGACCGCGGTTTTCTGGTCAAGCAAGGGGTGGCGGGCATTCTTGAGATATACCCGCCCATCATCCGTCAGCTGCGGCTCGGTAGCCTTCATTTTATATGCCAGCCTTGCCTTTGCAAAGATGAAATCAAGCTCAACAAGCGTTTGATAGCTGCCGATTATCGCATCCGCAAAGCCCGCCACTTCGGCGGACAGCGACATCAGTATCCTTTCAATTTCATGCTGTTCCTTGGATATGAGCAGCCTAATCTCGTTATTGGCCTCAACTACCGCCATCGGCTCAATAAACACGGTGGCTCCGGACGATGATGTATCGTGGATTAACCCCGGAATATCCCCTCTGTGCTCGGATTTTACCGGCACCACAAAGCGGCCGCCGCGTATCGTAACAATCGGCTCCTGCAGAAATCTCTGGTAGCCGGGTGAACGCACCATTTTATCCAGCGTTTCGCGGATTGATGAGGAAGCCGAACGCATTTTCCGGCGGATATCGTTCAGCAAAGGCGAGGCATCGTCGGCGACTTCTTCTTCGGATATAATGCTCTTTTTTATTTTTTCTTCAAGGTATTTGTTCGGGGCAAGGGAATTAAACCTGCCGTCAAGACAGGTTTTTGCCCCTTCGCAGCCGCTGCGCCATTCGCGCAGCCTCCTGACAGCCTGAAGGGTGTTCGCAATATCCAGCAGTTCCCGCATTGACAAAGCTGCGCCGGATTCGGCGCGTCTGACCGCGTCTTTAATATTCTTAATGCCGCTAAAGGACGGGGAGCCGAATGAAGCCATCAGCTTATACGCGGCAAAAGTGTCGTCCATTCTTCTTTTTGCCTCGTCAAAGTCTGTGGCCGGCTCAAGCCCCCTTGCGATTTCAGCCGCCTGCTCGCTGCTGGTTTCGATTGCAAGAAGTTCGAGTATTTTATCAAGTTCCAGCACCCTGTAATTCCGGTTCATCTGTAAACCTCGCCTTTCAGCGTATAAATCATTTGTTTTTCTCTAATATCGAAAGCACGTCATTTAAAAGCTCTTTGTACTCGCTGTCAATTTCGGTATCATTTTGCCTGTCAGACCGAGACCTTTCGGCTTTGTCCGAAATGTCCGGTATCTCGTATTTTTCAAAAAGGGAACTCAAATCCAGCCCGCAATTAATTTCATCGCCGGCAGTTTCATCCCTTTCAGGTTCGGGCTGAACGGCAGTCGCGGTCAAATCACCAGTCTCTTTGTTTTGCGCGGGGAAAAAAGGTTTTATCTCAATCGAGGGGCAGATGTCCGGCTCGCCCTGCCAGCTTAAATCAGCAGGATTGTCAAAACTCCCGTCCCAAGGCTCTATGTCTGCAGGGGCTTGTGAACGCTTATACTGGCCGCGAAAGTAAATAAAGCCAAGAAGGTTTACAAGGACCGGAACAGACAAAACTATGATTATCATCGGCTCGCCGGCGCCCGAAGATAAAAGCTCAACCACGCAGTAAAACGGCCCCAACACCGGCACAAAGGACAGCGCCAGCGCAAGCGACTTTTCATATCCCGCGTTGACTGCCACAAAAAAGCCCATAACCTGCAGAATGATAAGAAAAACTGTCGAAAGCCACAGCATTACACGGGACAGCCTTCGGCAGGTGATGGCGTGCTTTTCATTCATCGAGCGTTGGTTTACTGTTTTCATTGCGACCTCCGGCAAACTGCGAACTGATGGTATTGTAGAAATCCAAAGTTTTAAAACCGCGCCCTAGCTGGGAAAGCATGTAAACCTCGGCGCACCTTGACAGGCTTTCCAAACCGGTTTCGGACATTTTAAAGGAAAAGCATTTCTCAAATTCGGAATAGATTATGTGGCGCATTGCCGCAAGCACGTCGGAGCTTATAACCAGCCCGCCCGAAGACTGCCGGTTTTTGACGCATTTTTTGCAGACAATGCGTCCTTCGCTCGGCAGCAGTAACATTGTATCGCTGTTGAGCGCGCCGCATAAGGCACAGGCGGACAAATCCGGCATAAAGCCGGCAAGGCTGAGCATCCGCAGCTCAAGAACGGCTTTAATTAATTTTTGCTCGCGGCTGCCCTGTGACAGAAAGTGCAGTGAATTAAGCATAAGACGTAAAAAATCCTCCGCCGGTTCTTCCTGCGGAGCAAGCACGGCTGTCAAATCGCAAAAATACTGCGCGAGGGCGAGTTTTTCTATTTCACCGCGCAGCTCAAAAAAAACCGTGATAGGCTTTGCGTCCTGTATTATGTACTTGTCCCGCCCGCGGTGAAGGGAGAGACGGGAATATGAAAGTAGCTGTGTCGCGGCTAAATTGCGGTTTTTGATGTTGCGCGCGCCTTTAGCGGATGCGCGTATAACCCCAAGTTCACGGGTAAGCGCGGTAACGAACCGGTCGGACTCACCAATATTGTTGTTCTCCCTGATTATCAGGGCGTCGGTTGTCATTCCGCTCCCGCTCCTCCCTGCCTCTATTGACATTTTTCAAATTATATACATCAACTCCGCGGTAACGGAGATAATCTTCAATCCTGCCGGTTTTGGAAAAAGCGTCCCACAAATCATATCGCTTCATAATTCTGCCCCCGTCATAGACTAATATCCGGTTATATAATATGCAGCCGCAGGCGCTGAATACGCGGAAACAAATACCGGAATAACTTACATTGTCAATTGCTATTTATACCCAAAACTGTGGAGCAGCCCCTGCCGGTTGCGCCAGTCCTCTTTGACCTTGACCCAGCATTGCAGGTTGACTTTGGTTTTAAAAAACTCCTCCATTTCAAGGCGGGCGGCTTGCCCGATATCCTTGAGCATGGCTCCATTCTTTCCGATGATGATGCCTTTGTGGCTTTCGCGCTCGCAGTAAATTATCGCGTCAACATCTAAAATCGTCTTTTCGCCAGATTTGCGTTCGCCCATCTTTTCCACCACCACCGCAACCCCGTGCGGCACCTCGTCCCGCAAAAAGTACAGCATTTTTTCGCGTATCAGCTCGGAGGCGATAAAGCGCTCCTGCTGGTCGCTGACTATGTCGTCTGGGAAAAAGTGCGGGCTTTCAACAGCGAATTTAATAAGCTCGTCGTATAAGGTGTCCACTCCTTCCCCGCTTAAAGCCGATATCGGCACTATCGCAGAAAAGCCGTGTTCCTCCCGCCAGCGGTCAATGGCTTCAAGCAGCACGCTTTTTTGGGGGAGCTTGTCAATCTTGTTTATCGCCAATACCACCGGCAGCCCCTGCGCCCCGCACTGCTTGAGCAGACTGCGTTCTTCATCGGTCGGCGCGCCAATCGTCTGCGTAACCAGAACGGTAGCGTCAACTCCGCTGACAGCGTCCCTGATTGATTTTATCATGAATTCTCCAAGCCTGTTTTTGGGACGGTGGGCACCCGGAGTGTCCAGAAAAACAAGCTGCACGGCGCCATCGGTTTTGACCCCCATTATCCTGTTGCGGGTTGTCTGCGGCTTGTCCGAAACTATTGAGACCTTCCTGCCGATTAGCCTGTTTACAAGGGTGGATTTGCCGACATTCGGCAGCCCTATCACCGCAATGAAAGCCGATTTTGTTGTGGCATTGTCCGGTTTTGTAGTCATATCCGCGGTTCCCGTTCCTTTACAGTTAAGTGTTTTTTTCGCAATCTGCCGCTGTGCCAAAAACGGCTATTCCGGATACCTTTTTTTGACGCCCCCGTATTTTACAAACAGGAAGGAAATCGCCAGCGACAATATTAGCAGGAAGACCCTGCGCGGGTGTTTTGCAAATCCCGTAAAAAATAAAACAAGTTTTTCGGGCTGATAAAACAAAAGCGCGCCGACTACAACGGCGGATACGGAAGAAATCAGCACGGCCGCTGCCGCCGCATCCTTTGCTATCCTTGCGGTCGGGTTGACTTTCGGCGATGAAAGCTCCACCGCCTGTTCAACCGCGGTGTTGACAGCCTCCGCCGTCAGAACCATCGCCAGCGTCAGCAACAGGATTGCCCATTCCGCACGGCCAAGCGAGAACCAGAACCCGAACCACAGGACGTAAATCGACGCGACAATATGAATCCTGAAATTCCTTTCGTGCCGGATACAAAACCAAATCCCGCGCCCGGCATACATAAAGCTCTTTATCAACGCTTTCATAGAGATTAATTATCCTCGTCAGCCAGTACATAACTGCTCCCGCGCGGAAGCCCCACCGAGAGCATGATGGCTTCTTCGCGTTCACGCATACGCACCGCCTCAAGTCCGCCGTCAACATGGTCGTATCCAAGAAGGTGAAGAACAGAATGTACAATGAGATACCCGACTTCGCGCTGCAGCGAATGCCCGAACCTGTCCGCCTGCTCCATCGCGCGCTCTATTGACAAGACAATATCGCCGAGTATGTAGCCTCCCGTTTCGGGGTTTTTATCATACTCCCCGTTCTCTCCCATCGGGAAAGACAGCACGTCGGTGGTCGAATCTATATTTCTGTGTTCTTTGTTAATCTGCCTTATCTGGTCGTCGTCCACAATAGTTACTCCGATTTCGGCCGAGCCCTGAAATCCCTCAAGCTGCAGCGCTGCGTGGCAGCAGCGCCTGATAAGCAGCCTTAATCCGGTAGGGAGCTTGGCTTTCTTTTGTTTATTCTCAATAACGACTTTGAGTTTTTCCATAATACCTTCTACGTTTCCCTTCATCAAAGATTTTTTCATATTTTTCATACGCCTCGATAATACGCTGAACAAGCTGGTGCCTTACTACATCTTTTTGAGTGAAATAGCATATCCCGATATCTTCAATTCCCCTAAGAATTCTAATCACCTCTTTTAAACCGCTTTTGCGGCCTTCGGGGAGGTCAATCTGAGTTACATCTCCTGTCACCACCATTTTGGAATTAAAGCCCAAACGGGTCAGGAACATCTTCATCTGTTCGACAGTGGTGTTCTGCGCCTCGTCCAGAATAATGAAACTGTCGTCCAGCGTTCTGCCCCTCATATACGCCAATGGCGCGACCTCGATATTCCCGCGCTCAAGGCATTTTTGATAGGTTTCTGCGCCCAGCATGTCAAAAAGCGCGTCGTAAAGGGGTCTTAAGTAGGGGTCGACCTTGGATTGAAGGTCGCCCGGCAGAAAACCGAGCTTTTCGCCCGCTTCAACCGCAGGGCGGGTTAAGATAATCCGGTTGACCTCTTTGGCGCGGAAGGCGCTGACCGCCATCGCGACCGCAAGGTAAGTCTTGCCGGTGCCCGCCGGCCCGACTCCCAATACAATCGTGTTGTTCCTGATTGCCTCGACATAGTTTTTCTGTCCGATTGTTTTGGGTTTGATGGGTTTGCCTTTGGAGGTTATGCAGATACTGTCGGTCGAAAAACGTGAGAGCTCGCCCTCCTGACCTTCGTCAACCAGCATCAGCACATACCGGACGTTTTGCTCGTTAAGCTGTTCCCCCCTGTTTATCAGCTGCAGCAGGCCCTGTATCGAGCGAAGCGCTTTTGTTACCGCTTCAGGTTCTCCGTTTATTTTAATCTCGGTACCGCGGCTTAAAATATCCACGCCGTAGTGTTCTTCGATTAGTTTTACATTTTCATCAAAGCTCCCGAAAAGGGAGATAACCTGTTCCATGCGGTCCAGATTGAGAACCTGTTCAAGCATTAACAAACCACACTTCCGAATTTTTTTACTTATCTATATTATATATCAAAAAAATCCCCATTTGTCATTTAACATTTTAGCCAAAAATATTACCGGGAGTTTAATAAAATAAATCTTCCGTTTGCATATTTATACGGTTTTTATTCTATAACAAGCTCTTCCTCCACGCAAATATCCTCGATACAGACGTATTTTCCGGTCAAAACATATTCCCCGTTTGATACCCTGCCCTTTTCGTCGGCACTCACTATCTCTGCGGATTTAAGCTCGGTTTTCTTTTTCTCGTCCAGCAGTTTTTGCGCCAGTTCCCTTGCCTTTGGCTCGGTCCTTATAATTTCGTTCGGCTCTAAAAGCTCATAGGTTCTGTTAATTATGCCGACAGGCAGGTTTTTTCCGTTTACGTTTAACATTGTTTCAGTTACTTTTAACCGGTTTTCCTGCCCGATTTCACCGTTTGTGAACATCGGTATGCGCAAGGTAAAAAAATACAGGTAGGGCTGCAAAATTCTGCGCCCCGAAGGCAGCAGGCGGGTTTCCTTAAGCGGCACGCTAACTTTCAGCTGCCTTTGGGTTCTGGCAAGTATTTTGGCCTGCGAACGTTTGAATATCGGGCCAACCGAGCTTTCGACTACCCCGCTTACCAGCAGCATGCCCTCGGCGACCGCGTCCCCTTTTTGAACCATCGCCTGTCCGGTATACACCTCGATTGAGACAATGCGGCCGTCCCGCGCCGCTTTTATGTTTGACGGGCGGTTTGTATCCGACATCTTCGGAGCAGGTATGCGTTCGGTAACATCAATGTAAGCGACGCTGCCCTGAAGGTTTACAACACACCATGCGAGCTTCGGCAGCTTCTGCAGCGCCTGTAGCTGAAGGGTCGGAATGTCCAGCCCCAAAAGGCTTTTTCCCTCGCTGACCCCGAGCTCCCCCATCACTTTAAGTATTTCTTCCCTGCTGACTTTGTTGTTCCCCCTGACCTCGACAACCCAAACCCTTCCCGATAAAAACCAAAGCAGCGCGGCAAAAAACGCCAGACCGGCCAGCAGGCCCGGCCTTGACCTGTATCTTCTCATCGAAAAAGGAACCCCGTGCTTTTTTTTGATTTTGATACGCATGCCGGTGCGCCGCGCAGGGGATTTAAGCAGGCGGTACTGCCGTGCCGGACAGCTCGCATACAGTTTTTCGCCCTTCCTGCGCACCCCCCATAAGTCTATCCCTTCGCGTGCCGCAAGGTTAAGAAGCCTTTCGGGAAATCCGCCTTCCGCGCAAAATCTCACCCAGCCGAACAGCCATCTCAAAAAATGTATCAAAAACAATCTTTCCCCTCCAAAATCCGGGCAAATGTTCGATTTACCAGCTTTATAATCAGTCAGGAGAGATATTCCAGCGCCTGTATCTCCCCCTCGACCACCGCGCTGTCTTCGGTCAGATTACTGATACTGAGCTTCCTGCCCGTAAAACGTATCATCCCGCTGCCCGTCTGCATTCTCACAAGGTCGTCGTCATATTCCACAATCCCGTGGCAGCCGCTGATTACCGCCCTTTTATTCCCCATCAGCTCAATCCGCGTCGCCTCGCTTAAAGCCCCTAAGGGAAGCTCAAAAGCCCGCTCCACCTTTTCGGGCAAACCGTTTTTCTTATGTTTTCGCTTTGGTTTTCTCCGACGCACATTTCTCATACATATACCCTTCCGCAGCTTATAAAAAATCGAAACTCCCAAAATAAAATATGCTGATGTTTTTACAATAATACGGTAAGACAAGCATAGTATTTAATGGCTTTGAATAAAGAATATATACCGGTTCGTTTGATACAGTGGAAAGGATGAATACAGGGTGTTTGTCAAAACCGTCCGCAAATCCGCCATCATTAAAGTTTTTCTTCTGCTCGGCTGTATATCGGGATGCTGGCTGTTAATCTCATGGCCGCACGCGGCCGCTTCGGGTATCAGCAGGGGCTTGTCAATCTGTTCTTCAATAATAATACCCTCGCTGTTCCCTTTCCTTGTGCTTGCCGGCTTTGCCGTCAAATCGGGGCTTTGCGATACGATAGGGCGTTTCCTTGAAAAACCAACCCGTCTGCTGTTTCGCCTGCCGGGCTGCTGCGCGCCCGGAATTCTCATCAGCTTTATCGGCGGGTACCCCACCGGCGGGATTGCGGTCGGCCAGCTTTTGGAGCAGGGCAGCATAAGCAAAAGCCAGGCGCGGAGGATGCTCTGCTTCTGCGTCAACGGCGGCCCGGCGTTTATTATAAGCGCAGTCGGCGCGGGCATGATGGGCGAAATACGTAGCGGTGTCATACTGTACTGCGCGCATATCTCCGCCTCATTAATCCTCGGTTTAATCCAGAGGATTGGCGTGCCTTCTTCCGAAGCGCAGCCGCCGGCGCGCGGCGGGCAGAAATTCATATCAGGCCGCCTTTCTCCTGCCGCCGCGTTTGTCGAGTCGGTCAACGGCGCCTGCCAGTCCCTGCTGATGATGTGCGGGTTCATTGTGATTTTCGCGGCGTTGCTGTCGATTTTTGACGCGTGTGGTTTTGTAAAACAAATCGAGTCCGCGGTTTTGTCCGCGGTTTTGCTTGCGCTGAATTCTGGAATGCCGCAAAATCCGGTTTCAAAAATAGTTTCGGCTGTTTTTTCAAGCCTTCTGGAAGTAAGCAGCGGCTGTGTAGAGTCGTCCGGCACCGGAGCCGCGGCCCCGGCATTGCTCGGTATGGCGCTCGGCTGGGGAGGGCTTTCAATCCACTGTCAGATTGCCGCCACCCTTCATGGAAAGGGGCTGGTAACCCGCGGCTTTTTCATATCAAGGTTTTTACACGCACTTTTGGGCGGAACTGTCAGCCCTTTGCTGTTCAGATATATCCCTGCCGCAAAAATGGCGTTTAAACCTGTCTTTGACAAAATAGTTATCCCATTCTCATACAACCCCGCCGCTTCTGCCGCCCTGCTCGCGCTTTGCGGGCTGTTTTTGCTGGCTGTGTCCGAAAACCCGGCAGAAACGCCGCTCGCGGCTTTAAAGGCAAAAAACGGAAAAATACAGTAGAAATAAGGAGGCAAATATGGTATGATAAATTCCATCGAATGCAAAAAGCGAGATGATAAAATGCGTCGAAAGCTTTACGGCAACAACATTGAGGCGACATGCGAATTCTGCGTCTACGGGCGCCGTTCTTCGGACGGAAAGGCGGTTTTATGCCCTAAAAAAGGGGTAATGCCGCTTTACCATCACTGCCGCAAGTTCATCTACGACCCCTTAAAACGGGTTCCAAAGCGCCCGCCCGATATAAGCGGCTACAAAGAGGACGACTTTAAAATCGAGATTGACTGACAATGGTAGTGGTATCATGAGCAAAAAGACCGTATTGATTACCGGCGGCTCAAAGGGTATTGGCAGCGCATGCGCAGAGCTTTTCGCCAGCAAAGGGTACCGGATAGTGTTAAACTATTTTTCGTCTGAAAAACAGGCGGCGGATTTGGCGTTCAGGCTGTCCCGGCAGGGCGCGGACGTGCTGCCGTTCAAAGCGGACGTGTCGGACTTTGAACAGGTAAAACAGATGGTTGAAGCCGGCGAACGGCGTTTTGGGGCAATTGACGTTCTTGTCAGCAACGCGGGCATATCCGAACAAAAACTGTTCACCGACATATCACCGGAAGACTGGCGCAGGATGATGGCCGTAACGGTGGACGCCGCCTTTTACTGTTGCCGCGCGGTGCTGCCCGGCATGCTCAGCAGGAAAAAAGGCAAGATTGTGCTGGTGTCTTCAATCTGGGGAATGGTCGGAGCTTCCTGCGAGGTACATTATTCGGCCGCAAAAGCCGCGTTAATCGGGCTTACAAAATCCCTTGCCAAAGAGCTCGGCCCGTCCAACATCAACGTAAACTGCGTCGCCCCCGGCATTATCGACACCGATATGAATTCACACCTTAGCGCCGAAGACCTTGAGGATTTAAAACAGCAAACCCCGTTAAGGCGGTTAGGCACCCCGCAGCAGGTAGCGGAAACAGTATTTTTCCTTGCGTCCGAAAAATCGGACTTTATCACGGGGCAGGTAATTAGCCCAAACGGCGGTTTTGTGATATAAAAATGTTTTGGAGGATGTCTTAATTGAGCGTCAGAGTTACAAAAAGCGAATTCGGAAAAACCTCAGCGGGTAAAGAGGTGGAGCTTTACATCCTTTCAAGCTCCGCGGGAATTGAAGTCGG
>LFTH01000067.1:0-47684 GCA_001513365.1 Clostridiales bacterium DTU033 | reverse complement strand
CTTGACGGCAGGGAATACACACTCGCCTGCAACAACAACGGCAACCACCTTCACGGCGGCATAAACGGGTTTGACAAAAAGGTTTGGTCGGCCGTGGTTGAGAATAACAAGCTCATTCTGTCATTAGTCAGCCCGGACGGCGACGAAGGCTATCCGGGTAACCTTAGTGTTTCTGTCTCCCATTCCCTTTCGGACGACGGAGTCTTTACATGGGAATACTTTGCGAAGACCGACAAAGACACTGTCTGCAACCTTACCAACCACTCGTATTTTAATCTTGCGGGCCACGACAGCGGCGATGTTTTAAGCCATATATTAAAGCTTAATTCCGACTCTTTTACGAATACCGACGAAAAGCTGATACCGACCGGGGAAATCCTGCCGGTTGAGGGCACCCCGATGGATTTCAGACAGGCCAGCCCTATCGGGTCGCGGATTAATCAGGACTATCCGCCGCTGAAGCTCGCCGGCGGGTACGACCACAACTTTGCGGTGCGAGGCAAAACCGGAGTGCTACGCAGCGCCGCGTTCTGTTACGAGGAAACCACCGGTATCTCGCTTGAGCTTAAAACCACCCTGCCCGGTCTGCAGTTTTACTCCGGCAATTTCCTTGATAATGTCAAGGGAAAAGCAGGAGCAATCTACAATAAACACAGCGGGTTTTGCCTTGAAAACCAGTTTTTCCCCGACGCTGTAAACCACCCCTATTTTGAACAGCCAATTCTTAAAGCCGGACAGGCTTTCCGCCACACCACATCCATAAAGTTTTCCGCGCGGTAAAATCGGCTGAAATATACGGCAACCGGTATGCCGGCGAAAAGCCGGCACGCTTAAATATGGTTATATCTGTACGGACAAGGATGATTAAAATGCGCGATTATCAGGATGAATTTGAAAAACGAGTGAGGTTTATAAAATCCCTGCTGGCTGAAAGCGGCGCTTTAGGTATTGTCTTTGGAAACAGCGGCGGCAAGGATTCGGCTTTGGTCGGAATTCTCTGCAAGGCCGCCTGCGACAATACCGTCGGGCTGATTATGCCATGTTCATCAAAACGCAATTACGGCGAGGATATCGACGACGCCAAAGAAATCGCCGAAAAATACGGGATTGAAACCCGCTTTGTGGATTTGACGCCGGTGAGAGATGCTGAGCTCAACGCCCTTGAAGGCACCTCCCTGAACGAGGCGGCTGTTATCAATATGGCGCCGCGGCTGCGGATGCTGACGCTGTACGCGGTTGCGGCCGCTGAAAACCGCTTGGTGGCAGGCACCGGCAACAGAAGCGAAATCTATGTCGGCTACTTCACCAAATGGGGGGACGGCGCGCACGACTTTAACCCGATTGCGGATTTAACCGCCACCGAAGTTGTGGAGTTTCTAAAATATCTGGGCGCGCCGAAATCGGTTATTGAAAAACCCCCGTCGGCAGCCCTTTTCGACGGGCAGACCGACGAGGGCGAGATGGGAATAACTTATAAAGAGCTCGACGCCTATCTGACAGGCGGCCAAATCCCCGACGAAAAGAGAGAGCTTGTCGAGAGAATGCACAGGGCAAGCGAGCACAAGCGCAGGGGGATTGTATTTTATAAAGAGGTATAAACGCTTTTAATACGTTAAAAGCACCGAAAGCTCTGAGAGCCATCGGTGCTTTTTTATAGTGTCATTATCACATATTCCGTATTCTGTATTCCGACGGCGAGCAGCCGGTGTGCTTTTTAAATACCCGGCTGAAATACAGCGGGTTATAATACCCCACTATCTCGGCAATCTTGCTGATGTTATATGTTGAAGATACAAGCAGTTCTTTTGCCTTGTTTATTCTGACATTGATAAGGTACTGCTGGGGGCTGGTTCCGGTATGACGCTTAAAAACCCGGGCAAACCAGCTCACGCTCATGCCGCACTGCCTTGCGTAATCAAAAACGCTGAAAGGCCTTTTNNGTTGCCGAACGGGACATCAGGGTCAGCAGTTCAAGAAAATAAGTGTTTGCGAGACTTTCAAAGTGGCTTTGTTTCATCTGCAGTTCGTGAATGATTTTATCGAATAAACTGTGATAGACATCCTTTACCCTGACATGATACCGTCGGGACTCCGCAAAATCCAACTGCTGCAGTATCTGCGGCACGTCTTTGCCTGTAAAGTGAATCCAGTACAAATCCGGAGTGTCGGAAAGGCGATATTCATAATGCTGCGGCTCGTTCGGATAATAAATGAAAAACTCGCCTTCCGAAACCGTATAGCAGGTTTCACCGAGCATAAACCTTCCCTTGCCGTTTTGAAAATAGAGCAGCTGGTAATCCTTCCTGCCCGCGTCCACGCGGGACGCGTGGACCGAAACCCCGTCGATTACCGAATCCGGCCGCGCAAAATAGATGTACTCGAATATGCAGAGATGTTTTTGCTTTTTGCCGCAGTGCTCTGTGCGGGAGAATACCCCGTCCCGGCTGAACACCAGTATCTCGCCCGGCTCCACATCCCTGACAACTTCGGCGCCCACCGCTTTAACCGCGCAGCTTTCGGACGCAGCTACGTAAACGCCGCCGGCGGTTTTGCCAAAGCACAGCGGCCTGAACCCGTACATATCCCTTGCGCAGATTAATTTGTCGGGCGTCATAATAATCAGGGAATAAGCGCCTTCTATAACCTCCATCGCGCGGCTTACCGCGTCCTCGACCGACGGCGCGTTCAGTCTCTCTCTGGTGATGATATAGGCAACGGTCTCGGTGTCGCTGGTGGTATGGAAAATAGCCCCCGATAGTTCGAGCTTTTCTTTCAGCTCCCACACATTCGAGAGGTTTCCGTTATGGGCCAGCGCCATTTTTCCCATGTAATGGTTTACTTCAATCGGCTGGCAGTTGCTGCGGCTTGACCTGCCGGTGGTGCCGTACCGGACGTGGCCAACCGCCGCCGTACCACTCGGCATACGGGACAGGGTTTCCTTTGTGGAAACCTCGCTGACAAGCCCCAAATCCTTGTGGGACACAAACTCGCCGCCGCTGTTCACCACAATGCCGCAGCTTTCCTGCCCCCTGTGCTGTAGAGCGTACAGCCCGTAATATGAAATTGCCGCCACATCATCAGGGCTTGGCGAAAAAACGCCGAAAACCCCGCATTCTTCGCGAATAGCCATCTTTTCCTCCGTTATCAGTCTATTCCCACTCCACCGTAGCCGGCGGTTTTGAGGTTATGTCATATACCACTCTGGTAATGCCCCTGACTTCGTTTGTAATCCTGCCGGACGCCCTTGCCAGCACCTCATAGGGCAGCCTTGCCCATTCGGCGGTCATGAAATCGTCGGTGGTAACCGCGCGCAGAGCCACCGTATATCCGTAGGTCCTCGTGTCCCCCATCACGCCAACGCTGCGGGAGTCGGTCAGCACCGCAAAATACTGGTTGACCTTTCTTTCAAGCCCCGCGTTTTCAATCTCCTTACGGAAAATCACGTCGGCTTCACGCAGAAGTCCAAGCTTTTCTTTTGTAACCTCTCCGGTTACCCGCACCGCAAGGCCGGGACCGGGGAACGGCTGCCTCCACACAAGTTTGCCCGGAAGACCCAGCTGCTCCCCCACTTCGCGCACTTCATCCTTGAACAAATCACGCAGCGGCTCGATTATCTCCTTAAACGCTATGACATCGGGGAGCCCGCCGACATTGTGGTGGCTTTTGATTACCGCCGAACCGCCGCTGCCGCTTTCGATGACATCGGGGTAAATGGTACCCTGAGCAAGCGCGTCAATTGCGCCGAGTTTTTTGGCCTCTTCTTCAAACACCCTTATAAATTCTTCGCCTATAATCTTGCGCTTTTTCTCCGGTTCGGACACCCCCGACAATCTTGTTAAAAACCTGTCCCCGGCATTCACGCGCACAAGGTTGATACCCAGTCCGCCGCTTAAGGTTTTCTCAACATAATCCCCTTCGCCTTTCCGCAAAAGCCCGTGGTCCACAAACACGCAGATAAGGTTTCTGCCGATAGCTTTGTGTAAAAGCGCCGCCGCCACAGTGGAATCCACCCCGCCTGAAAGCGCCAGCAAAACCTTTTTGCCCGAAAGCACTGATTTGTATTTTTGGATAGCGCTCTCTACAAAGTTTTCCGCTTTCCAGTCCGGCCTGCAGCCGCAGATAGAAAAGATGAAATTGCGGATTATCTGCCTGCCGTAAACGGTATGTGAAACTTCAGGATGAAACTGCACCCCGTACAGCTTGCGGTTATCATCGCAGAGGGCGGCGCAGGGGCATTTTTCGGTGCGGGCAATCGTTTTAAAGCCTTCAGGCGGTTTTTTCACGTATCGGTATGGCTCATCCAGCAAACGCTTTCTTCCGGCACTCCGTCAAACAGGGCGCTGCCTTTTGCATAAAGCGTGGTACTGCCGTACTCGCTGCCGGAGTCCGCAGTTGCTACCTCGCCGCCCGCCAAAAAGGCGAGCAGCTGAAATCCGTAGCAAATCCCAAGCACCGGTATCCCAAGCTCAAGCACCGCGGGGTCATAGCGCGGCGAGGACGGCTCGTAGACGCTGTTCGGCCCGCCGGTTAAGATAATACCCCTGTACCCCACTTTTTTAATCTCTGGCGGGGTGATTTTATCGCAGTGCCTAATCTCGGCGTACACCTGCTCTGAGCGCACCCTGCGCGCAATAAGCTGGTTATACTGCCCGCCGAAATCCAAAACCAGAATTTTATCCATCCTGTCAGCTCTCTTCCAATGAATTGATATGCCCGCAGGCGGCAAAAATGCGGTTTTCGCAGAAACGCTCTGTGTCCAAAGCGCAGCGCGGCAAATGCTAATGCCTAATTCTATCATGTTAGAGTCCGAGCATTTTCCTTACAAGCCTGCTGATAATCCGCGGGTTTGCGCTCCCCTTTGAGACTCGCATGGCCTGCCCGATTAAAAACCCCATCGCCTTTTCCTTGCCGGCGCGGACTTCCGCCACCGCTTTGGGGTTTTCGTCAATAACCTGTTTTACCAGCAGTGCAAGCTCGGACTCGTCGCTCACCTGAATAAGCCCTGCCTCTTTTGCGATTTGTTCGGGGTCTTTTTCCCCGTCAAACAGCTCCGCTACAATCCTTTTTGCAGCAGTGGTGCTGACCACACCTTTTTCAATTAAATCAGTGGTTTTTACAAGATATTCCGGTGCAAACGGGATATCCTCAAGCCCTCTGTCTTTCAGCAGCCTTGATATGTCTCCCATAATCCAGTTGCTCGCGATTTTCGGCGGCGCCCCAAGCTCGACCGCCTTTTCAAAGTAATCAGCCAGCTTTCGCGAAGCGGTTATGAAGGCGGCATCGTATTCGGGAAGGCCGAAATCGCTGACATACCTTTCCTTCCTTGCGTCCGGCAGCTCCGGTAAACTGTTTTTGATTTTTTCAATCCACCCGTCGTCAATCACAACAGGTGCCAAATCCGGCTCGGGAAAATACCGGTAGTCGTGGGCTTCTTCCTTTGAGCGCATTTCATAGCCTATCCCGTTTTCGTCGTCCCATCTTAAAGTGGCCAGAGCCACTTCTTTTCCGGCAGAAATCAAGCCAATCTGCCGGCTGCGCTCAAATTCGATTGCCCGTACCGCCGCGCTGAATGAATTGATGTTTTTTATCTCGGTGCGGGTGCCTAACTCCTTTTGCCCCATCGGTCTTACCGAAAGGTTGATGTCGCACCTGAGCGAGCCCTCCTGCATTTTACAATCCGAAACGCCGGTGTACTCCAGTATGGATTTCACCTTTTCCAGAAAGGCTTTCGCCTCTCCGGCTGAACGTACGTCCGGCTCGGTTACTATCTCTATCAGGGGCACTCCGGCCCTGTTGTAATCCACAAGTGATACTCCGAGGAAATCGTCGTGAATCAGCTTGCCGGCGTCTTCCTCAATGTGGATGCGGGTTATGCCAATCTTTTTTTGTTGGCCGTCCGCTTCAATCTCCATGTACCCGCCATAGCATATTGGAAGGTCGTACTGTGAAATCTGGTATCCTTTTGGCAAATCCGGGTAAAAATAGTTTTTCCTGTCCTGTTTTCCGTAACGGGTTATGTTGCAGTTCATTGCAAGCCCCGCCATAATCGCGTATTCGACCGCCTTTTTATTCAAAACCGGCAGGACTCCCGGCATTCCGGTGCATACGGGGCAGGTATGGGTATTCACGTCCGCACCGAATTCGGTGGAGCATGAGCAGAAAATCTTCGACTCTGTCGAAAGCTCGGCGTGGATTTCAAGGCCTATGATTGTCTCGTAGTCCACTGCAATCCCCCCTTTACGTCAGAAAGCTCAGGGCGGGCGTTTTCAAAACCGGCCACCTTCTCATAAGAATATGCAAGGCGCAGCAGCTTTTCTTCCTCAAAGCGGTCTGCGATAAGCTGAATGCCAATCGGTTTGCCGGCGCCGTCAAAACCCGCGGGAATGCTGATTGCCGGCAGCCCTGCGATATTCACCGCGACAGTGCATACGTCCCCCATATACATTGAAATCGGGTCCGCTTTCTCCCCGAAACGGAAAGCGGTGGTCGGGGTGGTCGGGGTCAGGAGCGCGTCGTATTTTGAAAAGCGGGCGGAAAACTCATCACTGATTAACCCGGATACCAGCCGGGATCTTTTATAATACGCGTCGTAGTATCCGGAACTCAGCGCGAAGGTGCCCAGCATTATCCTTCTTTTTACTTCCTCGCCAAAGCCCTGACTGCGGGTTTTAAGGTACATATCTCTTAAATCCCCGAAGTTATCTGCTCTGAAACCATATTTCACCCCGTCGTACCTTGCAAGGTTTGAGCTTGCCTCTGCCGATGAGATTAAATAGTAAGCATAAAGAGCATATTCTACCAAAGGCAGCGAGCATTCTTCACATGCCGCGCCCAAATCCTCATAAACCTTTACGGCGTCCAGCACCGCTTTTTTGATTTCGGGCTGTATCCCGTTTTCAAGATACTGTTTCGGCACCCCAATCCTCATACCGGCTATGCCGCGTCCCAGTGCCGCCGTATAGTTCGGGATTTCGGCATTCGCCGAGGTGGAGTCCATTTCGTCGTGCCCGGCAATATGTTTTAAGATTAGAGCGCAGTCCTCGACGGTTTTGGCAAGCGGGCCGATTTGGTCAAGGGAGGAGGCGAACGCCACCAGCCCAAACCTCTATACCAGCCCGTAGGTTGGTTTAAGCCCCACACAGCCGCAAAAAGCAGCCGGCTGCCGGATTGAGCCGCCGGTATCCGAGCCAAGCGCGAAAGCCGCCAAATCGGCGGAAACCGCGGCGGCCGAACCGCCGGACGAGCCGCCGGGAACGCAGGTTAAATCATAAGGGTTTTTTGTCTTTTTGAAGTAAGAGGTTTCGGTGGATGAACCCATCGCAAACTCGTCCATATTGAGCTTGCCGAGGATAACCGCGTCGGCCTCCCTGAGCTTTCTGACAACCGTGGCGTCGTATGGAGGCACAAAGTTGTGAAGCATTCGGGAGCCGCAGGTTGTATTAATCCCGCAGGTGCAGATGTTGTCCTTAATCCCGACGGGAATTCCCAGCAAATCCCCTTTTTCGCCCGCCGCTATCCGCCTGTCCGCGCTCTTTGCGGCGTCCATTGCCTCTTTTTCGCATACAGTGATGTAGCTTTCGATTGCCGGGTCGTATTCTTTTATCCTGTCAAGATAGCCTTTCGCAAGCTCGGTCGAGGAAACCTCCCTGTTCATCAAAAGAGCCGAAAGCTCCCTGACCGTGCTTTTTCCAAACCGTATCATATATTACCTCACTCGACAATTATGGGCACCGAATAACATCCGCCTTCCACATCCGGAGCGTTCGCCAGCATTGCCTCTCTCGGATATGACGGCTTTCTTACGTCCTCGAGAAAAACACCGGGCGCGTCAAACCCATGCGCCGTTTCGCTGAAATCCTGCAAATTAAATTCATTCAGCCGGTCGGCAAAGGCGATTATCTCGTTCATCTGCCCAATCCACTTATCAATATCATTTTCGTCAATTTCAAGCTTTGCCAGCGCCGCAATATGCCTGATTAGTTTTTTATCAATTTTCAAGGCGTTCAACCCCTTTTTGGATGAAAAAGGCAATGATGCCCACACCAAAGACATCATTGCCTTTTGCTAAATAAATTATACTCTCTTTGGGCATGTTGTCAATAATAAAATATGAATTTTTTGGCATTTTTACAAATCGCCCGCAGCGCTGTCCCCAATAATCAAACCTGAAACCAGAACTTATCCTGCACAGTACAAAAGCTCCGCGTATGTCGGGAACGGCCAGTAGCTTCTTGCGGTGATGGTTTCCGCCTCGTCGCACGCAAGTCTCAACTCGCCCATCAGGTTCAGCAGGTTGTCGCGAATCATCACGGCTTTCGTGCCGACATCCTCCACGTTCTGCAATGCGAACAGCGCGTTGTTAAGCTCCTCGGTCTTTGAGGCTATCCTGTCTGTCAGCGCGGACAGTTTTCGGACCAGCCTTGTTTCGTAACTGCAGGAAATCGCCGGGTCCAGAGCCTTTTTTGCGGCGGCGGCCTTTGCGACGTCGGCGGCATAGGCCTCGACGGCCGGGGCAATCAGCGTCCTCGCAATATCCACCATGGTGCTGGCTTCAATCATCACCGTCTTACAGTAGTTGCCCGTCATGATTTCATATCTGGACCTGATTTCAGCTTCGGTATACACCCCGTGCCGTGTCAGCATATCCACATTCTTTTTGTCCATCAGGCGCGGCAGGCAGTCAGGAGTGGTGCGGTAATTCTTCAACCCGCGCTTTTCCACCGCTTCCTTAAGCCATCTTTGGTCGTACCCGTTGCCGTTGAATACTATCCTCTTGTGCTTCTTTACGGTCTCTTTGATAAGCTCATGCAGCGCGGTTTTCAGGTTCTCGGCGCCTTCCAGCCTGTCGGCGAATACTCTGAGCGACTCGGCAACCGAACTGTTAAGAACGGTGTTCGCGTCTGCGATACTGCTGGCCGCTCCGACCATCCGAAACTCGAACTTGTTGCCGGTGAACGCAAACGGGGATGTCCTGTTGCGGTCGGTGTTGTCGCGGGGGAATTTCGGCAAAAAGTAAAGATTTGGTTTTAATATTGTTGACTGACAACCGATATAGTGATATAAATTAGATTATCAAAGTCTTTTCGCCAAAACTCATTTTATAGGAAAGGAAAAAACGCATTATGACCAGACAAAAACGAATTGTCGCAATCCATGACATATCCTGTTTCGGCAGATGCTCGCTGACTGTCGCGCTGCCAATACTGTCGGCGACCGGTATTGAAACAAGCGTAATCCCGACCGCCGTGCTGTCAACCCATACCGGCGGGTTTACCGGCTACACTTTCCGCGATTTAACCCACGACATCCGCCCGATTTCAGAGCACTGGCGGTCGCTTGGGCTTGAGTTTGACTCGATTTATACCGGCTATCTGGGCTCGTTTGAACAGCTGGATATCGTATCGGAGTTTTTTGACGATTTTCGCACCCAAAACAATATTATTCTGGTCGACCCGGTAATGGCCGACAACGGCAAGCTCTACCCCAGCTTTTCGCCCGATTTCCCGAAGGGTATGCTGAAGCTGTGCCAAAAGGCAGACATAATCGTGCCGAACATAACCGAAGCGGCGTTTCTGCTCGGCAGGCCGTATAACCCCGGCCCTTATACAGAGAAGTATATCAAGGATATGCTGATGGAGTTAAGCTCAATCGGGCCTGAAAGAATTGTGCTGACCGGCGTATTTTTCGACGACCGGCACCTCGGCGCCGCTTGCCTCGATAAAACCACCGGTAAAATCAGCTTCGCTTTCGAGGAAAAGATTGAGGGTTATTACCACGGCACCGGCGACGTGTTCGGGAGCGCGCTGCTCGCGGCGCTGCTGAACGGGTTTGATTTGGCCGACTCCACCAAAGTCGCCGTTGATTTTACGGTCGAAAGTATCAGGAAAACAAAAGCGGCGGGCACCGATGTCAGGTTCGGCGTAAATTTTGAATGCACCTTGCCCAGACTTATCAAAAGCCTTAACCTGTATTAAGCTAATAATAAAGCCATGGGCTTTGCGTTTACAGCTGGATAATTGTTTATATTAAACTGAGGGGCGGATTTGCATATCCGCCCGTTTTTTATTGCATAAAGCTTTATATTTTATATTGAGCGCAAATCCGGTTACTCCATTCTCAATGCGTCAACCGGTCTGAGTTTTGCGGCTTTGACCGCAGGGTAAACCCCGAAAACCGCTCCGATTGCGATCGACACAAACACAATGGCCGCCATGTCGCGGAGGATGAACGGCATGCTTTGCCCGTACAACCCAAGCCCCACCGCCGAAACCGCGCTGCCGATTATAATCCCTGTCAGGCTTCCAATCAGTGAAATCGCGACGGATTCGGTCAAAAACTCCAGCATAATCCTCCCCCTTGACGCGCCGATGGATTTTTTTATCCCGATTTCACGCATTCTCTCATTGACAGAAACCAGCATAATCGTCATAATCCCAAGGCCGGACACAACCATTGAAATAGCGCTCAGCGCGGTCAAAATCAGGCCGATGATGTCAAGCAGCCCTCCCAGCCTGTCCCTGTGGAGGGTTAAGTTTTCTGCGCGGAAATAGCCGCGGCTCCCTGTCAAATGCTCCAGCCTTTTAATTATCTGGCTTCCGGTTTCGGCAATCTCCCCCTGATTTGCGACACGCACCGCGACCTGGTCGAAATTCATCCTGCCGGTCAGAGTCTGGAGGGTGCTGTAAGGGATATATACCATGCCCGGGATAATCTCCCCAAGGTTGCTTAAAAGCGCGCTGCCGGCTTTAGCAATCCCGACAATCAAAAACTGGTTGTCGACGCCGTTGATTTGAAGGCTTATGGTTTTGCCGGTGATATTCTCCCTGCCGTATGCAGTTTTTGCGAGGGTTTCGTCTATGACGCAGATATTCTCTACCGAGCGCACATCCCCTTTTGTAATCATCCGCCCGTACTTTAAGTGCAGCGAAATTGCCTGAACCGCGCCCGCGTCAATGCCGCATATAATAGTGTCGCAGCGCGTGTCTCTTATCAGCGAACTGGCAAACTGGATTAACAGCGGCATAGCGGTCGAGACGTTGCGGGTATTTCTGATAACCTCAAGCCCTTCGGCGGAAATGCCATGCTGCCCGTCGTTTACAGCGCTCTGGGTGGTGGTGATTGAAATTCCGGACAGGCCGAGGCTTTGAAACTCCTTGTTGACCACCCGTTTGCCCGCGCTGCTGATTATCGTTACAATTACCACCATCATCACGCCGATTGTGATACTGCCGGCTGTAAGTACGGTGCGCAGCCTTTTTCTAAAAAGGCTTTTTATCGCGCAAAGGAATATATCAAACATTTATCCGCCTCCTTCAGGGTTTCAGTCTTACCCTCTCCCCTGGTTTTGTTATGCCGTCCGGGTTTTGTATCACCCTGTCCCCTTCGGCAATACCTGAAAGGATTTCATAGCCGTTGCTGAATTCCTTCCCTGTTCGGATTACCCGTTTAATGCAGTACCCGTCGTTGTATAGATACACATACTCGTTGTTTTCTTCATCCTGCATCACGTACTCGTAGGGTATCACTATACAGTTTTGCTGCTCTCCCACAACAATAACGGATTTTGCGGAAAGTCCGGGCTTAAGCGATTCGTCCTTTTCGGTTAAGGTAATCACCGCGTCCACAACCGTTTCGGTAATGGTGCCGACATACTGCTGGCGCGCGGAACTCGCTATCTGCGACACGATACCCGAATACTCTTCCTTCTCAAACGCAATACCGGATATTCTGGCAGGCTGCCCGACTTTGATATCCTTCAGTTTGCTTTCCTGAATTGCCACCTTGACTAAAAGCGCGTCGCCGGATGAAATCATCGCACAGGGCGACTGGCTGTCCACCGTTTTCCCCGGCGATACGTTGATTGACCGGATTTTTCCGGAAACCGGCGAGGTGATTTTTTCCTTTATCCTGTCGTCGGTAATCATTGCCGACGATACTCCCGCAGCCGCGGCGATTACCTGCTTTGTGGCTTTGACGTCAACCGTAAACAGAGTATCCCCTTTTTTCACCTCATCTCCCGCCGAAACGAACACCCTGTCCGCAACGCAGGGAATGTCCACATACACGTCTTCGCTTTCAGCCGCCTCAATCCTTCCCGAACATGTTACAGTCTGCGTAACCTTTGTCGGTCTGACTTCATATACCGAAACCAGTGTGCCGGGGTAACTCTGCCTTGCGCTAAAATAAAGCATCCCCGCTATTATAATCGATGTAAAGGCAAACAAAGCTATATATTTTTTCATACCCTATCCAACCCTTTCATACATCGATTGTTCTTATGTTCTGTTTCGGCATATATATTCTGTTACTAATTCCTTGAAATATGTTTTGTTTTGCTAAATTCTATTTTTTTCTAACCGCAGGCCATACGCAAAAACCCCATTCGCGGGCCAATGCCGCGAATGGGGTTTGCCGTACTAACAGAATATTTAATATTATGGCAAATCCTCAATGATTTTGCCGTCAATTATCAGCCGGTACCGCTGTTTTTTCAATGCCTCAACAAGCCGCTCGGGCGTATACAGCCGCTCAAAGAAAGCCAGTCCGCTTTTGCCCAGATTCTCTTTGTTGTGAACGTCCCCGCTCGAAATCGCCGGCACTTTCTTCCTTCTGGCAAAGTCAAAAGCCCTCTGGTTGTCCTCGTCCGTATTGCCGAGATTGTACGCCTCAATCGCGTCGAAATAACGCATGTCGGGCTCTTTGTCGGGGTCGGGAATGTAGTCCCTCCGTCTGAGCGGGTGGGCGGCGGCTATAAACCCGCCGTTTTTTCGCACAAACTCGGATAACTGCTCAATACCGCAACCCTTCAAAAACGGCGCGTTTTTTATAAGTTCAGGCTCAATCCCGTAAATCAGCGCCTCCTTGCCCGGCTCATATACCGTCTCAATGCCGAAAAACACGTCAATATCAAGGGCTTTTCCTACCTTCGCGGCCCTAAGGTAATCCTGTTCGTAGGCTTCAACAAACTCCCTCCAGCTGAGCTTTCGGTCAACCGCGGTGTTGCCGCAGTAAAAATGGTTGGTAAAAGCAACGCCGGCATAATTCTTCTCTTTGGCGGCAGCCACCATTTCCTCGGCGGTGGATACCGCGCAGGCGCTGCAAGCCGAGGAATGCAGGTGTATCTCGTACTTGAACATGCAAATCTCCATTCTGACAATCGGTGGTGTATCCGGGGGACGGACAGCAAATATCAAAGATGTATTGTTTATTATCCCGACCTTAAAAAAGATACCAGAAAACCGCCGCGGTTTCAAGCTCCCTGCCTTATATTTTTTGCCCTTATGATAAAATTTAGCAATAAATGCCCGCATTTCTGCTCAATAGTGTTTACACCAAAAATAAAATCTGTTATATTTTCTGTATTGGTTGTTCAAAACCTACAGAAGTATAAGGAGCGTAATTTATGTGCGGTTTTTGCGGATTTACCGGCCAGATTGAAAATCGCGAAGAGGTGCTGCGCGCGATGACCCGGCGTATTGCCCACCGCGGGCCGGATTCTGAAGGGTACCATATTTCCGGAGAGGGTCAGCGCGACAGCATTGCGATTGGTTTTCGCCGCCTTAGCATAATTGATTTAAAAACCGGAGACCAGCCTCTGTATAACGAGGACAAATCCCTTGTTCTGACAGTCAACGGCGAGATATACAACTACCGCGCTCTGCGCGACGAACTGATTGAGAAGGGGCACACCTTTACAACTGAATCGGACAGCGAGGTGCTGCTGCACGGTTTTGAGGAGTGGCGCGAGGAGCTTCTGACAAAGCTGCGCGGCATGTTCGCCTTTGCAATATGGAACTGCGCCGACCATTCGCTTTTCGTCGCCCGCGATTATTTTGGCGTAAAGCCTATGCACTATACACTGCTTCCGGACGGGCAAATAATATTTGCGTCAGAAATCAAGTGCATACTCGAACACCCCGGCTTTTCCTGCGAGTTCAACGAGCAGGCTTTGGACGGCTATCTTTCTTTCCAGTACTCGGTCCCCCGCGAGACATTTTTCAAAAACGTCTACTGCCTGCCGCCGGCCCACTATATGTGGTACAAAAACGGCGAAATCAGCGAGCACCGGTATTGGGATTCCACCTTCAACCCCGACGACAGCATGGTTTTGGAAGAAGCGGTAAACGAAATCGACCGCGCATTTGCCAATTCGGTCGAGGCGCACCGTATCAGCGACGTTGAAGTAGGCTGCTTCTTGTCAAGCGGAGTGGATTCAAGTCTGGTCGCCAGCTTTTTCTCCGGACAAAAGGCTTTCACCGTCGGGTTTGACAGCGGCTCCCATTACAACGAGTGCGAATACGCCTCTGCGCTCGCAAAACATTTCGGAATTGAGCATTACTCCCATGTCATCAGCGACGACGAATACTGGAACTCACTGCCCGACGTCCTTTACCACCTTGACCAGCCGCTCGCCGACCCGTCCTGCGTCGCGCTGTATTTTGTGTCGCGCCTTGCGTCTGAACTCGTCAAGGTGGTGCTTTCGGGGGAAGGTGCGGACGAGCTTTTCGGCGGATACCGGATATACCACGAACCCTATTCGCTCGCCGGTTATCAAAAGCTGCCGCGCTGGCTGCGCAGGGCGCTTGCCGCGGTTGTGTCGGTGTTCC
Organism: Clostridiales bacterium DTU033; assembly: GCA_001513365.1. GTDB lineage: Bacteria > Bacillota > Clostridia > Oscillospirales > Acutalibacteraceae > Avimonas. The sequence continues at coordinate 33,078 of LFTH01000067.1, read as the reverse complement.
CAGATTTCAAGGGCAAGTCCTTTATCATCCGGGGCTCAAAGACTATTGAAGAACGCTTTATCGGAAACGCATATATCTTCAACAGGCAGGAAAAACAGCGGCTGTTGAAAAATATTCCGGCGACCGACCCCGCGGAAATGGTGTCGTCAATCTATCAAAAGACAAAGGGACAGGACGACGTAACCCGTATGCAGTACCTCGACATCAACCGCTGGATGGTCGGGGATATTCTGCTTAAAGCCGACCGTATGAGCATGGCTCATTCTCTGGAACTGCGGGTGCCGTTTCTTGACAAAGAGGTTTTCGCGGTCGCCTCCCGCATACCCGTAAAACACAGGATTGCGGGCGGCACCACAAAATACGCGATGCGGCTTGCCGCAAAAAGGCGGATACCGGAAAAGCCGGCCGACAGGCCAAAACTGGGGTTTCCGGTGCCAATCCGCGTCTGGCTCAGGCAGGAAAAGTATTACAGCCGCGTCAAAGCCGCATTCCTTTCCCCCGCCGCACAGCGCTTCTTTAATACCGGCGAACTGCTGCGGCTGCTTGACCAGCATTACAGGGGCAAGCGGGACAACAGCCGGAAGATATGGACAATCTACGTGTTTCTGCTGTGGTACGACATATATTTCCCGGGCAATTCAAAAAGTCAGGAAAATCAGCAGTCTTAACAATCGGGACACTTATAAACCGCCGGCTTTCGGGTTTTAAAAGCTGGCGGTTTTTTTACTGTCTCATTCCGGCGCAATCCGCCGGATTTAAGGAACGCACTACTCCTTTATATATCCCTTTTTAATCGAATCCCGTATTACTTCATCCACAAAGCCCCAAAGCTCCGGCATAGCCTGTTTAACAACTTCCATCCGCCTGTAAACCTTGTCGCTTGTAACTTTGTGCAGCCTCCATGTATGCCCTCTTGTCATGTAGTTGTTGATAAACGGCTGCAGCCTGTCCACAGCCGCGGCGTAAACCGCTTCGGGCGTTTTCATGGCTTCAAATTCTTCCCACAGTCCGCGGAACTCCGCCGCCTGTTCCTCCGGCAGCAAGCCGAATATCCTGTCAGCGGCTTCTTTTTCCCTCTCCTCTTTATCTGCGTAGCCGGCTTCGTCATAGGCGAAGGTGTCCCCGGCATATACTTCGACCAAATCATGGACCAGCGCCATTTTCAGCACTTTCAGCATGTCGATTTTCGGAAAGTTTGAGTATTCAAGCAACGTCGCGGCCGTCAGGGCAAAATGCCATGAGTGTTCCGCAACCGTCTCCTGCCTTGATTCGTCGACCAACACCGTCTGCCTTAACACGTTTTTCAGCTTATCGGCTTTAATCAAAAACTCAAGCTGCTTTTCAAACCTTGAATTTTCCATTCAAACCCCTCAATACATATAACCTGCGGTATGGTTTTCAATTCCAGCCCGCGTTGCTCAGCATTTCCCTTGCCGTCTGCAGCGCCGCCTCGCTGATTACCCCGCCGATAATCCGCGCCAGCTCCTTCACCCTGCCCTGATAGTCCAGCGGCAGGACATCGGTATATGTACGCCCGCCTCTGACGTTCTTTACTATCAGGAAATGATTGCGCGCCTGCGCGCTTATCTGGGCTAAGTGGGTTACGCAAATCACCTGACGTTTTTCAGAGATTTCGCGCAGCTTTATCCCTATCTTGCTGGCGGCCATACCGCTTATGCCGGAGTCTATTTCGTCAAATATTAGGGTATCTATGTCGTCCGCGTCCGCCATCACCGATTTCAGCGCAAGCATAATGCGGGAAAGCTCACCGCCGGAGGCAATCCTTGCGATAGGTTTAGGGGGCTCGCCGGGGTTTGGCGCTATAAGAAATTCCACCCGGTCAATGCCGTTCGGGCCGGGTTCGATTGGTCGAATGTCCACACTGAACCGGACGTTCGGCATATCGAGATAATTCAGCTGCTCATTCACATTCTGCTCAAATTTTTTAGCGGCTTTCCGCCTTTCGTCTGACAGCTTTTTTGCAAGCTCATTGACCATGCTTTCAGCCCGCTTAAGCTCCCCGTTCAACTGCTCTATACGGACGTCGGACAGCTCGATTTCTTCAAGCTCCTTTTTCGCCTGCTCCAAATAATCCAGAACCGCCTGCTCGCTGCCGCCGTATTTTGACTTAAGCCTGCGGATTAAATCAAGCCTTTCCTCGACCTGTTCAAGGTCGTCGGGTTCAAAATCCAGCTGCGAGAAGAAATCCCGCAGTTCCCCGGAATACTCCTCCAAATCATACATCAGGCTTTCGAGCTTTTTGCCGAGTTCCGCCATGCTTTCAACATACTGCCCGGCGAAATTAACCTGTGAAACCGCGTCGGATAAAAGCTCCAACGCCCCCGCGCTGCCGTCGCCGCCCAAAAGCTGCTCCCTCGCGCCGCTGATTGCAACCGCAATTTTTTCGGCATTGCGGTACAAATCCCTCTGGGCGGATAATTCTTCTTCCTCGCCCGGGCGGATTTGAGCTGCTTCAATCTCATTAATCTGAAACTGCAGTATATCTATTTTCCTGGCTTTAAGACCCTCGTCCATCTTCGACTGCTCAAGCAGTTCCTTTATCCGACACATTTCGCGGTATGCCCGCCTGTATTCCTCATGCAGCGGGACTATGCCGCCTATCTGCTCTAAGTAAAACAGATGGGTTTCGGGCGACAGCAAGGACTGGTTCTCATGCTGGCCGTGGATATTCACAAGCATGCGCCCGATTGTCCTGAGCATTGATATTGTAGAGGGCTGGCCGTTAATCCGGCAGCCGCCCCTGCCGTCGGCGGAAATCGTCCGCTGAATTAAAAGGGAGCCGTCCTCGTCCGCGGGGTATCCAAGCTCATTCAGCTGCCTTAAGTTTTTTTCGGAAATATCGGTAAAGACGGCGGTTATCCGCGCTTCGCCGCTGCCTGTGCGGACGATGTCCTTGCTGACGCGTTCGCCCAAAACAGCGTTAATCGCGTCTATCACGATTGATTTGCCGGCACCTGTTTCGCCTGTCAGAATATTAAGTCCAAAGCCGAGTTCAATCTCGGCTTTTTCGATGACCGCAATATTTTCAATGTGAAGGCTGGACAGCATGTTCAGCATTGCCCCTTCCGATACCGCAGCATGCGGGTTGACTAATCAATCCTTAATAAGCTTATTAAGCTCTTTGAAAAGCTCCAAAGAATAATTCTCATTCCTCATAATGCAGATAAAGGTGTCGTCGCCCGAAATCGTTCCCACAATATCCGGGCGGTTGAGCGCGTCCAATGCGGCGCAGACAGCCGACGCCATGCCGGACAGGCATTTCACAACCACAATATTCCCGGCATAGTCCACGTTGATTACCGTGTCGGCAAAGAGGGAGTGAAATTTTGAGGATAAATCCTCGCTTTCCTGCTGGACCGTAGAATAATGATAGTTCCCGCTGCTGTCAAGGGTTTTTATCAGCCTGAGCTCCTTGATGTCACGGGAGATGGTTGCCTGTGTTACCTTAAAGCCGCTGTCGTTGAGGTGTTTGAGCAGCTCTTCCTGTGTGGTAATCGGGTGTGATTTTATGATTTCGAGTATCTTTGCATGCCGCTTGGATTTCATTTGAGCTTCTCCCCAATCCTCGTTTTACCGGCGTTTTATCAGCTTTTGGTTCAGCAGCTTATAAAACGACTTCTCCTCGATTATAATAAGGCGCGCAAACGTTTTGGAACGTTTTATGCACAGCCTGTCCTCCGGATTAATCTGCACGCACTGTTCGCCGTCAACGGTCAAAAACACCTCGTGCGGGTCGGCACTGACCGTCCTCAGGCAAATCCGGGTATCCTCACTGAAAATATACGAGCGCGCGTGCAGGGAATGGGCGCAAATCGGGGTCAGCAACAGGCACCTGACCGCCGGGTCCACAATCGGCCCGCCCGCAGACAATGAGTAGGCGGTGGAGCCGGTCGGAGTGGCGACCATTACGCCGTCCGCGCGGTAAGTCAGGACATTCTCGCGTTCGGTGGAAACCTCAAACTCAACCATGCGGGACAGCGAGCCGCGGGATAAAACCGCTTCGTTGAGCGCGGAAAATTCCGAAACCTTGCCGTCCGCTGAACAAACCTCGATATCCAACATCATTCTGTGCTCCACCGAATACCTGCCGTCCATCAGCGCCGACAGCTTTGACAGCTCGTCAATCTCAAGCCCTGCCATGAACCCAAGAGTGCCGCAGTTTATTCCGAGCACCGGTTTGTCGAAAAGGGCAGCGTTTTTTGCCGTATGGATTATTGTGCCGTCCCCGCCGAGCACAACCACCACATCGCAAAACTTCAAAAAATCATCTTTCAGGTTATCGGGAAAGGACGAGCCTTCCGGCGGCATTAAAACCCCGGCGCCCAGTTTTTCCAACACCGACCGCACCTCACCGACCGAAGAACAGACGTCCGGCGCCTTGTCGTTTGCGACCAATGCAATCAGCATATAAACACCATACTTTCGCAATATATTTTCTGTTATCCTCTAAAAACGTCGTGAGCTTCGCTGACGATATCGCCCGCATTGATTGAACCGGCAGTGCGCTGTCCCTGTCGCAGCAGCGCAAGGTGCTCTATATTCCCGTCGCCGCCTTTTACCGGCGAATATGTCAGCCCCAAAAGTCCAAACCCGTGCTCACCAAAAAACGATACCGTCCGCTCAATCACGCTTTTATGCACCTTCGGATTTGTTACCACCCCGCGTTTGCCTGTATTTCCCCTGCCCGCCTCAAACTGGGGTTTAATCAGGCAGACGGCGCCGGCATTCTTTTTAAGAAACGGGATTACGGACGGGAAAACCTTTGTTACCGATATAAAGGCAACGTCAAACGCGCAAAAATCCGCAGAATTCGGCGGGATTGTTTTTGAAAGCCGTTCAAAATCGCGTATGTCGACCCCTTCAAGGCTGACCACCCTCTGGTCCGAAACCAGCTTTTGATTAAGCTGCCCGTGCCCCACATCCACCGCGTACACCAAAGCCGCGCCGTGCTGCAGCATGCAGTCGGTAAATCCGCCGGCGGACGCCCCGACATCTATCGCGGTCGTGTTATTCAAATCGTATCCGCCCAGACGTATCGCCTTTTCGAGCTTCAGCCCTCCCCGGCTCACATACCTTGTCTCTGCGCATTCCTGCAGCTCAATTATATCAGAAGGGAAAACCGCGACAGACGGCTTTAAGACAACCTGCCCGTTGACATGTACCGCGCCCGCGAGGATAAGCCGCCTTGCGCGTTCCCGGCTGCTTACAAGCCCCCGCTTCACCAGCGCGGTATCAATCCGCATGCTTTGGATTGTCAGACCGTCCGGACCCATGGCCCCTCCATTCCGGCACTGCCGCAGTCCTTTGAAATAAGTCTTACTATGCTGTCTGTGTCAAGCCCGACGCTGCGCAGCCCCGTCTGGACGCTGCATGTCGGGATGAAATCCTGTATCGCGGTGAGCTTAAATCTGCCTGAAAAACCGTTCTCAATAAGCATGGAGCCAAAGCTCTCGCCAATCCCGCCCCAGCGAATACCCTCTTCAAAGAAGTATATGCTTTGGAAATCAGCCGCAAGCGTTGCGCATTCGCTGTCAATCGGCTTTATCCGGGTAAGTTTCAGGACCGAAACCGGTATGCCCATGCCTTTCAGGATGTTAGCCGCCTTCCTGACATTCGCAAATATCCTGCCGTAGGTAACCAGAAGTATTTCCGAGCCGTCCTGCCTGAACAGAGTATAATCCTTGTAATCCGGCTGGTAATACTTCAGCCCGTCCGGCTCCGAGCCGCGCGGGTAGCGTACGGCGGCCACGCCGGACACGTCATATATCGCCTGCCTGAGATTAATCCGCAGCTCCTCAAAGCATGACGGCGAATATACGGTGGCGTTTGGAATGGTGTTCAAAAAGGCGGCGTCGAAAATCCCCTGATGGGTTTCGCCGTCTTCACCCACTACCCCCGCGCGGTCAACAGCCAGCACGATATGCTCGCCGGCTATCGCCGCGTCGTTCAGTATCTGGTCGTAGCTGCGCTGCAGAAAGGTTGAATATACCGCAAATACCGGGATTGCCTCGTTGCGGGCAAGGCCGGCCGAAAAAGTAACGGCGTGTCCCTCCGCAATACCGACATCAAAACAGCGCTTTGGAAAACGCTTGCTGAATTCCACCAGTCCGGTACCGCTTTTCATCGCCGCGGTTATGGCGCAAATCCGCTCGTCCTCAGCCGCCAGCTTGCATATCTCCCTGCTGAAAACAGACGAGAAGGTTTCGGGGTCGGGTAAGCGGTCCCCGGTTTCGGTGTCGAAATTCGAGACGCCGTGATAAATATCCGGATTTTTTTCCGCAAACTCGCAGCCCTTGCCTTTGATTGTCGCGACATGCAGCAGCACGGGGCGGTCCAGCTTTTTTGCCGCCTTCAAACCGTGGATTAAATCCTCAAGGTTATGGCCGTCAAGCGGGCCGATATAGTTGAACCCCATCTCCTCAAAAAAGCTGCTGCGGCTGTATATCAATTTCTTAATTTCGGTTTTAATATAAAACAAACCGTTCCTGACAGGCGAGCCGATAACCGGAATTGAGGAAAGGAGGTTACTGAACATCATTTTGGCGCGGACATACCGCGGCCTTGCGCGCAGGGCAGCCAGATGGCGGGCAATAAAGCCGACGTTCCGGCTTATGGACATGCCGTTGTCGTTTAAAACCACAATCAGCTTGTCCTTGCTCCTGCCCGCGTTGCTCAAGCCCTCGTAAGCCAGCCCGCCGGTCAATGCGCCGTCCCCGATTATCGCTACCACCGTTCCACCTTTGCCGAGCAGGGATTTGGCTTTCGCCAGCCCGTTGGCGGCGGAAATAGAGGTGCTGCTGTGCCCGACCATAAATGAATCGTGCTCGCTCTCTTTCGGAGACGGGAACCCCGACAGGCCTCCGTCCTTTCTAAGCGAGTGAAACCTCGACGCCCTGCCGGTCAGCAGCTTGTGGGCATAACACTGGTGGCCGACATCCCAGACGAACTGGTCATGGGGGGTGTCAAACACCCTGTGAAGGGCAACCGTAAGCTCGACAACTCCGAGATTGGACGCAAGATGGCCGCCCGTCTTTGATATCGTGTTAATCATAACGCTGCGCAGCTCGGCGCACAACTCCCTCAGCGTTTTTATATCAAAAGACTTTATGTCCTGAGGGGAATTGATTTTATTCAGATATTTTAAATTCGGCATATTGCGTATTTCCGGCATCGCAGGTAAACCTCACTTTCTGCGGAAGGTATCGCGGGAAATCAAAACCGCGTTCATGGCACCAGAATACCTGTCAGAATTCCCAGCAGCGCCCCGCCCAACACTTCGAGAGGGGTGTGGCCGATAAATTCCTTAAGCTCGATTTCGCCAACCTTTTTGTCCGGGATACCGTCCCCGTCATTATCGGCTTTCGAGATTTCAATTTCGTTTAAATATTTGTTCAGCAGGCGGGCATGCTCGCCGGTCTCGCGCCTCACACCCATCGCGTCATACATGGTTACGAACGCGAACATCACCGCCAATGCGAAAACAGGGGTGTCGACCCCGTAAAAACGCGCCGTGGTTATGGTCAGCGCACAAACCATGGATGAATGTGCGCTCGGCATTCCGCCGGAGCCCCACAGCCTTTCAAAATTCACTTTTCTGGTAAATATCAGGGTTATTATAAACTTGGCCAGTTGAGATGCCAGCCAACCTAAAACGGCAGCGAACAAAACCCGGTTGCTAAAAAATTCGTGCAGAACCGACATTGAACATCATGCCTTTCCGACGCAAGGTAAATCTCGGCTTCATTTCTTCCTTTTCAGCAAGGCGAACGCCAAATCACACAAAGCGTCTGCCTTATTCCCGAAAACCGAAAGGGCTTTCACCGCTTTTTGGACCCGTTCTTTTGCAAGCTCCGCGGCGGCTTTTACCCCAAGCAGCGAAACGTAAGTGGCCTTCCCGTGTTCAATGTCGCTGCCGGCAGGCTTTCCAAGCTGCTCTGAAGTCGCGGTGGCGTCCAAAATATCGTCAACTATCTGGAATGACATACCAAGCTGCATACCGTATTCTCGCGCCGCCGTAAGCTTTTCCGCGCCGGCGCCGGCGATGTGGCAGCCTACCGCGCACGCGGCTTCAAACAGCGCGGCTGTCTTCCCGTGCTGGAGTTTTTCAAGAATATCCAAATCTACCGGTTTGTTTTCATACAAAAGGTCGAGCGCCTGTCCGCCTACCATCCCGCCTGCGCCGGAAGCGCCGGCCAGCTCGTATGCGGCGCGCAGGGCATATTCCTCAGGTATCCCGCTACGGTTTGCCGGGTCGAGGATTATTTCAAAAGCTCTGTTCAGCAGCGCGTCCCCCGCCAGAACCGCCATGGCCTCGCCGTACGCGGCATGGGCTGAGAGGCGTCCCCTTCTGACCGAACTGTTGTCCATACAGGGCAAATCATCGTGCACGAGGGAATACGAATGTATCATCTCGACCGCGCAGGCAAACGGCATTGCCCTTGCGGTGTCCCCGCCGCAAACGCGGCAGAATTCAAGGACCAGCACAGGCCGCAGCCTTTTGCCGCCCGCTTCGCAGGCATAGCTCATGATTTCATATAGCAGCTGCTGCGGCGCCTTATTATCTTGGGGCAGATATGCTGGCAGCGCTTTCTCCACGTCCGACAAATGTGCCTGCAGGACCGGGCTGTAAAGCTGATTACCCATACAGCACCTTGCCTTTCATCATTTAAAACCCAACTCCAGTTCTATGGCTGTTCGTGTCCGCCTTCATCCGCCGCTTCGCCGCCTGATGTATCGCCGGATTTTCCCGACATCAGACGCGTGATTTTCTGCTCTGCGTTTTTAAGTGCCTTATTGCAGAAGGCGGCCAGCTTTGTCCCCTCCTCAAACAGCTTGAGAGATTCGTCGAGGGTACACTGCCCCCCTTCCAGCTTTGACACGATTTGTTCAAGCCTTGTTATTGCCTTTTCAAACGTCAATTCGTTCGACATATAACTGCCCCCTAAAAGGAAAAACATTAATCAACCGTGCAATCAATACTGCCGTCGCTGACCCGCAGCGAGAGCCTGTCCCCTGAAAAAACATCGGACGTGCTTTTTATCACTTTATCATTTACATACGCTATGGAATAACCGCGCGCAAGCACTTTTAAAGGGCTTAATGCGTCCAGTTTGGAGCTTGCGGCGCCAAGCCGGTTGATTGATTCATATACCCTGTTTCTTGCCGCCTGCGCAAATGCCCTTGTCAGTAAATCCAGCCGTATGTACTGTTCTTCGATAAAATATGTCGGGGTTGAAAGCGCCCTGCGTGAAACCAGCGAGTTCAAACGCTGGCTTGAGGATTCGATTGCCGCTCGGACGCTGCGCCTTGCGATGACATACAGTTTTTGAATATGGATTAAAAGCTGCTCGCTGTCCGGCACTGCCAGTTCGGCCGCTGCGGAAGGGGTGGGAGCACGCAAATCCGACGCAAAATCGCATATCGTGAAATCGGTCTCGTGCCCAACCGCCGAAATAACCGGAATACGGCAAGCCGCGACCGCGCGTGCAACCCCTTCGTCGTTGAACGCCCACAATTCCTCAATTGAGCCGCCGCCCCGACCGATTATAATCACGTCGGCGGCATTGTTGGCGTCAAACCACTTAAGCGCGTTTATCAGCTGTGGCGGCGCGCCCTCCCCCTGCACCAGAACAGGGAAAAACACTATTTCCGCAAGCGGGTACCTTCTGCCGAGAACGTTGAATATATCCCGCACCGCGGCGCCGGTCGGGGAGGTTATTACCCCCACCTTCGACGGGTATCTCGGTATCGGCAGCTTGCGGCTTTGGTCAAACAGGCCTTCCTGCGCCAGCTTCTTTTTAAGCTGCTCAAAAGCAAGCTGCAGAGCCCCAATCCCGTCGGGCTGCATCTGCTCTATATAAATCTGAAAGCTGCCGTCTTTTTCATAAAGCGAGACTCTCGCTCTGGCGATTACTTTCATCCCGTTTTCGGGTTTAAACCCTAACTTTGACGCGTATGCGCGGAACATCACTGCCTTTACAGCCGCGTTCTCGTCCTTCAGGGTCATATAAAGATGGCCGGATTTATAATGGTCGGTGAAGTTGGATATTTCACCGCTGATGTAAACCGAAACCAGCCTCCGGTCGCTTTCGAGAAGGGATTTGACGTACCTGTTAAGCTGGCTTACCGTGATTACCTGCACAAAAACCCCGCCTTTCGGATTTCAAAGCCGCCAGCAGCGCAATTCCGACCGCGTTGTCCGACGAATATTCAGGCGGCGCGAAATAACCGCCGTATTTGTCTTGAATCGCTTTTCTGATGATAGAATTGGACATTACCCCGCCGGAATACACAATCGGGCGGTTGGGATACTGCTCGATCAGAAAACTTGTCATACCGTCAACCGCCGCAAGAATACTGGCTATACAGAAAAGCGCAATCTCGGCGCCGTCCGCGCCCTTTTCATAAAGGCTGCGGCATTGATTTTCAATGCCGGACAGGCTGCACCAGCCGTCTTTGAGCGTCGGCTTTGGGCTGTACCCGCCGGCGGCTTTCAGCGCAAGTTTTTCAAGTTCAGGGCCGGCCGGGAACTTAAGCCCCAACATAAGCCCAATCCTGTCGACGAGCTGTCCGGCCTTTAAATCCAGTGAGCCCGCGACCCGCTCGCAGCTTATTATTGTATGGTCATCGGGCCTTACAATCAATCCGTCGGTCGTGCCGCCGGAGACATGAAAAGCAATAAACTCCCCGTCAAGCAAATCCACCCGGTTCGCGCCGTAAGCGGCCGCAGCCACATGCCCCTGCTGGTGCGAAAATCTCATCAGCGGCAGGCGCATGGCTGCCGCGAGCTGCCTTGCCGCCCCTAATCCGGAGAGAAAACACGGCATATATGAGCCTTCGGCTTCGGTCGGGCGGTCGGACGCGGCGACCGCGTCAATCCTGATACCGTTTAAAAACAGTTCCTCAAAAATCTTCGGCAGATGGCGGGTGTGGTGAAAAACGGCGTCCGACTGCCTGAGACCAAGCTCCCCCTCTTTCACCAGCAGGGGCAGCTTTTTTTGAACAACCGATTTTTTTGATGAATTGTATACCGCGGCCGACGTGGTGTAATTGCTGGTATCAATTCCCAAAAAATCGCCCATCTTCATTCCCCTTCTTGCCGGGCAATTCCGCCGAGTACGCCGTTGACAAACGAGGGGTCGTCATCTCCGCCGTACTTCTTTGCAAGCTCAACAGCTTCGTTAATGGAAACGCTAACCGGAATGTCTTCGCTGTACAGTATTTCATAAACCGAAAGCCTGATGATGGAGAGGGCGACGCGCGACAATCTTTCCTTTCTCCATTTATGCAGGTGTTCTGAGATAGCCTCGTCAATCTCCCCCATATGTTTTTCCACGCCTTCGGCAAGCGACAAGGCAAAATCGTCGCAGGCGATATCGCGCGCCTGCACGGCATTTTCGACAATCTGCCGGACCGGATAATCCGTAAAAGTCTTTTCGAACAGCAGCGCAAACGCCAGCTCACGGGCTTCGCGACGCGTCATTCGTCAACCATGCCTTTCGATTAAAAGTTGTGATACCCTGCAAAGTGCCGGCCGCAGTTTCTGCCGGGAAAGCATAAAATCATAAAAGAAACCCTCCACTTTGTGCGGAGGGTCCCGCTTAAGCCGACAATCATTCCTTACTGTTTTCGTCAAGTACAATTCCCATGATATGAACATTAACCTTGTTTACAGGTTTTCCGGTCATGGACTGTACCGCAACCTTGACGCTATGCTGAACAGCAGGAGCAACCTCCGGAATCCTCGCGTCCGGCTTGACATTTATATAAACGTCGAGTATGGTCTCTATTTCGTTGTTGAAAACCCTGACCGACTTTGCGGCGCCGCTCCCGATAATTCCTCTAAGGTCAGCAGGTCTCTGAGCCATTCCTGCAACGCCCGGCACTTCCATCACTGCTGTGCTCGCTATTGACGCGATTACATCCTCCGAAATAATGCAGCTCCCCTCAGGGGCTTTGTATCCTTTTTTGTTCATTAATAAACCTGCCTTTCCTTATTCTGGAGAAATCCGTGGTGTATATAATTGCATATCAATTGTATATTAATATAATTCTCTTGCTCATTATTATACCACAAAGTGCCTGTTGAGCAACTGTTTTTTATCATTTTATCAGCCGTTCCGGTTTTTGCAAAGTTTCAGCCCCGCGTTTATTGACTAAAAACCCGAAATATGCTATATTAACCTACGGTCAAAAATTCTCTTTACGCGCTGATGTGGCTCAATGGCAGAGCAGTTCACTCGTAATGAACAGGTTGTCGGTTCGATTCCGACCATCAGCTCCAAATGCAAAACACGAAAAAACCGTGTATTCAAGCCATTTTCAAGGCTTTTATACACGGTTTTCTTTTTGGATTTTATTCCGACCGATATATGATTTTTCCGAATAAAAGCGGAATAAAACCGCTATTATGTCTTACAAGTGTCCTGAAAATATGCGGGGATGGTTTTGCCTGTGCACGTACTGCCAGCAATCAAAATCCTGTCTCTTTCGCGCTATATACGGATTATTGAAGCTTTATTCCAACACACTTCCCTTTTCAATCTCCGCTATCATATCAACCCGGCGCTGGTGGCGTCCGCCTTCAAACGGGGTTTCAAGCCAGACCTTGGTTATCATCCGCGCCATCCCCTCCCCTATCACGCGGGCGCCGAAAGCCAGCATATTGCTGTTGTTGTGCAGCCTTGAAAGCTGCGCCGAATATGGCTCGCTGCATACCACGCAGCGGATACCCGGCACCTTGTTCGCAGCCAGCGACATGCCGATACCGGTGCCGCAGATTAAAATCCCGCGTTCGCATTCCCCGCTGGCGACCGCGCGCGCCGCTTTAAGCGCAAAAACCGGATAATCGCAGCTCTCCTCGCTGTATGTGCCGAAATCCCTGTATTCAAGCCCCATCTCCTCAAGCAGTTCGACGATGATTTTTTTCATCTTCAGCGCCGCATGGTCGCATGCAATCGCAATCATCTTTAAACCCCCTAACAAATAATCCAAAAACCGGACGGGCCGTGTTCCTGGATTATTATACCACAATTTGCTCTATATTAATACAGCTAACTTATTATCAAAGGCTGAATCTGTTTTCCCTCAATCGCGGCCGAGATTGTTTCTGGTATCATGGAAAAATCCGCAATCATTGAATTCGGCTTTGAAATCGGGTTATCCTGTTTAAATGGTACAAAGTAGATGTTTTTTGCGTTGTTAAGAAGGGAGATGTTCCTCATCGAAGCGCCCAGAGCGTCATTGGTGGAAACTGCGATTACCACCGGCCTGCAACACCTTAGCTGCGCTTTTACCGCCAGCGCGACAGGCGTGTCGCTGATACCGTTCGCAAGACGGCCGAGAGTGCTGCCGGTGCAGGGAGCCACAACCAGCACATCCAGCAATCCCTGCGGGCCTATCGGCTCCACGCCGACCAGTGTGTCAAGCGGTTTTTTGCCGGTTATTTTTTCAAGCTTTGCATGCAAATCCGCGCAGCGCCCAAACCTTGTATCTGTGGTTGAGGCTGAGAAGGACAAAATCGGCGTAATATCCGCCCCTTCATCCGCAAGGCTCTGTATTACCGAAAGAACCCCGTCAATCGTGCAGAAGGAGCCGGAAATCGCAAAACCTATCCGCAGGCCTTTCATAACCCACCCTCCTTAATCATGTTGAGGATAGTGTTTTTTATGATCTGCCCCGCGCTTTTAGGCGCAACCCTGCCGGGTAGCGACAACGCCCAGATTGTTTTAATCTGCAGTTCCGCGGCGGCCTTGAAATCAACGCCGCCGGGGCGGGACGCAAGGTCGATAAGCAGGGTGTTTTTGTCAAGCCCGCTGAGTATTTCCCTGTTGAAAATCGGGAATGGTATGGTATTGAAAATCACGTCAAAACTCCCCGCCTCGGCAAGCTGCCGCAGTTCGACCGTGCAGCAGCCCTGTGAGCCCGCCCACGCCAAATCCGAATACTTCCGCGCGGAGACAGTAACACGGGCTCCGAGCGCCACCAGCATTTGGGACAGCATTTTTCCTACTCGCCCGTAGCCGGTTACAAGGCAGTTTGAGCCCCTTATGGTTATCGGCAGCTCCTCCATGGCAAGCTGTATTGCGCCTTCGGCAGTCGGAACCGCGTTGTAGATTGCCAGTTCCTCGCGCTTAAGATAGTCGTGTATTTTTATTCCGCGTTTTTCCGCCTCTTTATGTATTTCGCTGGTCAGCGCCCCTCCGGCCACGCACTGGTCAGGCTTTACCGCGTTGAGCACCTGGTCAATTGAGATGCGCGTCCGGGAAAAAGGCGCGTTTATCGTGGTCCCGTCGGTGCTGACCGGCACCGGAAGGATAATAAAATCCGCAAGTGCCACCGCCGAAGCCGGATTGGTACAACCTGTAACGCAGGGCGGCAAATCCGTGCTGTCAAACCCGGTCGTAATCACCTTGTACCCGTCCGCCGCCAAAAGGCCGGCGAGATATGCGCTCCTCAAATCCCCGCCGATAATGGCAAAAGTATCTATATTCACGGTATCCAACCCCCAAAACCTTTGTTGTTCTCTTTGCTATATCCTATGAAAAACCGCATTGAACTGTGATTTAATAATCACTCTCCGGTATCAATAAGTTAATACAAAGTTCACAGTTTATTGCAAAAAAGATTATTAAATTCAAATATAATTAAATTATATTTTATCAAATTCTCTTTCCGATTTAAGGAAAACCGGTTTCGAGGTGCTGAAATGTCTGGTTTTGTGGAGTTTCGCGATGTGGTAAAGGAATATAAAACGGGAGATGTCGCTGTCCGCGCCGCCGACGGGATTACCTTTGAAGTTCAAAAAGGCGAGTTCGTGGTGATTGTCGGTCCCAGCGGCGCAGGCAAGACCACCGTGCTGAACATTCTCGGCGGTATGGATACCTGCGACAGCGGCAAAATCATTGTGGACGGCATGGAAGTCAGTTCATTCAGCAAAAAACAGCTGGTTTATTACAGAAGGCATGATATCGGCTTTGTATTCCAGTTTTACAACCTGGTGCAGAACCTGACTGCGCTTGAGAATGTGGAGCTTGCGGCGCAAATCTGCCGCAGTCCTCTGGACGCAAGACAGGTGCTGAAAGACGTCGGGCTTGAGGAGCGCATGCACAACTTCCCTGCCCAGCTTTCGGGCGGGGAGCAGCAGCGGGTATCAATCGCCCGCGCGCTCGCCAAAAACCCTAAACTCCTTCTATGCGACGAGCCGACCGGCGCGCTGGACGACGCCACCGGTCGGCAGGTGCTTAAACTTTTGCACAGCACATGCCGCAACGCCGGCATGACTGTGTTTGTCATTACACACAATCAGGCCATTACCCCGATTGCAGACAGGATTATCAGGCTCAGCAGCGGCAGGGTCAGGTCGGTGGAGCAAAATGACAACCCTATGCCGGTGGAAAGGATAGAGTGGTAATGGTCAGCTCTTACCTTAAAACCGTCATACGACAGATAATCGGCAACCCCCGCCGTTTTTTTGCGATTTTGTCCATCGTCGTGCTCGGAGTTTCATTTTATTCGGGGGTTCGTGCCGCCAGTCCGAACATGCGTCTGACCGTAGACAAATATTTTGATGAATACAGCTCGTCAGACATTCAGATAATTTCCACCACGGGCTTTGACGACGGGGACATTAAGGCAATCAGCAGCGCGAAAGACGTCGACATCGTTATGCCCGGCTATTCGGTGGATGGTTTTATGAAAAAAGGGGACCGCACCCTTTTAATCAGTTTTCAGTCGCTGGATCTTGACAGCCTCAACAGCCGTCCGGACACCGTTTTAAACAGGCCGGCTCTGGTAGAAGGAAGGCTGCCGGTTTCCAATAACGAATGTGTTCTTGACAGTATGCTGAAAGATTTTTATGGTTTTAAGCTCGGCGACTCTATAAATATTCTGGCTGCCAACGACCCGACGATTGCCGATTCGCTCGGTTTGCTGGAATACAGGGTGGTAGGCTTTGTGAATTCGGTGCAGCACATCTCGATACAGCGCGGCAGCAGCAATAAGGGCGAAGGCGTTTTAAGCGGGTTTGCGCTGATACCCGAACAGAATTTCAAAATGGACGTGTACACGCAGGTTTTCATAAAAGTCAAAAATACCGATAGTTCGCGTTTTTCCGACAGTTATGTCAAGCGGATTGACGGGATTGAGGAAGAAATCAAGCAAATCGGCAACCGGCGCAATCCGCTGCGCTATAAAGAGATTATAGCGGAAGCCGAAAAAGAGCTTGCCAAAGGCAGAAAGGAAATCAAAGACGCCGAGCAAAAGCTGATTGACGGCGAAAAGGAACTGCAAAACGGCGAGAGGAAACTTGCGGACGGTGAAAAGGAGCTTGCAAAAAATCGCAAAAAGTATGAAAACGAAATCAACAACGCAGAAGAAGAGCTGAATCGGGCAAAAGCCGAGCTCGAAAAAGCAAAAGCCGAACTGGAAGACAGCGAGAGCCGGTTAGAGGCTGGAAAATCCGCGCTTGAGAAGGCAAAAGCCGAGCTTGATGAAAACAGGTCAAAACTGACACAGGGAGAGCAGGCGCTCGCTCAGCTCAACGCTCAAATCGCCGCCCTTTCTTCACAGCTTGAACTACTGCCGCAGGACAGCCCAGAAGCCGCCGGGCTTGCGGCACAGATTTCACAGCTTCAGGGGATTTATCAGCAGCAGTCAAAAGAGCTTGAAGACGCTAAAAAGCAGTACGAGCAAGGCGCCGCGCAAATCAGCGCCAACCAGAAAGAGCTTGAAAACAGCGAGGCACAGCTTAAAAAAGGCTGGGAGGAATACCGCAGGGGCGAGTCAGAATACCGGAAAAACCTGTCATTATTTGAAAAGTCAAAAACAGAAGGAGCCCGCGAGCTCGATAAAGCGCAGAGAGAGCTTGACAAATCCCGGCGGGAGCTTGAACAAGCCAAACAAGAATACGCATATAAAAAGCCGGACGCGCTTGCCAAAATCGAGGACGCAAAGAAAAAGCTCGCGGAAGGCGAGCAGGAGCTTAAAGATTTGAAAGAGCCGGAGTGGTATATACTCGACCTTGAAAAAAACACCGGCTTTTCCGGGTACAGGCAGGACACCGACAGGGTTGCGGCAATCGGGCTTGTGTTTCCGCTGATATTCTTTCTGGTGGCCGCTTTGGTCAGCCTGACCACCATGACTCGGATTGTGGAAGACGAACGCCAGAACATCGGAATTCTCAAAGCTCTGGGCTTTAGCAGTTTTTCGATAGCGGCAAAGTATCTCATATATTCCGGAGCCGCCGCGCTGCTTGGGATTGGTATCGGCATTGCGACCGGCCCCATCCTGTTTTCGAGAGTTATCGGGGACGCGTACGGAATAATCTACACCCTGCCCACCGTCCAAACTGCGGTTGACCCGGGCAGTGCCATTATTGCAGGGGCCGGGGCCTTTGCCAGCGCGGTCCTTCCCACCCTGCTGGTCTGCTACAAGGAGTTGGCCGCGGTACCCGCCACCCTGATGAGGCCCCGCGCGCCCAAACACGGCAGGCGTATACTTCTGGAACGCGCGTCCCTGATTTGGAACCGGCTGAACTTCTCTCAGAAGGTTACCTGCCGCAACCTGTTCAGGTATAAAAAGCGGCTGTTCATGACCATTTTGGGTGTCGTCGGCTGTACCGCGCTTGTCTTTACCGGCTTTGGGTTAAGGGACTCAATCCGCATGATGGTGCCGCTGCAGTATGACGAAATACAGAAATTCGATTTTGCCGTCTATCTGAAAAACACAGTGAGCCAGCAGCAAAAAACACAGCTTGACGGAGTTTTGACAGCCGATTCGAATGTTAAGAATTTCGTCTCATTCCATCAGGCGGAAACAGACGCCAAAGCAAATGGTTTATCCCAGTCCGCCTATCTGGTTGTTACGGGCGACCGCGGCAAATTCAGGGAATTCATTGCGCTTCGCGGCAGAAAGGACAAAACGCCGATAAACCTTCCGGACAACTCGGTGGTTATTACCGAAAAGCTGGGCAGGATGTTAAAGCTGAAAGCCGGGGACACCCTGACCTTGAGTGTCAAGGAAAAACCGGACATCACTGTCAAGGTCGCGGGACTGGCTGAAAACTATGTTTTACATTATATCTATATGACGGATGAACTGTACCGCTCCCTGTACGGTGGGCCCGCCGTAACAAACGCTGTATACGGGCAGCTTTTTGACAAAAGTGAACCGGCTGAAGGCAAATTGTCAAGGGCGCTTATCAATCTGGATTATGTCGCCAACGTTTCGTACACCACAACACTGCGAGATAACTTTTTCGATATGGTAAGCGCCATGGATATAGTGGTGGTGGTTCTGATACTCTCCGCCGCCGCCCTCGCTTTCATCGTGCTGTTCAGCCTTACCAATATAAATATTGAAGAACGCCGCAGGGAGCTCGCCACATTGAAGGTGCTTGGGTTTAACGATGTGGAAACCAATATGTACCTGTACCGCGAAAGCATTATACTCACCCTGATTGGGATTGCCGGCGGGCTTGTCCTCGGCATATTCATGCGGCTGTTTGTGGTTACCACCGCCGAAGTGGATATCGTAATGTTCGCCCGGCAGACAGACTGGCTGAATTATGTTTTTTCCGCGCTGATTACCCTCTCCTTCTCGGTAATTGTAAACCTCTTCATGAGCATCTCAATCAACCGCATTGACATGGTGGAATCCTTAAAAAGCGTGGAATAGCTTTAGGCCGCAGCAGGGCGGGCTTCGTATCCGTTAAAATGATAAAGCACAAAAATGCCGGAAAACCATTTGGTTTTCCGGCATTTTGGCACCCCCGGCGTGAATCGAACACACGACTAGCCCTTAGGAGGGGCTCGTTATATCCACTTAACTACGGGGGCTTGTATTAGAACGCACTGAATAGTTTACATCATAACACGCGCTTTTGTCAATGCCGGTTTTATTAAAAAAACGCTTTTCATCTTAAGCAGGTGTTTGCGATATTTTAGACAAAAACAATAAAATATACCGCTGTGTTATTACGGTTTTAACAAAAATTATTTTTTTTAATCTGGTAAAAATTTTTCAAATCTCGTTGTAATATATATGGAAGCCAAAACCGCAAAAGCGCCGGTAAAGGCTTATTTTTTTGCGCTCGCGCGTTGGTTTTTCCAAAAAACAATAATAAGGATTGGGGGCTGAAAAATGAATAACTTTGATTTTGAAATCCAAAGAGACCCGTTTCTTATGGCGCTGGCGGCAGCATACCGGAAAGAGATTGAGGAATTTCAGGGAACCTTAATTCTCAATCCGCAGCAGTTTAAGAAGTACTTAGAAGCCGTCGCCTATCTCAAAAGGCTCGCGAGTGAAATGTTCGGCGACAAAGTCGAGGTGAGCCTTCTCCCTAAAGAGCGCCACGGGTACGCTACTGCCAGAATTGGAATCCTGACATTAACACAGGAAGAGATGCCGGAATTTTTTGAAATGCTCAGCAAGGTGGACGCTTTCGGCATTTATCCAAATGCGGGAGGAGATGATTTGACAATCGACATCAGCGTCAGCAATGTTTTTATTAAGGCGGATTAGCTGTGATGGATAAATGGTTTTACAAACACAAAAAGGCAGGCTGTCTGTGCCTGCCTTTTTGTGTCTAAAGAGAGAGTTTTGAGGATTTTTCCGCTATCACGGCTGCAAAAACAAAAGGCTTGTTCAAAGCTTAAAGCTAAAGCGCATACGCTTTGCCCCTTGCGGGTTTTGGCGTCTTTTAAGATATCTTCAACTGCAGGCGGAACCTGTCCGAAATCATAGCGATAAACTCGCTGTTGGTGGGTTTGCCCCGGCCGTTATGTATGGTGTAGCCGAAATAGGAATTCAGCACGTCCACGTCCCCTCTGTCCCATGCGACTTCAATCGCGTGCCTGATTGCGCGCTCAACACGCGAGGAAGTGGTGCCGTGTTTTTTCGCAACCGCGGGATAAAGCCGCTTTGTAACCGCGTTGATGATATCGTCGTCGTTAATCGCCATAATAATAGCGTCCCTGAGGTACTGGTACCCTTTTATGTGAGCGGGCACTCCAATCTGATGGATTATTTCGGTAACCCTCATTTCAAGGCTGCCGATTGACGGGGTGCCCTGAATGCCGCCCCGCCTTATCATCTCGACGCGGCGCTTGCCGTTGAGCGCGAGTATCCGCTCCGCCATTTCATCGGCATCAAACGGCTTTAGAAAATAGTAGTCGGCTCCCGCCAGCAGCGCCTCACGCTCAAGGTTGGGATTGTCAAAGCTGGACATAATCATAACCTGCGGACGGGTGGCGAGGTTCATCCTTTGTATCCCTTTAAGTACCCCGATTGCGTCCAGATGTGGCAAAAAGAAATCCATAATCACCACATCCGGACGCATCTGCTCGACAAAGGATAAAACCTGACGCCCGTCCTTTTGCACGGTGTGAACGTCCAGAGAATGTGCCCGCATAATAGCGGCGCAGGGTTTGCCGAAATGTTCGCTGTCATCTGCCAATAAAACTTTTATTACCTTTTCCATCATTTTGCCCCCAAACTCATATTGTTTTTTTCATTTCCTAATTCACAACGACATTTTACCATATATTGGTATAAAATGCAAGTGTTAGGAAGGAATTTTTTTTAAATTTGGGGACAATATTTTTTGAGCGGTCAAAAACCCTATGCGGCAGGCGCCATCTGCTGCACGGTATTAGCTGTTTTAAGCATGTTTTCTGCAAATATCGCAAAGCCCTTTGTCGGGTCGTTCACAAAAACATGGGTTATAGCTCCGATAAGCCTGCCGTCCTGAAGGATTGGGGAGCCGCTCATCCCTTGAATAATCCCTCCGGTTTTATCAAGGAGCCGTTTGTCGGTGATTGAGATTACCATGTTTCTGGTCGGGGAGGAATCGTTATACCGCACCTGTTCAATTTTTATTTCATACAATTCAGGTGTTGTGCCCAGGGTGGTGGTCAATAATTTCGCCGCGCCGGTCCTTACCTGCTGTTTCATCGCGATTGGCACGGGCTGGCCGGATATCGGGGTTTTGTTCAGTATGCCGTATATCCCGGTCTCACTGTTGATTGACAGATTGCCGAGAGTCCCCAGCTCAAAGCCACCGCGCAGCTCGCCCGGCTCGCCGCTCTGCCCTTTTATTATGCTGTAAATCCGCGCCGGCACGATTTCGCCGCTCGCCAGCGGCAGCGGTTCGCCCGTATCAATGTCGCAGATTGCGTGCCCCAGCCCGCCGAACACATTGCTGCCCGGAATATAAAAGGTCATTGTGCCTATGCCCGCCGAGCTGTCCCGCACCCAGAGCCCCGCCTTGTAGCAGTTTTCGTTCACCGATTTAACGCAGCTGAAATACATGTCGAAGGTGATGTTGCCCCTTCTTATCCTGAAACACATCTGCCTGCCCCCCGCTTTTTCTATTATCGCCGCCACCTGTTCGGTTGTGTTTACGGGTTTTCCGTCTATCATAACCAAAACGTCCCCGACTTTAATTCCCGCCTCCTTCGCCGGGTTTTTCGGCCCGTTTTTGGTATCCACGTCCGACATCCCCACAACCAAAACTCCGTCGGTGTACATTTTAATTCCGAACGGCATTCCGCTTGGGATTACGGTCGTTACGTCCACCACATTTACCGTAACTTCCTTAATTGGAAACACCCCAAAAAGCTGCAGCGACGCGTGATAGCTGCTACCCGGCGCCAGTTTTGAAACCGGCGTTGACAGTTTTTCCATGGCTTTGCGGGTATCAATCTGAACCGCGCCGTTCAGTTTCAGGTCATAACCCGACACCACGCTGAACTGTTCGGGCATTGCCCTCCCAAGAAGGAAAATAGCCGAAAAAAGAAAACAGCACGTCCCAAACAAAACGGTGCTGAAACGGCGTATTGCCCTGCGGATGTTATGCATAACGGTTACCATGCCTTTCTAATCTGATGGACGGCGCTGTACTGTCAATCAAAAAAAATCTGGTGCCTTTCAAATTCTAACCTCCCTTTTGATGTCCAGTTTTATGACCATCATCAAACTTTTTGCGAGGTCAGATTTAATGTTCCACTATTGAAAAAAAGTATTTAACCATTAAAAACTTTTTACAAGAAATCATTTTCAGCATATCCAAATAAAAATCGGGACAGCATAAGCCGTCCCGAAATATATGAATTTATAAAAATATATCTAAAAATATTATCAGATTATTCAACAGAAATAAAATAGTAATATACAGGCTGGCCGCCGTTTACCAGCGTGATGTCAATGCTGTTGCCATATCTCTCCTGCAAGGCCTCAAGCACTTCCTCCGCCTCGGCTTCCTTGACATCCTTGCCGTAAATCAGGGTTATAAAGCTGGTTTCCCTGCCGGTAATCCTGCGGGTGTTGACAATGCTTTTTGTCAGCTTGACAACCGCGTGTTTGACTTCGCTGTCCGAAAAGATGACTTTGCCGTTCTCAAGCGCCAGAATATCCCCCTCTTTGATTGAGCGACCGCTGTAATCGCTGTCGCGCACCGCAAAGGTAACCGAGCCGGTGGTAACATTGTCAGCCGCTTTCATCATATTCAGCAGGTTGGTTTGGACGTCGTCGTCCGGATTGAAATTGAGCATGGCGGCAATGCCCTGCGGGATTGTTCTAGTCTGAAGGACGTGCACCTTTCTGTCGGCCAAAGGTATGGCCTGCTCGGCTGCAAGAATAATATTCTTGTTGTTCGGAAGAACAAATACATTCTTTGCGGGGGTCGCCTGAATTGCGTTGAGGATATCGTCGGTCGAGGGGTTCATTGTCTGCCCGCCTGACACGACGTTGTCGCAGCCGAGGTCCTTGAATAATGCCTTCAGCCCTTCCCCGGCCGCCACCGCGACAAACCCGTACTCATTTTCGGGCTCACTGCGTTCCAGCGTTTCGCTGTCGGATACATCCTCCGGCACCCACGCGGCGTTTTGGTGCTGTATCCGCATGTTTTCGATTTTAACCGTCTCGAACTGCCCGTACTTGATGGCTTCGGACAGCGCGAGTCCGGGGTCGTTGGTGTGCAGATGGACCTTGATGATTTCGGGGTCGTCCACCAAAACCACGCTGTCGCCGATGGATTCAAGATATGCGCGCAGGCGCAGCGGGTCGTTGGTATTCCCCTTTTCGCGGCCTATAATGAATTCTGTGCAGTAGGTGAATTTAATATCCGCCTCAAAAGCGCCGGCCGCGCTGATTTCGCCCGTGCTAACAGCCTCGCCGGCTTTGGTTTCGATTGAACCGCCTTCAAAGACGTCCTGCATCGCCCTAAAAACTATGCAAAGCCCTTTGCCGCCCGCGTCCACAACTCCCGCCTTTTTCAAAACCGGCAGCAAATCGGGAGTGCGCTGCAGGGATGCCTCGGCCTCTTTGCAGATTGCTTCCCACACATTTTTTGCCGATGAATCCTTCGCCGCCGCCTCCTTGCCTTTGGCTACAGCCTCGCGGGCGACCGTCAGCATTGTGCCCTCGGTGGGTTTCATAACGGCTTTATACGCGGCTTCAACCCCCATGCCCAGCGCCTCTGCCAAATCGGCGCCGTCGGCGGTTTCCTTGCCTTTCAGCCCTTTTGACAAGCCGCGGAACAGCAGCGACAGTATTACGCCTGAATTCCCCCTTGCTCCGCGGAGCAGCGCCGCAGCGGCGACGTCGGCCGCCTCCGAAACAGTCGGCTCGGTCAGCCGTTCAAGCTCGCGGCTCGCGGCAGCGAGGGTCATTGACATATTTGTTCCGGTATCCCCGTCCGGAACGGGGAATACGTTTAACTCGTCCACCGCCTGCCTTTCCTTTGCCAGCCGGTTGGACGCAGAAATTATCGCATCACACAAAGTTTTACCTTGAATCAATATAAGCACTCCCTTGAAGGAAAAACGCCAAAGGCTTATGCCTTGCGGCGATATCATTCAGTTTATTCGGCTTTCATGCCGTCAACAAAGACATTGACCTTCTGGACTTCAAGCCCTGTCGCCTGTTCCACAGTGTATCTGACTTTGTTGACTATGCTTTTCGCTATGGCCGAGATATTCATACCATAAATCACGCGTATATGCAAATCGATTATCAGCTTGTTGCCCTGGCTGCGCACCCGCACCCCTTCATCGGCGTATGTCCGGCGGGAGATTAGCGACCGCAGGCCCTGTCTGGCGCCGCTTTTCATCATCCCCGCAACCCCATAGCACGAGGAGGCGGCGTTTCCGACAAGATAGGCAAAATACTCCTGGGAAATCTGAATAGTGCCGAGATGGTTTTCCATTTGAATCATAATGCGTTCCTCCAATTTTCTTAAGGCAACATCCAAGCTTTATTGATAAGTCCAGTTTTCAATCCCATAATACGCGCAAAACGCAGTCGCCGCAACTTTGGAAAGCGACCTGTTGTAAGCGGCAATCCCATTTCTCCAGCACAGCGGGATGAACGGCACGTCTTTTGTGAAAATATCGGTGAACTGCTGCATATCAATCTCGCCGTTCAGATATTTTGAATACGCGGCCGCGGCTTCCCCGCTGCGGTTTACGCCGTATGCGGCGCTGCCGTCCCTTGCAAGTACCGGTTTTAAGCTCATGTTCGCCGACAGCCGGATTTCTCCGATATATAAATCAAATTTCCCTGATTTAAGCCTTTTTATAAGCTCGGTATGCGGCAGCTCTGTTATTTTTATTTCTACGCCCGCTCTGGCGAGCTGGTTTTTCAAAAGCCCCGCCGCCGCGACCCTGAAGCTGTTTTCCTTGCCGACAAGCAGCTCAAGGCTCAGCTTTTTTTGGGAATTTCCCTTATTATAACCTGCTTCGTTTAATTGTGCAACCGCCGTATCGATTTTTTCCCTCTCATCAAAGCCTTTGAGTCCGGACGCCGCCTTCCACGACGGATTGAACGGGGTCTGCGCCGGCCGGGCTCGTCCGGCGAAAGCGTTCGCGCATATCTCTGCGCGGCTGATGGAAAGGTTTATTGCCGAACGCACTTTGGGATTTGACAATCCGGATTTAAACGAGTTTATTCCCACAAAAACCAGCGAGTTCAATTCTACGCTGATGCTGGCGGTGGTAATCTGCGGTATCGACCCGCCTGATAAGTCGTTGTAATAAAAGCTGATGTTCCCGCTTTCGAGCGCGTATATCATCGCGTCCCCGTCCGGCACGTCGAGGAGCCGGATTTCCTTTATTTTTGGTTTTACCGGATTATTGGGATTGGAGATAAGCTGCGGCAGACTGCCGTCTTTAAAGATATACAAGCCGCTGCCGACAGGCCGGTCTGCCGTGCCTTTTTTCAAGACCGGAAAGGAAAGGCAGGCGTCGGCATGAGGGTCGGCGGAGTTTAAGGTGAACAACACTCCGTTTTCCCCGTCTTTTTTCGCTGATTTTACGTTTGACATCAGCGCCTTGTAATTGTCAGAGGATTTCGCAAGCGAAAAGGAATACAGCACGTCCTCAACCTTTACCGGCGAACCGTCCGAAAACTTTGCGTCCGAACGCAGAACGGCTGATATGGTAAGCTTTGAAGGATATTCCAAAGAAGCGGCAAGCTGCGGCGCCGGCATCATTTCATCATCGATTTTGACAAGCCCTTCAAAAAGCAGACATGACAGGTTGAGGTTTGTCGAAGTTTTGGCTTTATAGGGGTTTAATGTGTCGTCGCCGGTATATGCAAGCGCGAACTGGACAGCCTTTTTGTTTTGCTGAGTCTTTGATGTGTCTGGCTCGGTCTGATTGGAGGACAGCGACGAATTCTCATCCTGTTTTGAAGCCCACGTACAGCCAGCAAGTCCGAACATCAGAAAGACAGCGGCCGCAACTGCGACAAAACGAGTCATCTTTCTCCTCCCGTCTCATATAATACTTATATTCCAATACCGAGAACAAGTATACAAAATTGTGTCTGTCAGTTCAATAGAATTAAAAATAATATTCTTAATCCGCTATATTAATCCGTTTGACATCCACCGTCCTGCCGGTATCGTCCGAAAGGGTGAAAAGCACCGCGTCAAGCTGGCAGGGCCCGTCGGCGACAGAAAAACGGGTCGGCAGTTTGCTTTGCATTTTGGCGACCGCCCGGTCCGGCCTGATACCCAAAACAGATATCGTCGGGCCGGTCATCCCGACATCGGTGATATATCCGGTCCCGTTCGGGAGCACCTGCTCGTCGGCTGTCTGGACGTGAGTGTGGGTGCCGAAAACGGCGGATACCCGCCCGTCGGCATAAAAAGCCAGGGACTTTTTCTCGGCGGTTGCTTCCGCATGAAAATCAACCACGCAGAATTTCGGGCGGCCCAATTCCTCAAGCAATTTATCAAGAGTTTCGAACGGGCAGCCGAGCGGCTCCATATACACCACCCCAAGAAGATTGATTACCGCCACCGCGCCGCGCTCATTGTTCACAACGCAGTACCCCCTGCCGGGGGCGCCCGGCGGGTAGTTGCCGGGGCGGATAATCCTGTTGTCGGAATTCAGGGTTTTATAGATTTCCCTGCGTTTGTAGGTGTGGTTCCCGCCTGTAATCACGTCCGCGCCGCTTTCAAAAATATTGTTTGCCGCCGCAGGTGTCAAGCCGTTTCCGTCGGCCGCATTTTCTCCATTCACAATGCACACGTCAACCGCGTATTCCTGTTTAATCGAGGGAAGAGCCTTGCGCAGCATGCCACGCCCTATACTGCCGACTACGTCCCCCACGCACAGCACTTTCATCGGTAACAATCCTCTCTACGTCTCACACATCATATTATTGCAAAAACAACCAAAATATATTTGCCCGAACACTATACTAAATTATTGCTGAAACGGCGTCCCAAAACCGGGACGCCGCTGTTTTGCAAAGTCAGGTTTTTATTTCGCGTATTCGATGGCGCGGTTTTCGCGAATCAGGTTTACTTTAATCTGGCCGGGATACTCAAGATTTTCTTCGATTTTCTTCGCGATTTCACGCGCGAGAATAACCATCTGGTCATCGCTGATTGTTTCCGGACGCACGATAATCCGTACCTCACGGCCGGCTTGGATGGCAAAAGAGCGTTCAACGCCTTCGAATTCGTTCGCGATTTCCTCAAGTTTTTCAAGCCGCTTGATATAGCTCTCAAGGTTTTCTCGGCGGGCGCCCGGCCTTGCCGCTGATATCGCGTCGGCCGCCTGAACAAGGCAGGCCACAATGGTTTTGGGCTCCACATCGCCGTGGTGAGCCTGGATTGCGTGGATTACCGCATCGCCTTCCTTGTGCTTTCTGGCGATATCAATGCCAATCTCGACGTGAGAGCCTTCCACTTCGTGGTCCACAGCCTTGCCGATATCATGGAGCAGGCCCGCTCGGCGCGCGATAGCCGGGTCAATTCCCAGTTCGCTTGCCATAATTCCCGAAAGAAAAGCCACTTCCTTTGAATGGTTCAGTACATTCTGGCCATAGCTTGTGCGGTAATGCAGCCGCCCAAGCAGCTTGATGATTTCGGGGGAAATCCCGTGCAGGCCGGTTTCAATAACCGCCCGCTCGCCTTCCTGCTTGATTGTAGCCTCGACTTCGCGGCGGGCTTTTTCCACCATTTCCTCAATCCTTGCGGGATGGATACGCCCGTCCGAAATCAGCCTTTCAAGCGCAATCCGTGCGATTTCCCTGCGTACAGGGTCAAAGCTGGACAGAGTAATTGCTTCAGGTGTGTCGTCAATTATCAAATCTACACCGGTCAACGTTTCGATTGCTCGGATGTTGCGGCCTTCGCGCCCGATAATACGCCCCTTCATCTCATCGTTCGGGAGCGGCACAACCGAAACCGTGGATTCGGTTACCTGGTCCGCCGCGCACCTCTGGATGGCGTGGGTAATCAGCTCGCGCGCACGCTGGTCCGCCTCATCGCGGATTTGGGATTCAATCTCCGAAATTTTGCGCGCTTTCTCGTGGATAAGCTCGCTTTCAAGAATGCTCAACAGGTGTTCTTTCGCCTGCTCGGACGTAAACCCGGAAATAAGCTCAAGCTTTTCAAACTGCTCTTTTTTCAGCTTCTCCGCTTCCGCAAGTCTTGCCTCAACTTCCTTTTGCCTTTTTGCAATCTCTTCTTCTTTTCTTTCGTAGTTGTCTATCTTACGGTCGAGCGACTCTTCCTTCTGCTGAAGGCGCCGTTCCTGCCTCTGGATATCAACCCGCCGTTCCTTTAACTCGCGCTCCAGTTCGGTGCGCTGACGATGGATTTCATCCTTGGCTTCAAGTAAAATCTCCTTCTTTTTTGATTCCGCGGCGTTAAGAGCCTCGCTTACTATCCTCTTTGCTTCGTCTTCGGCCGAGCCTATGGTTTTTTCCGCAATCTTCTTTCTATGAGAAACACCTAATCTGAAGGCGATAATTCCCGCAAGTAAACAGCCGACAACCAGTCCAGCCGCGCAAAAAATAATATTCATTACAAAATCTGGCACTTAGATGCTACACCTCCTTTGTAATCCTCCTTATAATGCGGATTTTGTTATAGTCTCTAACGGGTTCAATCGTCCCGGATGCACTCTCCGGCAAAACTCCCTGAAGCTTGTCCCTTTTACAGCACTGCCATCCAAAGCAAAGGTAATTAAACGTAAACCTAAAGAATATTGTATAATGCTGCGGACTTTGTGTCAAGTGCAAAAATCCAAATCCTCCCCTTTTGTCTGCCGACACCTATTCATTCATCCGATAAAAGTGTGCAAATTCGACAAGGATTTATCAATTTCCCATAAAAACGCGACCGCACCGCCCGCCTCGCTGGTTATAAAAAATTAACCGTGTTGACGTTTTGCAAAGGCGGGGGTATAATTTTTTCATGTTCTTACATCGGCGCGCAAACCGCGGGCCGCAAAATCAGGAAGGAGGCCGGCGCATGGATAAAGAGCGGATTAAGGCTGCTGTGCGTGAAATATTGATTGCAATCGGAGAAAACCCGGACAGGGCGGAGCTGAAAGAAACCCCGCGGCGGGTCGCCGATATGTGCGAGGAAATTTTTTCGGGGCTTACCGAAAATCCCGAAAGCCATCTGAAGATTTTTAACGAGAAAGAAAACGACGAGATGATTACGGTGCGGGATATACCTCTGTATTCGGTATGCGAGCACCATCTGGTGCCCTTTTTCGGGGTCGCCCATATCGCGTACATCCCCCGCGACGGCAAGGTTATCGGATTATCCAAACTCGCGCGCATTGTCTCCTGCTTTGCCCGCCGCCCCCAACTTCAGGAAAGGCTGACCACCCAAATCGCCGATTTTCTCGAAAAGCAGATTAACCCGCAGGGGGTGGCGGTGATTATCGAGGCCGAGCACCTGTGCATGACCATGAGGGGCGCCCGTGCCGCCGGCTGCCGCACCCAGACCTCGGCGCTGCGCGGGCGTATGAAATCGGACGCGAGAGCCCGCTCCGAGGCTCTAACCCTGCTTGCGTCAAAGTAGCGGTGATTATTTGATTTGGACGTCGGTATAATAATAGCGCAGGATTTCCTCGTATGTCATGCCCTGCCGCGCCAGATAGTCCGCGCCGTACTGGCTCATGCCGACGTTATGCCCGTAACCTGATACCGTGAAAACAAACTCTCCGTCCCCGTACCGCACCGAAAAGCACGCGGACCTTAAACCCAGCAGTTCCCGTATTTCAACGCCTGTAAAAACCCTGCCGCATATTTCAATCTGTGTTACGGTGCCGGACGCAGAGGTCTGCGGTTTGTCCTTAATCCATTTATCCGGCTCCCCGCTCGCTTTAAACCCTTCGGCCCTGCTAAGCTTTTCATTAAGCTCATCCGGCGTGAAGGACGCCTCTGTCAGGTAATCCGGCGAGAGCTTGTCGCCGGGGCTGGGGACCGGCTGAAGGTAAGGGTAGGATGTCCCCCACAGCACCGCGGCGTCTTCGGTTGTCCCCGCGCTGATGGCGTGGTAAACCGCAGTGATAGGCTGGTCGTCGTATGTAATCAGTTTTTCGAATACTGATTCCACCGCGTCGCTTACTTTTTTGTAATATACCTCAAAACCGTCCTTCCACCGCTCTTTAAGCTGTTCTTTGGTGTAAAAAACATTAAAACCGAGCTGTTTGTCCGAAAAATCCGCGCCTTTTAACTCCTTTGCGGGGTTTGCCCTGCTGCGCTTTCTGATTGCGCTGTAATATGTGTACGAGGCGACAGCCTGCGCTTTCAGGGCTTCGGTGTGGTAAGTGGGGTACATCTCGGCGCTCACCGCGCCTATCACAAAATCGAGCTCCGGCACCTCGTACACCTCCCCGGTGTCTGCGCTTTGGAGGCGGAATACCCCTTTGCTATCGCCGTCTTTATCCGCGCCGGGCAGGGCTGAGAATTCTTTTTGCGGCTTTTTTTGTGTTTTTGGCTCGGATTTTCCCAAAAGCGGCAGGGGGAACAACAGCAGCAGCAGGTAGACAACCGCCGCCCAAATCAGATACCGCCGCACTTTCCTTCTCCTTTCTGTATCATAACGAAAAATCCTCTGTTTATTCTTTCAGATTTTGTTCAAAACTCCTTAAACCGGCGCAAAATTTGCCCTTATTTTGAAACCGGCCGGAAATATTCCTGCATAACGGCGATGGATTTGAGTAATCGTTATTGACTTTAACCTGCAGGTTTAATATAATTGGAACAATTAATCAACAGCCTGTTTTGAAAGGATAGCTAGCCTATGGAATATAGCCACGTCAGTATTTCCGACTCCGTCTTAACATCACTATGCGAGGAATTTAAAAAAAATAACTGCATTGACCCTTCTAAATTTGAACAGTACGATGTAAAACGCGGATTGAGAAACCCGGACGGCTCCGGCGTAGTTGCCGGGCTTACCCTTATCTGCAACGTGCACGGGTATGTCATCAGCGAAGGTGAGAAATCCCCCGTCGAGGGACAGCTCACCTACCGCGGGATTGACATTTACGAACTGGTTAACGGCTGCGCGCACGAAAAGAGGTTCGGGTTTGAGGAAACCGCGTGGCTGCTGCTTTTTGGAAACCTGCCTACCAAAGCCCAGCTCGATATGTTCTGCGAGCTGCTGTCCGACTGCAGGGAACTGCCCGAATATTTCGCCGAGGACATGATAATTAAGGCGCCTTCGCCGAACATCATGAACAAACTCGCGCAGGCAGTTCTTGCCCTTTACTCCTACGACCGGAACCCTGACGATTTGTCGCTTGAAAACCTTTTGCGGCAGTCAATCAGGATAACCGCGATGCTCCCGACCATAATGGCGTACGCATATCAGGTCAAGCGGCGCCACTACGATAAAAAAAGCATGTACTTTCACCCGATGATACGAGGCCTCGGTACCGCTGAGACCATACTGCGCACAATACGCGCCAACAAACAGTATACCGATGACGAGGCTAAACTTCTGGATTTGTGCCTTATGCTCCACGCCGAACACGGCGGCGGGAACAACTCCACCTTTGCCGCAAGGGTTTTATCCTCCACCTGCACAGATACATATTCGGCAATCGCCGCCGCGATTGGCTCCCTGAAAGGCCACCGCCACGGCGGAGCCAATATCAAAGTCATGGAGATGCTGGATTATATTAAGGAAGGGGTCAGGGACTGGAACGACGAGGAAGAAGTCGAAAGGTTTTTGACCCGAATAATCAAACGCGAAGCCGGCGACCGTTCAGGGCTTATTTACGGAATGGGGCACGCGATATACACCCTGTCCGACCCGCGCGCTGTAGTACTTAAGCAGTCCGCGTACAAACTCGCGGAACAAAAAGGCTTCGGAGAGGATTTCAGACTGCTCGAAATGGTTGAAAAACTGACTCCGAAAATTTTCGCCAAAGTCAAGGGGATTAATAGGGCAATCTGCGCGAATGTAGACTTATATTCAGGCCTTGTATATCGTACCCTCGGTATCTGCGAGGATTTGTTCACTCCTCTGTTTGCTGTCGCACGGGTGGCCGGGTGGTGCGCCCACCGGATTGAGGAAATCACTACCGGCAACCGTATAATCCGCCCCGCATACAAGTCTTTGGCTCCTTTAAGGAGTTATATCCCGCTGAACGAGCGAGAATAATAATCCTTCCGGCTGAAAACCGGAAGGGATAAAAGGTTGGTTGCAGCATGAAAAAGCGTTTTCTTCCCGCGGCTTTCTGGACAATGTTAGCGGCAGCGGCGCTGACCACTGTCCTGCGCGTAATCATAACCCCGCGCATGCAGGAGACCGATACCGGCGTATTCAAAGTTAGCTATTTCATAATAGGATTTATGCTGGCAGCCGTTGCTGTTCTGGCTGTTATGACAATGGCGGGCAGGCGCGGCATATACCATCTGAATGACATCCCGCGGCGGGAGCGAATGCCGGTGAGCGTTTCTGCAATCGTATTGGGTTTCGCGCTGATTATTTCCTCGGTATTTGACTGGTGGCAGTGGATAGCGTTTGGCCTCACCCCTCCGCCGAACGAGAGGGTAATCAGCGGTCTTGACGCCGCCACCCTTGCGGCAACACTGGCTTTCGGGGTTATGGCGGGCATATTCTTCGTGTATCTCGGCCATAAGCTCGTCGGGGAGGGGCCGGTAATCAGCCCTGTGTTCTCGCTTGCCGCGCTCACTCCGGTAATCTGGATTTGGGTCAGGATTGTACGGTACGAAATCTCATACTCAAGCGCCATTCCGGTCGAACAGAGCTTTTATGATTTTGTGATGGTCATTTCCTCAATGCTCTTTCTGTTCTCGTTTTCAAAGTACATCTCCAAAACCGCAAAACAGGGCACGACAAGGCAGCCGGTGCCGTTTTTCAGCCTGTGCGCCGCCATGATGTCGCTGTCCGGCACTGTTACATCGGTGCTGCTGTATATGCTCGGCGAAACCGACGCATATAACGCGAGCCGGCTTGCGGGATTTGTGGATTTCTGTATCGGCGTATTCGCCCTTTGCACCTCGGTCGTGCTGATTTTCGGCAGCCGACCCTCTGATAACGGCGAATTGAAAAGGGATGAAGAAGATATAACAGCCGGCGCCGAAGAACAGAGCGAAAGCCTGCAACCGGAACAGAAAACGCCGACTGTGGATGAAATACTCGATGACCTTCGCCGCAACGATTATTAAGCCTTTGCATACTAAAGCCCTGAACGTTATCAGTTCAGGGCTTTCAGACTGTCGATAAACAGGCATTTTCACGCGGGTGAAAATGCCTGTTTTCTTTGA
>LFTH01000099.1:1223-4539 GCA_001513365.1 Clostridiales bacterium DTU033 | reverse complement strand
ACATCCACCCATTTTGTGCTGCAGCGCTACAAGGACAGCGGTATCATCCTGCGGGACGAAGAAAAGGATGAAAGAGGGGTATTGTAATCCGATGAGCTACCAAATCCGGATAAACAAAGCGCTTGAAAGCCTTAAGCCCTCCGGTATCCGCCGTTTCTTCGACATCGCCGCCGAAATGGACGACGTGATTTCGCTGTCTATCGGCGAGCCCGACTTTTCCACTCCGTGGCATATCAGGGAGGAGGGTATCAGGTCGCTGCAAAAGGGCAGGACGTGGTACACCCCAAATTCGGGTTTGCTGAAACTCAGGCAAAGCATTGCCGCATACACAAAAAGGCATAAGGGGCTTTGCTACGACCCGAACAGTGAAATACTTGTAACTGTCGGGGGCAGCGAAGCGATTGATTTGGGGATACGCACCCTAGTCGAACCCGGCGACGAGGTCTTAATCCCCGAACCCAGTTTTGTGTGCTATAAACCGCTGACAGTGATGGCGGGCGGTGTCCCCGTGCCGATTGTAACCAGGTCCGAGGATTCCTTCAGGCTGACCCCGCAGGCGCTCAAAAATGCGATTACCCCGCGGACTAAAGTGCTTATCATGCCGTTTCCCAACAACCCGACCGGCGGGGTGATGAGGCGGGAACACCTTGAAGAAATTGCAAAAGTGGTAAAAGAAACCGATATCGCCATAATCTCGGACGAAATATACGGCGAATTGACTTACGGCGAGCAGCCCCATGTCAGCATTGCGACCATGAACGGAATGCAGGAACGCACGCTGCTGATAAGCGGCTTTTCGAAGGCGTTTGCGATGACCGGCTGGCGGCTTGGGTATGCCTGCGGCCCCAAAAAGATGATGAAACAGGTTATAAAGCTGCACCAGTACGCCTTAATGTGCGCGCCGACCACCGCGCAGTACGCCGCGATTGAAGCCATGGAAAACGGGGACGGGGACGTCGAGGCGATGCGCGCCGAATACGACATAAGGCGCAGGTATATAGTGGACAGGCTGTGCAGGATGGGGCTTAAATGCTTTGAGCCCGAAGGGGCTTTCTATGTCTTTCCCTCGATTGCGGTAACCGGCATGTCGTCAGAGGAGTTCTGCCGCAAACTGCTTGAGGAGGAGTCGGTCGCGGTTGTGCCCGGCACCGCCTTTGGGGACAGCGGCGAGGGGTATGTCCGCATTTCATACTGCTATTCGCTCAAACATATCACCGAAGCCATGGACAGGATTGAAAACTTTGTGAACAAATACCGCCTGACCGGCGGGGTTGGTTGAGGCCCGGCGCATTGAGCGCCGAAAGGGAGTGAAGCTGAAATGGTTGTTTCGAGCGCTCCGGCAAAAATCAACCTTTCGCTCGAAATCGAGGGGCGGCGCGACGACGGGTACCATCTTATCAGGACGGTCATGCAGGCAGTGGATATCAGGGAGACCGTTGAAATATGCAGGGTGGAGAAACCCGGCGTCAATCTGAGGGTGTCCGGTTTTTCCCTGCCGATGAGCCGGGACAACACCGTTTATAAAGCGGTAGAGGCTTTTTTTGAAGATACCGGTATTCGGCTGTTCGGGCTTGATATAAAGGTTACCAAGCGTATTCCCGCCGGAGCGGGGCTTGCGGGCGGCAGCGCTGACGCCGCGGCGACGCTTGTTGCTTTGAACGAGATGTGCGGCTGTGGCCTTGGCACGGACGATTTGTGCAAAACAGGCGCAAAGGTGGGCGCGGACGTGCCGTTTTGCATAGTCGGCGGCACCGCGCTCGGCACCGGCACCGGCACCGAGCTTGAGCGGCTGCCCTCACTTCCAGATTGTTATATCGTGATTGCCAAGCCGCCGGGAAATGTCTCTACGGACAAGGCGTACCGCCTGTTCGACAGCGCCGGCGTCAGCTTCAAAAGCCGCGCGGTTGAGGACGGCTTGAAAAAGGGGGATTTGCGCGCTATCGCGCGCGGGCTGTTCAACAATTTCGAGAGCGTTATCAGCCTGCCCGGCGTTTTGGAGATAAAAGCGGCGATGAAAAGGCTGGGCGCGCTGGGCTGCCAGATGACCGGCAGCGGCTCCGCGGTTTTCGGGATATTTGAGTCCGCAGGGCTGGCGGAAAGCTGCGCGACAGAGCTTTTGGAGAAATTTGAAACGGTTTTTGTCTGCCGGCCGGATTGCGAGGGCGCCCGGATAGAAAAATAATTTTTTAATTTATGAATAATTTGAGGTTTTTGATTAAGAATAAATAATTCCGCCTATACTCCATATAGCTTAACGGAAAGGCGGAATTATTTTGCGTACATTGAGGATTGACGGCTGCAAAACCCCAGCGAGCAGGCTGGTGCGCGCCGTCGCCGCGGCGCTGATGCTCTCTGTCGCGGTATCCCTCTGCGGGTTTACCGGCCAGTGCAACGAAATCCGCGGGCGGGTGCTCAGGCTTCATGTTCTTGCGAATTCAAATTCAAAAGAGGACCAGCAGTTGAAGCTCAAGGTCAGGGACTGTGTCGCAAAGGCGGCCGCCGATGTGTTCGGCGATGCCGAAAACCAGGCCGACGCGCTTATGCTGGCCAACGACAGTCTCGATGAACTCCGGCAGGCGGCCCAGCAGTGCGTCTATGATGAGGGATATGATTATCAGGTGAAGGCGGAACTTGCAAAGATGTATTTTACAACCCGCCGCTACGGAGCCGCGACCCTTCCCGCCGGTACGTACGACGCGCTGCGCATTACAATCGGCGATGGCCGGGGTGATAACTGGTGGTGCGTGGTGTTCCCGCCGCTGTGCGTGTCCGCGGCGGCAAAGTCCCCCGAACTCTCGGATGTGCTTGAGCCCGGTCAGGAGAAAATAGTTGCCGAGCCGCAGAGGTTTCAAATCAGGTTCAAGGTTGTGGAGATTTTCGAGGGGATTGCAAACTTTTTCAGAGGGCTGTTCGATTGAATTTAGCCGAAAAGACAGTGGGGCCGGGGGTCAGGACGTTTTTTCTGACCCCCGGTTTATGTATATATCATATATAAGTATGGTAAGATTGTCGTTTTTTCTAAAAAAATGCCAATAGATATATATTTGACAATATATTATACTGTTACATAGACCGGAAATTTATTTAATTTTGACAAAATTATGGCAAACATGCAGCTTGGTTTTATACACAAGATGGGCGTTTGCCTGTGGTAACGGCAAAAAATCATACTGTATGAATAGGAAATTGCTGCTGCACAACCTGAACAAAAAAGTGAGGGAGAACAATGACTACACACGAGATAATGGACGACATTTGCTGTATCAACACTACCGCCGAAAAAGCCAAGGCAGTCCTTGAGTATCTGTTCAACCAG
>LFTH01000099.1:0-1196 GCA_001513365.1 Clostridiales bacterium DTU033 | reverse complement strand
ATTGCCTTTGATTACATCAATGAGATATTTGAAATCAGCCACAGGCTTTGCCAGCTTAAAATCAGCGACATAAAGTCGGAGGACTTGATAGAAGCCGACAGCGAAACATACGCTACTTAAAATCTGTGAATACCGGTCAACGATGTGTACTATCTGTTATGGATAGTACATTTTTTTTGGCTCTTATCAGTAACTCAGCCTGATGGCCCTAAAAAGGTTGTCGACAAATATGATTGGGCTCGGGACCTTCACGTTAAAAGCCAGAAGGAGGCTGAAAAGAAGCGAGGCCGCGTAAAACAGGCAGTACACGGCTATGAGCTTGAAATCCCTGTTTTTTATCAGGGACGGCAGATTAAGGACGAGCATAGCGGCAAACGCCAGCAAAATCACAACAATCACCTGAGAGCCGCCTCCTTGCCATTGCCTTTTTTGGCCGCCGATTTTTTGATGTAATGGACAGCCAGCGTCAGGGCGGGTAGCAGGATTTCAAGCGTAAACCATAAAAACGGGATTGTCTCCTGCGCCGCTTTTATCTGGATTAAGATATTTTGATAGTTTATGATGGAATAGACCGCCACAAAGGCGGCGCAGGGCAGCAGGAGGGGGCGGTACGTTTTTAAATTCAGGGTCTGCGAAAGGGACAGCATGCTCGCGTAAAACAAAAAGGATATTTTGAAATACAGCAGGATAATCAAAAGGATTGAGAACATGATTTCCATGTGGCTGATTGTCTGGAATAATATCCCGAGGCGGAACGCCTCAAAAGAGGGCAGCGAAAAATACCCTATGGTGTTTCCCAGTACCGCGATGTCCCGCAGCATTACCAGCAGAATAAGGATACCGCCGATTAACAGCCCGCCGACAAAATATCGCAGCAGTTTTTTTTGCGATTTGTCCACATAGGGGGTTATCATCAAAAAAATCACCGTTTCGCCGAACGGAATGGTGCTGCAAATATGGGTAACCTGAATATAGTTTTTAATTGGAAGGTCAAAAACCGGCAGGAAATTCTCAGGATTAATTAAACCCGTAATAGCAATAATCGAAATCAGCAGGATGACGGCCGAGATAATCAAAAAGACGGTGCTGTACCGGGTAACAACTTCAAGCCCGTAATATGCCGACCATACGCACAGCAGTATAAACAGGATAATAATGATTGGCATCGGGGTTTTAATCATGGTGGTTTTGCTTAC
>LFTH01000048.1 GCA_001513365.1 Clostridiales bacterium DTU033 | reverse complement strand
TATCTTCCAATCATTATTTTACCGGTATTCGCCGGGTGGAACGCGTCCACATCCTTGTTCGGCGAAATCGCCGAAATAACCGCGCCGGTGTCAATATGAGGTGGCAGCGGCAGCTGACACAGAATGCCGTTGATATCGCTGCGGTTGTTGAGGCTGGTTATCAGCGCGATTAACTGGTCCTGCGAGGCGTCGCCGGGCAGCGCGAACTCTTCCGAGTAAATCCCGACCTGCGCGCAGTCTTTTTTCTTGTTGTCCACATACACGCGTGAGGCGGGGTCGTCCCCCACTATGATTACGGCAAGACCGGGGGTTATCCCCTTCGATTTGAGCCGCGCGACTTCGTCCGCGACTTCGGCGCGCACCTTTGCCGCGGCCGCCTTTCCGTCAATAATAACTGCCATGCTTTGTTTAATGTCCTTTCTTTTTTGTTTTATTCGTTTTCTGCCGCGCCGCTATCCGGGTTCTGTGCTGTCTCATTTTCCGGCGCGTCGCCGGTATGTTCAGTGGTTTCTTCGGATTCTGTATCTGCGGCGTCCTTCGCCGCGGCTTCCGGAACTTCGCCGTTTGCCGAAGACTCGCCATCTGCGGAGGCTCCGCTGTCTGCCGGGGTTTCGACGTCTGCGGCGAGCGGGATTTCTTCAGGTTCTGTGCCGCCGGCGTCTTCTGTTTCGCCGCCTGCAATCTCGGTTTCGGCGGTTTCCCCGTCCGTGGCGGCAGTTTCAAACAGGTCAACCGGCAGGGAGTTGTGTTTGGCGCGAAGGTAGAAGTAAAACGCAATCCCTCCCAGCACCGACATGCCCGCGACCACCTGCGAAACTCTCAGGGCGGCTCCGAGCATTAAGCTGTCGGTGCGCAGCCCTTCAATCACAAACCTGCCTGCGCCGTACCAGATTATGTACAGCGCGAATATCTGCCCCTTGAATTTGTACGCCTTTTTTGAAAAAAGATGTAGCAGCAGAAAACCGAGCGCGCACCAGAGCGATTCATACAAAAAGGTGGGGTGTACCGGAAGGTCGGTATCGTATTTCAGCGAATAGCCCTGCTGAATAATAGAGCCGGTCATCCCCCACGGCAGGCTGGTGTTTGTCCCGAACGCCTCCTGATTGAAGAAGTTGCCCCAGCGGCCGACCGCCTGCCCGATTAAAAACCCCAAAGAGCCGATGTCAAACATCGCAAGGGTGTTGACCTTGCGCAGTCGGCACATCCAGATTGCTGTCGCGAACGCAAAGATTACCCCGCCGTAGATTGCAAGCCCGCCTTCCCATACCTTGAGTATGCTGAGCGGGTTTGAAAAGTAGCTCGACCGGTCTTCCGAAAACAGCACGTAGTAAAGCCGCGCGCCGACAAACGCGAACAGCGCGCAGACCAGCACCACGTCAATCATGGCGTCCGGATTGATGTCAAAATCCTTGACGCGTCGCATCGCGTAGATTACCGCGAGCAGGAAACCGAGCGCAATCAGCAGCCCGTACCATTTAAGGGAAAACTGGATGCCGAAAAGCTCAAACTGTACGATTGTGTCCGAAATCTTTAATTCAAGGCCGAGCGCCGGAAACGCGATAAAATCTTTCATGCGGTGAGCTCATCCTTTCGTATGTAGAATACTGTTTCAAACGGAGTTTGAAACAGAAAAATACTATTCTGGCATTACAATCGAAACCGCCATCCGGTCTTCGCCAAGGCAGCTGTCGAGCAGCGCGCGGACTTGCTTCTCTGAAACCGACGCCGCCGCGCTGACCGCCGAAAACGGCTCCCTGCCCGAAAAGTAGTCGGCAACCAGCCTGTCGCCCACAAGCTCAATGTCGTTTAAGGCGGCCACCTGACGGCCGTATAGCGCTTTTTTGGCGGCGTCGAATGCGGAGCTTTCAATCCCCTCCCGCCTTATGCGGTTAATTTCCTGCAGGATTTCGCCCGCGACTTTGTCGGGGTCGGAGGATTCGCCCGAAAACAGCCATGTTCCAAAGCCGGGCCCGTCAAAATAGTCGGCGTCAAAAGTGGAGTTAATCAGTCCGCTTTCCATCAGTCTATTATACAGAGGGGACGCGCGGCCCGCAAGCACTTCAAGCAGAACGTTCGCGGCCGCAAGCTGCGCGGCGGGGCGGCAGCTTATTCCGTCCGGTATATAATTCTTAAAGCCGATGTAAAACAGCGGTTTTGACACCGGCATTTTCTTTACAACCCGTTTTTCCGCCACCTGCGGCGGCTCGTCCACCGGCGCGCGCTTGACCCGCCTGTCTTCGGAGGGCTTAAGGCAGCGGTCGGCGACTGACAAAACGCTGTCGGGCTCTGCGTTGCCAACGACCACCAGCACCATATTGTGAAGGTTATAAAAGGTTTTATAGCAGCCGTACAGCAACTCCGGCGTGATTTTGGAGATTGACTCAAGGGTGCCGGCAATCTCAATCCTTATGGGGTGATTGTGGTAGAGGGCTTTGAGCAGGTTATAGAATACCTGCCTGAACGGGGAGTCCATTCCCATCTGTATTTCCTGTCCGATTATCCCCTGCTCCTTGCGCACGCTTTCCTCGGTGAAGTAGGGGGACTGAACAAAATCCAGCAAGATTTCCAAAGACTCCTCAAACTTATCTGTGCAGGTAAACAGGTATGCGGTGCGGTCAAAGCCGGTGTAGGCGTTCGCCGACGCACCGGTTTTCGCGTACCGTTCAAACGCGCCGCTGTCCTCGTTTTCAAACAGCTTGTGCTCAAGGTAATGGGCTATGCCCGCCGGCACTTCTGTGGGGGTATCGGAGCCGTCGGCATAAAACGCGGTGTCAATCGAGCCGTAGTTGGCGCCGAAAACCGCATAGGTCGAGCGGTAACCTTTTTTGGGGCAGACCATAATCGGCAGCCCCGTCGGGTGTGTGGTGATAAAGCATTTTTCGCCGGTTTGACTGTCGGCGATTTCCCGCCAGACGTTATTCATTTTCCCCCCCCCTCCCCTGCCAGCGTGTAGACTGCGCCGAGCCTGACGCTGCGGGCGGCCTTTATCACCCGCTCCGGCGTTACGTCCAAAATCTCGGCCGCCGCCTGCTCAGGCGTTGAGATTTCAGGGTCAAGGCTCTGCCCGATATACCAGTTCGCGAGGGTAGACTGCAAATCCCCGACCGTTTTATACTGGTTAACCGCGCTTTTTTTGGCGGATTCAATCTCCTGCTCCGTAAAATCGCCGCGGCATATGGCGTCAAGCTGACGCAGGATTTCGTCCTGCGCGAGCTTTGCGTTTTTCTGCTCCACCCCGCTGTCAATGAGCAGCACCCCGCCAAGCCTGTCGTAGCTGGAGGCGCAGTAATAACACAGGCTGAGCTTTTCGCGGACGTTTTTGAACAGCAGGGAATGCGGTGTGCCGCCTAACAGGGCGTTCATCAGCCGGAACGCGGGAATGTCGTCCCGCGCTTCGCCCACCGCCCTGAAACCCAGCACCAGCTTTGCCTGACTTACCCCCATCCGCTCGGTTACGTCGCGGACTTCGCCGACGTCCCGCCGCGGTTTTTGGTCCAGCGCAATTGGTACCCTGCCCTCGACCGAGCCCAGTCCCCTCTCAAACTGCCGAGCAATCTTCTCGCTGCCGGCGGCGCACTGGCTGATTATCCGCACCTGCGCGGTTTTCAGCATGTTTCTCCACGCGTCGGCGACGGATTTTGGGTTCAGGGCGTCTACGTTTTCAATGCTGCCGTACCGGTTGACCGCGTACCCCTCGCCTTCGCAGAGGATTTGCTCGCACCGGCGGCGGGCGTAAAGCCGCTTTTCGTTGATTTCGGATTTTATCAGCTCGGCAAGGCAGCGCTTTTCCTGCTCGGTGTCGGCGGCGGGAAATCT
The DNA here is from genome assembly GCA_001513365.1 of Clostridiales bacterium DTU033. Classification (GTDB taxonomy): domain Bacteria; phylum Bacillota; class Clostridia; order Oscillospirales; family Acutalibacteraceae; genus Avimonas. The sequence continues at coordinate 528 of LFTH01000048.1, read as the reverse complement.
GCCGTTTTCCATCACGGGGTTGAATATCATCGAGCACAAAAGCTCCGCCAGCTTATCGGTTACGTCCTCGCCGTACAGGGCAAAGCGGTTGTCAATCGACGTGGCGGTGACTGACATCGCCTGATAGTACCCAATCCGGTAAACGTCAGCGGTAATCCTTGCGCCGTAAAGCTGGTTTAACCGGCGCTGCAACTGCGAAAAACTTGGGTAATCCACGCTGCTGCGGCGCAGAAGGAATGGAAGGATTGCGTTGGCGGAGGCGGTTTCCTCCCTTAAAGGCAGCAAAAACGCCGCCGTAATGCGGGCTGTTTTAAACCTGTCGTCGTCAATCGCGAGGATTGAGGCGCCCGGAGAAATCGTCTTTTGAACGGGCCGCAATATATCAACTCCTCGTATTATATAAAAGTAGTAGTTTTTAGAGTTCCTCTCCAAGAACTTTAAAAAAGTTGCTATACTGTAATGGATGCTGTGGATTGGTTTCACCTCCTACCGCATGACGGTTTCAGAAAGGCTCCAACCACAGACCTT
>LFTH01000015.1 GCA_001513365.1 Clostridiales bacterium DTU033 | reverse complement strand
TTCGGGGTAAAACCCGCCGCCGATAAGCTCGGCAATGAAAGCCTGCGCCGACTGCTCCCCGCTGATTTTAAACTCAAACCCGTCCGGCTTTTGTTCAATCAGCCTCAAGCCGTGCTTTTCGGCAAGCGGCAGGATAGTGCCGGCGGCGTCCGGGGAACAGCCGAGGGACAGGTTGGTGTGCCCGTACCCCGCTTTTATTTCGCGCAGATTGCCTTTAAGCACAGTGCGGCCTCTGTCGAGGATTAGAATGTCCCTGCAGAACTGTTCGATTGTATACATCTGATGGGCGGACATTATTATGGTTTTCTTCCGGTCCTTGAGCTCGTCGATTATATTCTTGAACGCGTCGGTGTTGATGGGGTCAAGCCCGCTGAAAGGCTCGTCCAGAAAAATCAGGGTCGGGTCGTGAATCAGGGCGGCGATAAGCTGGATTTTCTGCTGATTACCTTTGGACAGCTTGTCTGCAATCATATTGGTGTATTCGGACACTCCCAGTCTTTCCAGCCAGCTTTTGGCGGATTTCTGCGCGTCATGCCGGTTCATTCCGCGCAGGCAGCCGAAATATACCAGTTGCTCAAAAACCCGCACTTTGGGATATATGCCGCGTTCCTCCGGCATGTACCCGTAGCTGACGGTTTTTCTGCTGACTTCCTTGCCGTCCCAGAGGATTTCGCCCTCGTCCTTTGACATAATCCCCAAAATCATCCGTATCGTGGTGGTCTTGCCGGCGCCGTTGGTGCCGAGCAGCCCGAAAATGCCCGGCTCGGCAATTTCAAAGCTCAGATTGTCCACTGCCTTATTGGTACCAAAGGTTTTGCTGACGTTTCTGACGGTTAAAGCCAAGCTATCACTTCCAATCATTATTCAATTGCTTCGATTTTAGCATATTAAATTGTTGGTTTCAATATTCATATTAAATAAATTCTTGAATATGGGTTTAAAGGGTGATAAAGTATAAGAGGCGATTTTAAATTTTCAAAAAGGTATGATGAGAATGGGGATTTCTGAAATAAGGTTTCCCGAATTGAGCACAGCCCGGCTGTTTGAGGAAGGCAACACCATAGCATGGCCGCTGCTTTCCGAAGCCGCGTATCCGTGGGAAGCCATCCCGAAGATTGCGGAGTTCATTCAGTCCGCCGGTCAAAACCTGCCTGAGGACGAATACCATTCGCCGCGCCCCGGTGTCTTTATACACAAATCCGCGGTAATCGCCCCGTCCGCTTACATCGGGGAGAACGTGATTATCGGGGAAGGGGCGGAAATCCGGCACTGCGCCTTTATCCGCGGCGGCGCCGTCATAGGCAGGAAAGCGGTGGTCGGCAATTCCACCGAGCTGAAAAACGTGATACTGTTTGACTGCGTGCAGGTCCCGCATTACAATTATGTAGGGGATTCGATACTGGGATTCAGGGCGCACATGGGCGCGGGCGCGATTACCTCGAACGTAAAATGCGACAAAAGCATGGTCTGCGTTGCATACAACGGCGAGAAAATAAACACGGGGATGAAGAAATTCGGTGCGGTGATCGGCGACCATGTCGAGGTGGGCTGCGGCTCGGTGCTCAATCCGGGTACGGTGGTGGGCCGCGGCTCGGTGATATACCCGCTGTCGTCGGTCAGGGGGGTTGTCCCCGCCGGCTGCATATATAAGCGTCAGGGGGAAGTTGTAAAAAGGCAGCAGCGTTAAAAAGGTTTTAAAAACCCCGCGCCGACGGTTCCCGCTCAAAAACTGCGGACAGAACAGAACATACCACAGGAAAGGAATGGTTTCATGGCTGAAATTCGCCCATTTCGCGCATTAAGGTTTACGGACAAGGCAGGCAGGGCAGAGGATTTGACCTGCCCGCCTTATGATATCATCAGCGAAGAGCAGCGTCAGGAGCTCCTTGCGCGCAGCCCTTACAATATCGTGAGGCTGGAGCTGCCGCGGGACGGGGACGACCCGTACCGGAAAGCCGGCGAAACCCTGCGTGAATGGCTGAAAAACGGGGTTTTGAAAAAGGACGACCGGCCGGCTGTTTATGTCTACGAAATCGAGTTTTCTTTGGGCGGCGGCAGGCGGAGCATCGCGGGGCTGGTCGCGCAGGTCAGACTTGAGGAATTTGAAAAAGGCGTGGTTTTGCCGCATGAGGAAACCCTGTCCAAGGCCAAAACCGACAGGTTCAACCTGATGAAGGCGACAAACTGCAATTTCAGCAGCGTTTATTCGCTGTATATGGACCAGCCCGGCAAAACCCTTGATATTAAGGCGCTGGCCGCGGACGAGCGGCCGGCCGCCGAAATGACCGATTGGGACGGGCTTACGCACAGGCTGTGGGCGGTAACCGACTCGCGGAAAATATCCGCGGTATGCGGCCATTTCGCGGATAAAAAGCTGTATATTGCCGACGGGCACCACCGGTATGAAACCGCGCTGAACTACCGCAACTATCTACGCGAAAAAGGGGCGCCCGCAGGCGCCGCCTCCGATTATGTTATGATGGTGATGGTCGAAATGAGCCATCCCGGGCTTGTGGTTTTCCCTACCCACCGTCTTGTCAGGGGGATTAAAGACTTTGCGCCCGACCGCATTATCGCCGAATGTGAAAAGTATTTTGAGATAACAAAAGGCATTGAGCTTTCGTCAATAAATCAGGCGCTCCAGAGCGGGTATCAGGCAGGGCGCCATACGTTCGCTTTCTATGCCGGCGGCGGCAGCTTTGCCCAGCTTACCCTGCGCGATACCTCGGTGATGGAAGAGTTCCTGCCGGGGCTGTCGCCCGCCTCCCGCTCGCTTGACGTGGCTATCCTCCACTCGCTGGTGCTCGAACGGCTGATGGGGATTGACCGCGAGAACATGGCGAACCAGCGCAGCCTTACATACACCCGCGACGTCAGTCAGGTGCTTGACGGGGTGAATAGCGGCGAATACCAGTGCGGTTTTATCCTCAACCCCACCCGCATTACCGAAATCAGGGACGTGGCGCTGGCCGGCGAAAAAATGCCGCAGAAATCCACGTATTTTTACCCCAAACTGATTACCGGCCTTACAATGAATATGCTGGATGATTAGCGGCTGCGGAACAGGAGTTTCACAGTCGCCGGCGGCCGGCAATACGCGCATATTTAAGGAGATGGGCAGCGCCATCTCCTTTTTTTCGCCCGTTTTACCGCTAATCCATGCTGCCTGATAATTGTCCCTGATACCGTATGTCATTCCATTTTTACAAGATGGCACAGGTGGGCAATCCCCGGTATGCTTTCCCCCTGCTGGGAGGACGTCGGCGACATCAGCGCGCCGGTCGCGATAACCAGAACATTTTTCAGCTCGCCCGCGGTCATCTTATCCAGAATATACGAACAGAGCACCGCGGCGGAACAGCCGCAGCCGGAGCCGCCGGCATGCACGTCCTGTTTGTTTCTGTCGTATAGCAGCAGGCCGCAGTCAGAATAATTCGAGCCCAGCGGGAAGTTTTTGCGCTCCATAAGCTGCAGGAAAATCTCGGAGCCAACCGCGCCCAAATCACCGGTAACGATTAAATCGTAATCCTGCGGTTTTGTCCCGGTATCGTTGAAATAGGCGGTCAGGGTTTCGGTGGCCGCCGGGGCCATCGCGGCGCCCATGTTGTTGGTGTCGCTTATCCCGAAATCGGTGATGTACCCTATCGTTACGTCCGCCACCCTTACTCCGCTGCCGCCCAGCCCTACGACTATCGCGCCGGCGGCGGTCGCGGTCCACTGCGAGGTCAGCGGCCGCTGCCCCCCGTATTCCAGCGGAAACCGGAACTGCCGTTCCGCGGAGCAGAAATGCGAGGAGGTTACCGCCGCGCAGATGTCGGCGGCGCCGCTGTCCACAAATATCGCCGCAAGCGCCAGCGTCTGGGCCATGGTGGAGCACGCCCCGAACTGGCAAAGTATCGGTATCCCGTATTCCCTCATCCCGAAGGTCGAGGCTATGCTCTGGTTGAGCAAATCGCCGGCAAACAGGTAATTGACCTGCGACGGGGTAACCCCCGCCTTGTTGAGCGCGCGGGTGAAAGCCTCGCGCTGCAGCGCGCTTTCAGCCTTCTCCCATGTCTTTTCGCCCAGAGTGGTGTCCTCGAACACCATGTCGAAGTACCGCCCGATCGGCCCTTCTCCTTCCCGTTTGCCCGCGACCGCGGAGTATCCGAGTATGGTCGGGCGGCCGGATAAGGTAACAGTGTACTGCCCTTTGCGCTCCGGCATATAAACTCCCCCTTATTTGAACAGAGCCAGCAGGTTCAATACAATCCCGTAAACCACCGAGGCGGTTATCCCATAGACCAGCACCGGCCCGGCAATCGTAAACATCTTTGACGCCAGACCCAGCACCAGCCCCTCGGTCTTGAACTCAATCGCCGGCGCGACAATCGCGTTCGCAAACCCCGTAATCGGCACAATGGTGCCGGCGCCGGCGTGTTTGGCGATGCTGTCGTAGACGTCGAACGCGGTCAGGATTGCGCTTGCGGCTATCAGCACCGACGCGCCAATCAGCCGCGCGTTTTCGACTTCTATCCCCGCTTCCATCGAAAGACCGGTGGCCACCTGCCCGATTGCGCAGATAAGCCCGCCAATCAGAAACGCCAGAACACAGTTTTTTAAAACCGGGGAGCGGGGCGATACCTCTTCGCTGAGCTTGCGGTACTCAAAGCCTGTAACATCCATATACCCTTTCTCCTCCATAAGCGGTGCATTTCCAATATTTTTTCCGAAACCGCGCCGGATTATACGGGTTAAACGCAGGGAGGGAATTAATAATTAATATTGAATAATGGATAATTGAGGTATGGTTACAATAAAACAATTATTAAAACCTTTCGTTTGAAATACGGGGGCAATAAAAAAAGGCGGCTGAAAAGCCGCCTCAGACTGTCGATAAACAGGCATTTTCACGCGGGTGAAAAT
>LFTH01000111.1 GCA_001513365.1 Clostridiales bacterium DTU033 | reverse complement strand
AATATTCGCGGAAGGCGTTCTCACATCCGGTGATGATTTGCAGTTCCCCGTTTTCCCCGCGCTCGGCGAGGGTATCGGGCAGAAACTCGCGTATCAGGATAGCGCCTCCCTGCGCCCGGTCGAACCCGATGTAGATTGCGGCGTCCCCGACATGCTCCAGCAGTTTCCCGACAAGGTACCTGTCGGACAGCAGCGTTCCGACCCGAAGGTACTGCTTGTCGTTATTCCCGCTCGCGGAGAAACCGCATATTCCGCATTTCTCCCGCCCGTCGGGCAGGGGGTTCATGCAGCCCATGCAGAGCCTGCCGTTATCACTGTAATCCGACATCCGGTTTCCCTCCTTCAAGGCTTAAAACAAATCGAATTGTACATAATTTAACAGACGATGTCAATAAAACAATCGGAATTGTAATCAGGTATTACAATATTGGAATTATTTGCACGGTTAATCAAAATCATTCGCAAAGGCAGATTTTATCGCGCAGGCGGATTTGCCTTATGTCCCTGCCCACAAAGGTGAGCGGCACGAAATTGCCGATAATCCGCGAGGTGATTTGCTCCCCGTACCTGTCCATCAGTTCGTTCTGGTCGAGGTTGGTGCTGATTATGGTCGGCCTGCCGTCGAGCATTCTGCTGTTTATCAGGTTGTAGATGCAGGAGGTGTAAAACGCGCTGGGGAATTCGGCGCCGAGGTCGTCGAGAATCAGCAAATCGCATTCCAGCATCATGTCTCCGCTGTTGCCATCTTCCCGCCCGAAATGCTCGCGTTCCAGACGGTGCAGCAGCTTTTGCGCCGGCCCGTAAATCACCCCGAACCCCTTGTCGATTACCACCCGCGCAATCGCTATCGACACATGGGTTTTTCCGGTGCCGGTGGCGCCGCGCAGCAAAAGGCTGGGGGAGCTTT
>LFTH01000133.1 GCA_001513365.1 Clostridiales bacterium DTU033 | reverse complement strand
ATTTTACCATATTAATGCGAAAAAGCCCAGCTTTCGCTGGACTTTTTCGACAAGCTGAGGCGGCTTTTCAGCCGCCTTTCGCTTTTCAGCTTAATTTTGCTTTCAGGATTTCGAGCTGCTTTTTCAGCTCTGCGGGGACTTTGTTCCCGAACTTTTTATAAAACTCCTCGATATCCTTTATTTCCTGCAGCCACAAATCCCTGTCCACTTCAAGGATTGACTCCAAGGCATCCACCGAAAAATCAAACCCTTCAAGGTTGATGTCATCGGGTTTGGGCAGATAGCCAATCGGGGCTTCTACCGCGTCCGCCTTGCCTTCGCAGCGGTTGATAATCCATTCCAGCACCCGCAGGTTTTCGCCGAACCCCGGCCAGATGAATTTGCCGTTGTCGTCAAGCCTGAACCAGTTGACGTTAAAGATTTTGGGAGCCTTGTCCCCAAGCTTTTCGCCCATCTCAAGCCAGTGTGCCCAGTAATCGGCCATGTGGTAACCGCAGAACGGCAGCATCGCCATCGGGTCGCGGCGCACCACTCCGACCGCGCCGGTCGCGGCGGCGGTGGTTTCGGACGCCATAATCGAGCCTACGAATACCCCGTGGTTCCAGTCGAGGGACTGGTAAACCAGCGGCGCGGTTTTCGCGCGGCGGCCGCCGAACACAATCGCGTCAATCGGCACCCCTTTGCCGGAATCAAATTCCGGGGAAATACACGGGCAGTTTTTTGCCGGGGAGGTAAACCGCGAATTGGGGTGAGCGCCCTTTGAGCCGTCGGTGTAATCCCATTTCTCGCCCTTCCAGTTAAGCGCGTTTTTGGGCGGGTTGTCGTCCAGCCCTTCCCACCATACGGTGTTGTCGTCGAGGTTGTGGACAACGTTTGTAAAGATGGAATCCTTCATGGTCGAAATCAGCGCGTTGGGGTTGGATTTCATATTGGTGCCGGGCGCGACGCCGAAAAAGCCGTTTTCGGGATTTACCGCCCACAGGCGCCCGTCCTCGCCAATCCGCATCCACGCGATGTCATCCCCGACGCACCATGCTTTGTACCCCTTTTTCCTGTAAACTTCGGGCGGGATAAGCATTGCCAGATTGGTTTTTCCGCACGCCGACGGGAAGGCCGCGGCGATGTATTTAACTTCGCCCTGCGGGTTTTCGATACCGAGTATCAGCATGTGCTCGGCCATCCAGCCTTCCTTGCGGCCGAGGTGGGACGCAATCCGCAGCGCGAAACATTTCTTGCCCAAAAGAACGTTGCCGCCGTAGCCGGAGTTTACCGAAATGATGGTGTTGTCCTGCGGGAAGTGGCAGATATACCGCTTTTCCTCGTCAATATCGCATTTGCAGTGCAGTCCCCTGACCCAGTCGGCGCTGTCGCCGAGAGCCTCAAGTACGTCCTTTCCTATTCTGGTCATGATGGCCATGTTCAGGACCACATAGATGGAGTCGGTAACCTCAATCCCGTATTTCGCAAAAGGCGAGCCGACCGGGCCCATCGAATACGGGATTACATACATGGTCCTGCCGCGGTAGCTGCCCCTTGCGATATCGTAAAGCATTTTATACGCCTTGGCCGGCTCCATCCAGTTGTTGGTGGGGCCTGCGTCCTCCTCTTTCTCCGAGCAGATGAAGGTGCGGTGCTCCACCCGCGCGACGTCGTTGACCGCGGTGCGGTGGAGGTAACAGCCGGGCAGCTTTTCCTGGTTCAGCTTAATCATCTCGCCGGTTTCGCAGGCTTCCGCGCGCAGGGCTTCAAGCTGTTCCTGCGAGCCATCTATCCACACAACCCTGTCGGGCTGTACCAGATTCTTTTGCTCCTCAAGCCATGAGAGGACAGATTGGTTTTTTGTCATTTTATTCACCTTTCCTGTCAATTAACATTTGTGATGTAAAAAAACGATATTGGGTTTATTATACTACATATGCAGTCGGGATTTCAATAATAAAATATGAACTTTTTGACAACTTTAAAACGGATTTGCATTTTTGAACAATCAATCCTGCAAATCCGCCCAAAATTTATATAAAACCATTGAAATCAGTTCAGCCTACCGGCAGAGAAGCGTACGCGTTCAAATCAAGCCCGGCAATATTTCCGGCTTTATACTCATAATAAGCCTGCGAGCCCACCATCGCCGCGTTGTCCGAACAAAATGACAGAGGAGGATAATAAAGCTGCAGCCCCAGCCTGCCGCATTCCTTTTCCATCCGCTCGCGCAGCGAGGAATTGGCGGAAACCCCGCCTGCCAGCACAACCTTGCCGGCCTTGCAGTCCTTAGCGGCCAGCAGGGTGTTTTCAACCAGCACGTCCACCGCGGTTTTTTGAAACGAGGCGCAAAGGTCGGCTGTATTCACAGTTTCCCCTTTTTGCTCCGCATTATGAAGAAGGTTGATTACCGCGGTTTTTAACCCCGAAAAGCTGAAATCGTACCTGCTGCCGTCAACCCTCGGGTGGGGCAGATGGTAAGCGTCGGGGTCGCCCTCCCTCGCTTTTTTGTCGAGGTAAACCCCGCCGGGATAGGGCATTCCGAGAAGCCGGGCGACCTTGTCGTAACATTCCCCGGCGGCGTCGTCCCTTGTTTTGCCCAAAACCTTAAAATCGGTGTAGTCCAACACATGGATGATATGGCTGTGCCCGCCCGACGCCACCAGCGACAGAAAAGGCGGCTCAAGCTCCGGAAAAGCGAGGTAATTCGCCGCGATATGGGATTTGAGGTGGTGTACCGGTATCAGCGGCAGGCCGGTGGACAGTACCAGCCCTTTCGCAAAATTGACCCCGACCAGCAACGCCCCGATAAGCCCGGGGGCATGAGTTACAGCGACGGCGTCAATCCCGCCGAGTGTCGCGCCGGCCTGTTCTAACGCCTGCCTTGTAATGCCGGCAATCGCTTCGGCATGGCGCCTGCTCGCAATCTCAGGCACCACCCCGCCGTATATCCTGTGCTCCTTCACCTGAGAGGCGACCACGTTCGATAAAGCTCTCCTGCCGTTCTCCACCACCGCGGCCGCGGTTTCGTCGCAGGACGTTTCTATCGCAAGTATTTTCATAATCCAGTTTCAAGCCCTTTCCAGCAAAAACAAACGGCGAACACGGATGTCCGCCGGCAGCAGTGAAATCAGCCTTCCAATTCCTCTTTGCTGTAACCGTACCCCGGTTTTTTATACAGTTTATCCGCCTTATCCACTATCTCAGGTTTGTAAACCGCTTTGGGCCACGCAGACGGCTCGATTTCCTCTATCGAGACGGTGATGGAGTTGTCGCTCGCGCCGAGGGTTTCCCTGACGGCGCTTACAATCCTGTCCGCCAGAGCCCGTTTTTGTTCTTCGGTGCGCCCCGGCCACATTTTTACGCTTACATGCGGCATAATCAATTCCTCCAAGCTTTGAAATTACAATTCCAGCGAATAAATCAGCCCGTCCTCTTTGGGCGAATCGTAAAACCCGCGGCGCACACCCTCTTTTTTAAAGCCCATATTCTCATAAAGCGCAATCGCCGGAGCGTTGGACGCCCTGACTTCCAGAGTCAGGCGCCTGATGTCGTGTTTTTTCGCGTATTCAATCACTTCGTTTACAAGCCGGGTGCCTATCCCCATCCTTCTGTATCCCGGGTGGACCACAATATTCGCAATCAGACCCTCATCAAGAATGTGGTGCATTCCGATATACCCCAGCGACCGCTCGGTCTCAACGTCCTCGGCCACAAAAAATACCGCCAGAGGGTTCTGAAGTTCCTCCGCCAGCGCGTCATACGACCACGGGCGCGAAAAAGCCATGCTTTCAAGCTGCGCCAAATCGTCAAGGTGGTCGACCGCCATGCGCGTAATCACGAGGTCCGGAGGTTTACAGTTCACTTCCATCCTTTAACCAAAGCCTTTCTTAAAGGAAATATCGTGTTTTATAATATTTATCGTTTTACTTGAAGTTTTATTCCTCGTTTTTGATGACGTCGTCGGCTAAATCCCTGACCGCCTTTTCAAGCTGGTCGCGGGTCTGCCTGTAAACATTGATATCCCCAGAAAACGGGTCCGCTATCCCGTTACCGTCGCCCGCGAGCACCCGCACTCTTTCGGGGTCGGCGCCCAGTTCAATCACCGCTTTGGCGTGGGAATCGCTCATCACCGCAATAATGTCCGACTGCTCAAGCATTTCCCTTGTTACCGTAGACGATTTGTGCTCCTTTAAAATCTGCGAATACCCGCCGCCGAGCTCCTCGATTGCGGCGACTGCGTTCGGGCTTGCGGGCTGACCGAACGCCGCCAGCCCGGCGCTATCTATAATTATATTCCCCGCGCCGCGCTTGTCAAGTTCGCGGCGCATTAACGCCGCCGCCATCGGGCTGCGGCAGGTATTGCCGGTGCATACGAATAAAATCCTCATCCGGTTCACTCCCTATCCGCCGTTTGCCAGTCGGGTTTAACCCTTTGCGTCATACCATGTCTTTCCGATATTGACGTCGGCGACCAGCTTAACCGACAAATCCGCCGCCGACTCCATCTCCTCCTTGAGTATAGCGGCGGCTTTTTCCGCCTCCTCCTTCGGCGCCTCCACAATCAGCTCGTCGTGCACCTGAAGGATTAACCGCGCCCTCATCCCTTCGTCAGCCAGCCGCCTGTGTACTTTCACCATCGCGATTTTGATAATGTCGGCCGCGGTGCCCTGTATCGGCATATTCCTTGCGACCCTCTCTCCGAACGCGCGCACCGAGGCGTTGGACGACCTTATCTCCGGCACCGGCCTCCGGCGCCCGAACATTGTAACCGCGTACCCGTTCTCTTTCGCGAATTTTATCATATTCTCCATAAACCCTGCAATCCCGGAATAATGGGCAAGGTACTGGTCGATATAGTGCTTTGCCTCCCTGTACGATACCTTGATATCCTGCGACAGGGAATGCGCGCCGATACCGTAAATTATCCCGAAATTCACCGCTTTGGCGCGGGAGCGCATAATCGGGGTTACCATATTTTCAGGCACCCCGAAAACCTGCGCGGCGGTCGCGGTGTGAATGTCGGCGCCGGTATTAAACGCCTCTGCCATGTTTTTGTCGCCCGACATGTGCGCGAGCACCCGCAGTTCAATCTGGGAGTAGTCGGCGTCGCACAGCAGCCAACCTTCTCTGGCCTTGAAGAACCGCCTCATCTCCCGCCCCAGTTCCTGCCTTACCGGTATGTTCTGCAAATTCGGCTCGGTCGAGGAAATCCTGCCCGTGCGGGTTTCGGTCTGGTTGAACGAGCTGTGTATCCTGCCGTCGCCGCCTATTACTTTAAGCAATCCGTCGCAGTAGGTGGATTTCAGCTTTGAGAGCGTGCGGTAGTCAAGAACCATCTCGATTACGGGATGGGCGAACCTCAGCTCCTCCAGCACCTCGGCGTTTGTGGAGTACCCTGTCTTGGTCTTCTTCCTCGCGGGCAGCCCCAAATCCTCAAACAGCGCCTGCGCGAGCTGTTTCGGGCTGTTTAAATTGAACTCGTACCCGACCTGCGCGGTAATCTCGCGCTGTATGTCGGCAATCCGCGCGTCCAGCGCCGCGCCGAACTCCTCAATTCCCCGCCTGTCCACCTCAAACCCGTGGGTTTCCATATCGGCGAGCACAGCCGCAAGCGGGATTTCAACCTCGCGCAGCAGTTTTTCCTGCCCCTGCGCGGCAAGCTCCTTTTCCAGCCTGTCGGCGACCGCCGGCAGCGCCGCCGCCCCGAAATCCTCTCCCTCGACATTTGGGGCAAACACCCCGTATTCCTGCGCAAGCCTTGACAGCGAATAGTCGGATGCCAGCGGGTTGAGCAGGTACCCCGCGAGCGCCGCGTCAAACTCGACCGAACAGGGACGTTTCCCCTCTTTGAGCAGCGCGGAGCACAACGTCTTGGAGTCAGCCACCCGCTTTTTTATTTCGGGGTCGCAGATTAAACCTATCAGCTCGTCAAACCCATTAGCGTCGGCGGGGATAACCGCGACCCTGCCGTCAAACGCGGCGGCGACGGCGGCAAGCCTGACGTTTTCCACCTTCGCGGCTATGTCAAGCCGTTTTTGGCGTTTTGCCCATTCGATGACCGCGGGCAGGGCTTCCGCGCCCTCCGCCCGCACCGCCCCGGCCGGTTCCACCGGGCTTTCGGACGGGATTGGCGAGGCCCTGTCAAGCCCCAGCCTTTCAATCCACGAGAAAAACTCAAGCCTTGAAAACAAAGCCGCCAGCTCCCCGCTTTTGACCTGTTTTTGCGTATATGAGCCGATATCCCGCTCAATCGGCACGTCGCAGAATATGGTGCCCAGCCGCCGGCTTAAGTAGGCGCTGTCCCTGCCTGCCCTGAGCTTTTCGCGCAGGCTGTCTTTAATATCAAGGCTGTCGAGGTTTTGATAGATATTGTCAAGACTGCCGTATTCCTGCAAAAGCATGAGCGCGGTTTTTTCGCCCACGCCGGGGACGCCGGGTATATTGTCGCTCGCGTCCCCCATCAGCGCCTTTAAATCAATCAGTTGCGCGGGGGTCAAGCCGTATTTCTCACGTATCGCCCCGGTATCGCAGACCACTGTCTCGGCCCTGCCAAATCTGGTAGCCGCGAGCAGGACGGTTACGCAGTCGTTCACAAGCTGCAGGGTGTCCCTGTCGCCGGTCGCTATGAAACACTCGGCGTTCTGCCGGCAGGCGGCCGCCGAGAGGGTGCCGAGTATGTCGTCGGCTTCGTACCCCTCTTTTTCCACAACATGGCAGCCCAAAAGCTCCAGTATATCCTTTAAAACCGGCACCTGCTGCCGAAGCTCGTCGGGCATAGGCTTTCTTTTAGCCTTGTATTCCGGGTATTCCCTGTGTCGGAAGGTGGGATAGTGCAAATCAAAAGCCGCCACAATCCCGGACGGATTGAGCTCCTCCCTTAATTTCTGCAGTATCAGCAAAAACCCGTACAGCCCGTTGGTATACAGCCCGTCCTTGGTGGACAGGAGCTTTATGCCGTAAAAGGCCCGGTTGATTATGCTGTTACCGTCAATCAGCAGCAAGCGCATATAAAAACCGCCTTTCGAAAAAACAATTCCGGTTTTTATAGTATAACACAAAATCCCAAAAAACTGGATACTAAAATAGATTTTAGATGTCAGATGTTAGACGTTAGACAATATGGGTAACAAAAATGCCCGGATTGGTGAAATCCGGGCAATACGATTTATGAGTATCAATACCAGCCTATATCCATTCCATGGCGCACCATTTCCTCGGCGGGGATGGGATTTGGACAATCCAGTTTTTCGCGGCGGTTTGCGGGAGCCGCCCAGCGCACCGCGTTGCGGATGATTTTCCGGACATGGGGATTGTTCAGCGAGTTATCGGTCTCGTGCCCGGGCTGGAAATAAAACACCTTTCCAAGCCCGCGCGTCCAGCAGCAGCCCGACCTGAACACCTCGCCGCCTCTGAACCAGCCAAGGAAAACAAGGCTTTCGGGATGGGGGATGTCGAAAAACTCGCCGTACATTTCTTCACGTTCCAGCTCAAAGAACGGCGGGATGCCTTCCGCTATCGGGTGTCCGGGATTTACGCACCAGACCCGCTCGTATTCTTTGTCCCGCCAGCGCAGCGAGCAGCTTGTGCCCATCAGCAGCTTGAACGGCTTTGAAAGATGGGCGGAATGCAGCGCAATAAAGCCCATTCCCTTGTTGACATGCTCCCTGACTTTCCACGCGAGTTCGTCAGGCACCTCGTGGTGCGCCACGTGCCCCCACCAGATTAAAACGTCGGTGTTGCCAAGCACATCGTCGGGCAGACCGCACTCCGGCTGGTCCAAAGTGGCGATATCCACCTTAACGTCATCAAGCTCTTTCACCGCGGCGGCAACCGCCCCGTGGATACCGTCGGGATAAACCGCTCTGACAGAATCCTTTTTGTCGTGGATATTCTCATTCCATACCGTAACCCGGAGCATGCCGTTTCACCTC
>LFTH01000136.1 GCA_001513365.1 Clostridiales bacterium DTU033 | reverse complement strand
GCTCGGTTTTCCCCATCCTCTAACTCCTTTGTTCAGTTCTCAGGGTATACCCGGCGGCTGATAGCAGCCGTTTTTTGAAGTCTTGACAATGCCGAGAGGTTTTGCTAAAATAGCCTTGCTTAAGGCGGCAGAGCCTTCTGTATGCACCATTAGCTCAGTTGGTAGAGCACCTGACTCTTAATCAGGGTGTCCCGGGTTCGAGTCCCTGATGGTGCACCAGATGCCTTCGGGCCATGCAGGCGAAAAGCCGGTGGCCGGCAGGCAGTAAAGCTGGTATGTGGCCCGTTGGTCAAGTGGCCTAAGACTCCGGTCTCTCACGCCGGCAACAGGGGTTCGAATCCCCTACGGGTCACCAACCAACTTTTTAGCGCATCTTGTTGAATTAAATAGTTTACATAGTCGGTGTTGATGGCGGCGAGGGTACACCCGTTCCCATCCCGAACACGGAAGTTAAGCTCGCCGGCGCCGAAGATACTTGGCTGGAGACGGCCCGGGAAAATAGGAAGATGCCGACTTGTAATATATTCCTCCTTAGCTCAGCTGGTAGAGCATGCGGCTGTTAACCGCAGGGTCGTTGGTTCGAGCCCAACAGGAGGAGCCAGTAAAAGGGTTGCAGTTTCGCAGCCCTTTTTACTTTTTGACGCGTATATTCGCAGATTAAAGGCCAAACATTAGACATCAGATACGCGAAAGTTGTTTTGCTAATGCCCGGCGACCGGTTTAAAAATAAAAGTAACTTTATTTAATAAATATACTTGACAAAATAAACTCATGGTGATATATTATTTAACAAAGGGGGGATACAGCTTGAGCGCAGTGTATTCTTTACCATGCAATATAGCCCAGACCCTTAATCTTATCGGGGACAGGTGGTCCCTTTTAATCCTGCACCGCCTGCTGATGGGCATGGGCACCTATTCCGAGCTGCGGGAAAGCCTTGAGGGGATACCGAGCAACCTTCTGTCAAAGCGGTTGAAATCCCTTGAAGAATACGGTCTGGTCGCCAGCGAGCTGTATCAGGCTCACCCTCCGCGTTACAGGTATTCACTCACCCAAAGCGGGCGCGAGCTTGAGCACGTTTTCAACGCGATTATCCTGTGGGGAGAGAAAAACCTGACCTCCTGCTACAAGCGGCTGGTCCATAGCGAATGCGGGCACGGGGTTAGGATACAGTACTTTTGCAGCCATTGCAAAAAGCCGGTGCCGGCAGAAGAGCTTGAGCTTTCGGGGAATAATGATGATTGAATATTATGCCGGATTAAACAGCGCCCTTGCCAGGGCGTGTCAGAAAGGCGGGTGTCTTGTATGAGCGGAAGGGCCGATATAGCGGTTGTGGGCGGCGGGCCGGCGGGATTGTCGGCGGCGGTGAACGCGCTGGCGAGGGGAAAGACCGTCAGGCTGCTGTCGTCGGGAAAAACCAATCTCAAGCACGCGGAAAACGTGGACAATTATCTTGGGTTTTATAAAATCACGGGCGGCGAACTGATGGACAGGTTTGAAGAACACGCCGCCGCGCTGGGGATATCCGCCGAAAAAGGAAAGGTATTAAACGTCATGCCGCTGGGCGGGTATTTTATGCTGAATTTCGCGGGGCAGATAGTCGAGGCGTCGGCGGTAGTCCTCGCAATCGGCACCGCAAAGGCACGCGAGATCGCCGGCGAGGCCGAATTCCTCGGGCGCGGGGTGAGCTACTGCGCCACCTGCGACGGTATGCTGTACCGCGGCAGAAAGGCGGTCGTGTGGGGGCTTGCCCCCGATTCGGCGGAGGAGGCAAATTTCCTTCACAGCATCGGAGTACAGGTCGTCTTTGCCGCAAAAGGGGAGCGGCCTGAGAATTTAAAGCCCGAAATCCCGTTTATACCGGAGGCGGTCAGCGAGATTGTCGGGGAGGGCAGCGTGTCCGCCGTCAGGACGGGCGGCGATTTGATTGAAACCGACGGGGTTTTCATTCTGCGCAACGCGATTGCGCCGACGACGCTGGTACCGGGGCTTGAGACTCAAAACGGATTTATCAGGGTGGACAGCCGGATGCAGACCAACATTCCGGGCCTTTTTGCGGCGGGAGACTGTACCGGCGCGCCGCTGCAGATTGCAAAAGCTGTCGGGGAAGGGCTGATAGCGGCTCAGGCGGCGGCGAAATATATTGATTCATTGGGAAAATAATATATATATTTAAAAAGAAAAGAGGTTTTAACCATGTCAACAGCCATAGTTTATCCAAACCTAGAGGAGTTCGACCAGTTGATTTCGGGGGACAAACCCGTGCTTGTGGATTTCTGGGCGGATTGGTGCATGCCGTGCAGAATGCTGGCTCCGGTGATTGAGCAACTCGGCGAGCAGTATCAGGGCAGGGCGGAGGTCGCCAAAGTCAATGTGGACGAATATCCGGAGCTTGCTTCCCGCTACCGGATACAGTCAATTCCCACCGTGATGATTTTTGACAAAGGGGAGCTCGCGGAGATTATAGTGGGGCTCAACAGCGCGGATGTTTACACCAAAGCGCTGGATAAGCTGTTAGGCGAATAGCGCAAATCCGCGCACCCCGTGCGGATAAGACGGTATTTATGTCCGCCAAAAAAGCGGGCGGATATTAAAATCCGCCCATACTCCGCTTGCGCAAAGAAGAAAATCCCCAGGCCGG
>LFTH01000009.1 GCA_001513365.1 Clostridiales bacterium DTU033 | reverse complement strand
CTCGGAGATGTGTATAAGAGACAGATTAATAGCAAAAAGCCCCCCGCCGCGTTGATGCGGCGGGGGGGCTCAGGCTTACAATATCATCAAAACAGCGAGAGTGTCAGGAAAAGGGTTGACATGAGCGAAGATACCAGCGAAACAACAGTGATTTGGGTGTTAATGGACGGACCGGCGGTATCCTTGAAGGGGTCTCCTACCGTGTCGCCGACAACCGCGGCTTTATGGGCGTCCGAGCCCTTTCCGCCGTGGGCGCCCGCCTCAATATACTTTTTGGCGTTATCCCACAATCCGCCAGAGTTGGACATGAACAGCGCAAGCAGCAGACCGCTGACGATATTACCGGTCAGAAATCCGCCGACAGCCTGAACTCCGCCGATAAAGCCGACGCAGATTGTAGCGATAATCGCAACCAGCCCGGCGGGTATCAGCTCGCGGAGCGCGCCGTGGGTCGCAATCTCGATACACTTGTCGTATTCGGGGGAAACGCCTTCCCTGCCCTCTTTAAGTCCGGGTATCTCGCTGAACTGGCGGCGGATTTCAGCAACCATCCGCTGTGCGTTTTTGTCCACCCCAAGCATAAGCATTGCCGAAAACAGCGCGGGTATCGCCGAGCCGACAAGCAGGCCGAAGAACACCGTCGGGTTCATGATGTCAAACACCTTAATCAACTGCATTCCCAGTTCGGTCGCAATCACATTGACTTCGCTGACAAAAGCGCCGAGCAGCGCGATTACCGTAAGGCCGGCCGCGCCTATTGCAAAGCCCTTTGTGATGGCCTTGACCGTGTTGCCGGCGCTGTCGAGGGTGTCGGTAATCTCCAGCACGTCTTCTCCCAAATCGCCCATCTCAGCAAGCCCTCTGGCGTTGTCCACAATCGGCCCGTACGCGTCATTGGATATAATCATCCCTACAATCGAGAGCATACCAACCGCGGCCATCGAAATGCCGAACATAGCATAACCGTCGCCCAGCGGCTCGCAAATCTTGTACGCGCTCAGGGCGGAAATACCGATACCCGCCAGCGCGGGCAGGGCGCTCACAAAACCGTAGGAAATGCCGGACAATATGGTGAACGCCGGGCCGGACTCGGAGGCTTTGGCGACGTTCCTGACGGGTTTTTTGTCGTCGTTTGTGAAAAAGTCGGTCGTAATCCCAATCAGCACGCCCACAACCAGTCCGATTGCCGTCGCCCCCCAAATCCGCCACTCAAAGTCAAACGCCCATGTGGCAATCGCGGTGAGCACTCCAAAAACCGCAGTGGTTACATAGGTGCTGCTGTTAAGCGCGCGGGTGGGGTTGCCTTTTTTGCCAATCCTCGCGGTCGCAATCCCAAAAATGGACGCCAGCAGCCCAATCGCCGCATAGCAGAAAACCATGCTGACGTTGAGCTTGCCGCCGGCGGCTTTGTCGAGGGTCGCGGCTATCACCAGCGCGGCCGTCATGGACGCCACGTTGGAGTCGAACAAATCCGCGCCCATGCCCGCGACGTCGCCGACATTATCACCGACGTTGTCAGCGATAACCGCCGGGTTGCGCGGGTCGTCTTCGGGTATGCCGAGCTCCACCTTCCCGCAAAGGTCGGCGCTGATATCCGCGGTTTTGGTGAATATCCCGCCGCCCGCCTTTGCGAACAGCGCGAGCGAGCTTGCGCCAAAGCTGAACCCCAACAGAGCGGCGGTGTTGCCGGTAATATAGAAAACAAGCGAAACCCCAAGAAGGCTGGCGCCCACAACCGCAAGACCCATGACCGCTCCGCCCCTGAAACCCGACATGAAGGCAGGGCGGATACCTTTTTTAGCGGCTTCGGCGGTTTTCATATTGGCGATGGTCGCGACCTGAATTCCGATTTTCCCCGCTATCGCGGAAAAAACGGTGCCTGCGATATAAGCGAGCGCCATGGTGAGGTTTTGACTTATTTCGTTCTTCCAAACCGGGGTCGGAAGGAACAAAAATATCAAAACAGCGGCGACGCCCGCAAACTTGGCGAGGGCAACATATTCCTTTGCGAGAAAAGTGTTTGCGCCGCTGCGGATTAACCCCCCGACTTCACTTATCCGCGCGTTGGTTTGCGGCTGTTTTTTTACCCAGGCGTAAAGCCACCCCGCAAAACCGAAAGACAACAGCGAAATAACGACTGAAGCAACAAGAAAAATCTGATGGCCGACTGGCATGAGTTTATCACTCCTAATAAGTTATTAATGCGAAATTAATACGAAAATCTTGATACCACGTATAAAAACAAATAAAAATTGCGCGCAGACCGCACAAGTATAATTATATTGGCTCTCAAGCTTTTTTAAAAGACTAAAATAGTACAAATTTTAGTACTATAAAGCAATTTATTATATCTGTATTGGTTAATTTATGCCGCGCGGCGCAAAAAAACATCAGCCGGGCTTAATTTATCCTTGATACCGGATAAATATGCCCGCTGATAGCTTTGTTGCAAAATTTCAGACAGCCCGCCTATTCCGGTTTGCAGAGAATTGCGTACCTTTCCTTTGACGGCCCGTAACCCATGCCGGCCGCCGCTTTGTAGCAGACCTTCGCGTTTTCAAACTTGCCGACAACCTCATAAAACACTCCGAGATTGTGCAGCGGCAAAAAAGTGCCCATCCCTTCAACCCCCTGATATCTGGAATTCTCGCCGATTTGAACACACTTTTCGTACGATTTCCTGATATTATCAAGGTATTGTATAAACGCCTTAGGGTTGCTTATCACAAGGTTAAGATAAAACTCGCCGCAGGCAAAATGAAAATCCGGAAAATCGGGAAGGTTCGGCTCCTCCCTTTTTATCAGCTCAAGGCCGACGTCGAATTTCTTTGTCGCTATAAGGTTGTTTAAGTAGTCCACCACCAAATTCGGGTGAAACGGTTTTGCGGGGTCCGACATCCGGTACGCTTCCGAAAACAGCCGGTCCGCCCTGTCGTGCCGGTTTAGGCCCTTATACTCCTGCGCGAGCTTGTAGGTTAAAAAGGTGTCCTTTTCGCGCGCAAGCTCCTTTTCAAGAATTCTTATATTCCTTTCAAATTTGGATTTTTCCCTCGCCTGATACCCGTCGTGGTCAATCACTATCGGCAGCCGCACCCTCCCGTAATCCGGGCTGATACGCTCGTGAATTGGATACACATATCTCGCCTCTCTCGGAAACAGAACGCCGAGCAGCGACCTTCGCACCGTTTTCGCGCCGTTTAAAATAAAGCTGTTGTTGATTACCGCAAGCCCCACCAGTTTTTTGTTTTCAAGCGGTTTTAAAACATCCCTTGAAAACCGCCTTACCACAAAATCGGCGTCCAGCATCAATACAAAATCGCCGGTGGTCTTTTCTATGCAGTAGTTGCGCGCCATTGAAAAATCGTCCCTCCACTCAAAATCGTATATTTTTGCGCCGTAACCCCTGCCGATTTCCTTTGTCTTGTCAATCGAGCCGGTATCGACGATTACAATTTCATCTACATAATCCTTAATGCTGTCAAGACATCTTCCTAAATTCTTCTCTTCGTTTCTGACTATCATCGCAAGGCTTAGCTTCATTTTCTCACTTCTTTCCTCTTTCTTCTCCTCTTTCCTTTTACTGGCACTCTCCTTCACCTTAATATATCGGCCTGCGCGCCGGTTTATTTAGCCCTGTTTAAGATTTCGCGGACGCCGCCGCGGGGCAGGCCGGGGCCCTCCCGATTTCGGGCGCAAAAAAGCGCCGCTCCAAAGCTTGGAGCGGCGGTGCCTGATTTATCTATCAGTCCCTTAAATACAGGTCTCTGGTATACACCTTGTGCATTACATTCCTGATTTCGTCGCTGTACCTGTTCGCGATAATCAAATCCGATATCCTCTTGAATTCCTCCAAATCCCCGATTACCTCGCAGTCAAAAAACAAGTCCTCTTTCAGGGTCGGCTCGTATATAACCATCCTGACGCCCTTCGCTTTAAGCCGCTTCATGATACCCTGAATGGAAGAATGCCTGAAATTATCGGAATTCGCCTTCATGGTCAGCCTGTATACCCCGACAAGCTTCGGGTTCTTCTTCAGTATCCTCTGCGCGATAAAATCCTTTCTGGTGCGGTTTGCCTCCACAATAGCCGCTATTATGTTGTTCGGTACATCGTGGTAATTGGCAAGCAGTTGTTTTGTGTCTTTGGGCAGGCAGTACCCGCCGTACCCGAAAGACGGGTTGTTATAATGGCTGCCAATCCTGGGGTCCAGCCCCACCCCGTCAATAATCTGTTTTGTGTCAAGCCCGCGGATTTCGGCAAAGGTGTCGATCTCGTTAAAGAAGGAAACCCTGAGCGCCAGATAGGTGTTGGCAAACAGCTTGATCGCTTCCGCTTCGGTCGGGTTGATAATCAGGGTCGGGACGTCCTTCTTTATCGCGCCCTGCTGCAAAAGCCCCGCAAAGGCATGCGCGCGCTCTGTCATATAACCGTCGTCCGGGCTTACTCCGACAATAATCCTCGACGGATAGAGGTTGTCGTAAAGCGCCTTGCCCTCCCGTAAAAACTCAGGCGAAAACAAAATCCTCTTGGTGTTGTATTTTCTGATTGCCGACTCGGTGTAACCGACCGGCACTGTGGATTTAATCACTATCACCGCGTCAGGGTTGAGCGACAGCGACTGCTCTATCACCGTTTCCACCGACGAGGTGTCGAAATAATCCTTTTTCGGGTCGTAGTCGGTAGGTGTGCAGATGATTATAAAATTAGCGTCGCCGTACGCGGCCGCAAAATCGGTGGTCGCGGCAAGGTCGAGGTTTTTTGTCGCGAGATATTCCTGTATTTCCGGGTCGGCAATCGGGGATTTTTTATTGTTTATCAAATCCACTTTTTCCTTTAGAATGTCAACCGCTGTAACCTTGTTGTGCTGGGCAAGCAGAACAGCGTTTGACAGCCCTACATACCCCAAACCCGCTACCGCTATTTTCATCTTTCCATCCAAATCCTTTCCAGACAATAATAAGTTTTGGTCAAGCTCCCGCAGAAAACCGGCCTGCGGCTATTTTTTTGCAATCTTCTTCAGCGCGGCCAGCAGCACCTCATTTTTGGTAACATACATGTATATAAAGCTCAATGTCAGGTAAACGGACGCGCCGCAGACAATCTGTAATAACAGGCCGCCCACCGACATCGGTATCCGGCTGTCCACAAAATACACCGCGCCGTACATTATAATCCCCGACAATAAAAAGAACAGCGAGTTTTTTACATACCCCAGTATCGGAAGCTCCTTTCGCACCGCGAACGCCTGAACAGCGCAGACCGTGATTTCGGCGAGCAGGGTGCCTATCGAAGCGCCGAACGCCTGCAGTCTCGGAATTAATAAGAGGTTGGCACAGATATTGACAAGCGCGCCCAGCGCGACCGAGGCAATAAAAACGTTGTCCTTGCACTGAGGTATCAGATACTGGGTGCGGATGACGTTGGCAAAAGCCAAAAAAGGTATTGTCGCCGCCAAACAGGCAATCAAAACCCCGCTGGGCTGATACGCCGTCCCGAAAAACAGCGGCGCAAAATCCTTTGATACCGCCGCCAGCCCGAAAGACAGCGCATAAGCCAAAAACATCACAAAATACATGGATTTTGAGATGTATTCCTTAACCTGCCCGGTATCCCCCCTGGCCGAAATATTGGACATGCGGGGGAGCATAACGATGCCGAACGCGGTAATTAACCCAAGCGGCAGGCTGATGACCCTTTCGGCATACTCAAAAAAGCCCACCTGCGCCTCGCTGCTGAAATTCCACAACAGGATTTTATCCAGCACACGGTACAGACTTATCGCGACCACCGGAATAAACAGCACCACAAGCGGCCTGAAATGAACCTTCATTTCACTCCACTTCGGCCTTACGAACGACACATACCTTCTCAGCACCACCCAGACCATCGACTGGCTGATAAAGCTGCCGCCCGCGATTATGGCGATATACTTCCACAAATCGTCCTGCTTATGGACAAACGAGAATATCAAGATGACTGTTAATATTTTAACAATCATGTTCCTTGTAAAAGTAACCCTGAATTCCTCGATACCAAAGAAAAACCAGTTAATATCGAACATCGCGCTTATCACAAACAGGCTTTGAATCAGGGCATATACCTTGTACTTTACCGGGAATATCAGGACATAAAGAAAATAGGCGACAGCCACCGCAAGGGAAAGCAGAAAATGAAGGGTGAAAATGCTGCTGAAGGTGCGGTTGAGCTTTTCCCTGTCGTTCCTGACCATGGCTATCGCGCGGTTGCCGTAGTTGTTAATCCCAAGCATCGCGAACAGCACAAAATAATTGGCGACCGAATAGGTAAAGGAATAAATCCCCGTTTTTTCAGGCCCCAGCACACGGGACACGTAAGGCGAGGTTATAAACGGCAGTATTATAAGAAGTATCTGGTAGGCGCTCTGATAGGCGAAATTCTTTTTTATACTGGGCAATTCCTACACTCCCACAGCTTCGCGCAGCTGACATCGCTGATAAAAAGGCTGCGTTTATTTTGCTCAAGTTTGCGCTCTAACATGTCAGGCGGGCTGTTTTTTTTGGAAAATGCTTTTTAGCCGGTTTTCAATCCTTGCCACCCAGTTTTTTCTCAATAAGCTGTCGTCTTTTTTCTGAATGTCCTTCTCGGCGAAATACATAAGATATCCGGTAAACACCCAGAAAGTAACGCTGAATACATTCGAGCGGAACAGAATTCTCGACTCAAAAAACTCCATTAAAAAGAATGAAAAGGTAATCGCCATCAGCAGATACTGCCACAAATTCTCGCGCGAAACAGGCAGAACCCTTTTGAAAAGAAGGGTTTTGCAGATAGAAAAGACAAATACCGCCAATAACGCAAAGCCCACCAGCCCGGCGCACACCAGCACGGTAAGGTAGATGTTATGAAGGCCGCCGTTGTTCACGTTCCTGAGCCTGCCTTCGGACAGATACGGGGCAATCCTGTCATGCAGGCCCTCGCGGGTAACCCCGAACACCGGATATTCCTTAAAGACCTCCAAAGAAGCCTTCCATATCAATACCCTGCCGCTGGTTACGTCGCCGTCCTTTTCGTGGTACATGTCTTCCCTGCCCTCGATAACCGGCCGGATGAACTCGCTTGAAAACGAGCCTTTCCTGACCACCACATTCTCCAACTGCTGGACTATGCTCGGCAGGTATGAAATCCCCTTGACAGTGGGCGTCCTCAAGACTTCGGCGCCCGCAACCAGCACAACCACCGCGGCCGCTGCCAACAAGGCGGCGGACAGCGTTTTTTTAACCCTGTCCTTAAACTTTATCAGCAGCTGGACAAACAGGACAATCCCGCCGAATATCAGCAGGGTGTACCATGCGGTGCGGCTTTGGGTCAGAAGAAGATAGGCGTACTGCAGCACTATCACCGCGATATAAAAAGCTTTCAGGGGGCGGGGGCGTTTTTTCATCACCAGCATCATCCAGCAGACGAAAACCGCGATTGTCGCCATGGCGGAGCCGGTATTCGGGTTATACAGCCCCCCGAATCGGTCCTGGTACAACCCCACCGTCAGCTCCCCGTATTTTTCATGGTAATAGGTAAAGTCGGCCGAAAACAAAAAAAAGGCGATACATGTCAGAGTCATCGCGAAAGTAACTGCGATAAAGGTGTTGGCCACCGCCTGCAGCTCGGACAGCTTTTTCTCAAACGGCGCCGTAATGTCGTTGCCGAACAGCAGCACCATATACAGCGCCATATACAGGTACTGCTTGACGTTTTCAGTCAAAAAGTCGGGCGCCGCAATCAGGATTGAAAACGCATAGCCGATGCAGAACAGGAACAGCCAGAACGAGTACCTGTTCTTTATCAACGCCCGGTTAAGCGCCAAATCCCTGAGTACGATGAAAGCTCCCCATACAAACGCGACCTTGACAAACCTGCCGACATAATTCTGCAGCAGCGGGGAAGCCGACAGCGCAGTCAGGGACACCAGCAGCATTATGCAGTAAACCCGGCTGCATATGATATTTGTATAAAACCTCTTTAATAAGCTCACTTTTTTATCCCCCAGCGCTTTAGAATGCGAAACACCGGCTTTAAGTATTTCTTTAAAAACATCTTTGCCCGCACCAATAACCTGATTGACAGCAAACGCCGTTTTTCAAGCAGGCTCAGAACACAGTCGGGGTACCGACCGTAACTTTTTCGTATCGCCAGCATCTGCCTGACCTGACCGCTGCCGGACAATTCGTTGAGATAAGCTTTCCTCTGCTTTTTGTCAAACCCCCAGCCGGGGCTGTATATGCTGTCTATGCACGAGACCACCCCGCGCAGGAAAAAAGAGGCGATTTTTTCTTTCTGGGGCGGCTGGTCAAGCCCCCATTTTAAAAGCCGGGCCTGGTATTCATCTAGCAGCCGGCACATCAGTTCAAATTTGTTGACAGGGTATTTTTCAAATACATCCTCGACATCGTTCAGTTTGTAATGGTAAAGGCAGGAATCAACCAGAACCGCGCTGTCGAGGTAATCCACCAGCTCAAGGTTGAACATGCCGTCCTGATACCTTCTCATATCGGTGAACTCAACGCCGCTTTTTACGATTATATCAGCTTTATACATTTTGTTCCACAGGTACCCAGCCAACCCGTCGGGAAAATACCGGGTAAAAAAATCCCTGATTTCCCGCTTATCCTTTAAAAATCCTTTTTCGGGGCAGGTTTTTTCGCCAAACTCCGGCTTTTCGTAATAATAGCTGGCGGTAAACCCGCATACCGCGATGTCGGCGCCGCACTCCACAATATGGCTGTGCAGCACCTCAAGCATATCAGGCTCCATCCAGTCGTCCGAATCCGGGAATACCCAATAAGGGGCGGACGCAACCTTCATGCCGGCATTGCGGGCACTCCCCGCCCCCCCGTTTTCCTTATGAATAACCTTTATCCTGCTGTCTTCGACGGCAAGACGGTCGCACAGTTCGCCGCTGCCGTCGGTGGAGCCGTCGTCTACAAGGATTAGCTCAAAATCCGTAAAGGTCTGCCCAAGAATTGACTGCACGCAGCGCTCAAGATACCTTGAGCAGTTATATGCCGGGACAATTGCTGATATTTCAGGCATTAAAAATCATCCTCTGCTGGCCCGCGGGACTTAAGCCCTCCGCCTTCAGGCATAACGGAGTTCATTTGCCGTAGCCGGTGAGTTTTTTCAGCTTTTCGAGTCTTTGGTCGTTGACTCCGAGATAGTGGAGCGCCACGCTGATAAAATACCTTCCCCTTGTCAGCGCGGCATATTCGGGATACTCCCGCTTCAAAAACG
>LFTH01000070.1 GCA_001513365.1 Clostridiales bacterium DTU033 | reverse complement strand
CGTAATACCTGCAACGCGGGCCGGCAGGGATTAAGGAGGATACCGATGTCTATCAGAAAAATTGCGGTGCTGACAAGCGGCGGGGACGCACCCGGCATGAATGCGGCCATTCGCGCCGTAACAAGGGCGGCGCTGAGCAAAGGGCTTGAGGTTTACGGGGTTTACCGCGGATATAACGGCCTTGTCAACGGGGATATCTTCCCGATGAATTTAAGAAGTGTTTCGGATATTATCCATCAGGGCGGGACAATGCTCTACACAGCCCGCAGCCCGGAGTTCTGCACCGAGGAAGGAATGCAAAAGGCGATAACAACCTGCCGTGAAAACGGGATTGACGGGGTTATAGTAATCGGCGGCGACGGCACTTTCCGCGGCGCGCAGGATTTGACAAAGAGAGGGCTGCCGTGTATCGGGATACCCGGCACCATTGACAATGATATTTCCTGCTGTGAATACACTATCGGCTATGATACCGCGATGAATACCTGTATCCAGATGGTGGACAAGCTCCGCGACACCGCCCAGTCCCACGACCGCTGTAGCGTGGTCGAGGTCATGGGGCACAGGGCGGGCTACCTTGCCCTGAATGTCGGGATTGCGGTCGGCGCCACCGCGATACTGGTGCCTGAAGTGCCGTTTGATTTTGACAGGGATATTGTGCAGAGGATGAAAAGGACGTCCGCGACCGGCAAAAAGCACTTTATAATCGTGGTCGCCGAAGGAGTGGGCGGCGTGATGGAGCTTGCCGGCAGGATAGAGAAGGAAACCGGCATTGAAAGCCGCGCGACCATTCTGGGGCACGTCCAGCGCGGCGGTTCGCCGTCGGTCAGGGACCGCGTTCTGGCGAGCGAGATGGGGTATTATGCCGTCGAACTGCTGTTGAGTGGCAAGAGCAACCGGGTGGTCGCCACCCAGAACGACAGGATTGTGGACTTCGACATCGAATCGGCGCTGAGAATGAAAAAACCATTTGATTTTGAGCTTTATAATATTGCTCACGAGATTTCGATATAAAAAAACTTCGACCGGCATGTCATTTAAAGCGGCTTTCTGCGCTTTGGATGGCATGCTTTTTAGGTATTGCATTTTTACATCAGGTGAGAGCGTAGTTAAAGCCTGTTATCAGCGGGCATTTTGCAGCCAGAGGGATAGCGGCAGATTTGCTTGAGCCGGCCGCCAAAGGAAAGGAAACAGGCCAATGGAGAAAGTTTTATTATACAGCGTCCCGTCGCCTGCAGACGGCGACAAACGCGCGGCCGCGATAATCGCCGCGGCCGGGGATTATACAAGAATGAACGGCATTAACAAACAGTTTGCCCTGCTGGACGGGGTTCCGGTGATTGCGCACGCCGTAAAGGCGTTTCAGCAGGCAGACAGCATCCGGGAGATTGTAATCGCCGCAAAAAGGGAGGACATCCCGCGGATTGCGGATATATGCAGAGAATACGGTTTTTCCAAAGTCAGCGCGATAGCCGAAGGCGGGCGGACAAGGCAGCAGTCGGTGTTAAACGGGATAAGGTGCGTTCAGGCCGACACCCGTTATTTCGCTGTCCATGACGGCGCACGCCCGCTGGTGAAGCCTGAGTTGATAGACAAAGTCGTCCGGCATGCGTGGGAGTACGGCGCCGCCGTCGCCGCGGCGAAGTGCAAGGACACGGTTAAAAAAGCGGATACCGCGGGATTTGTTGAGGAAACCCCCGACAGGCGGAGCCTTTGGATTGCGCAGACCCCGCAGGTTTTTGAGAGCGGGCTGTATATCAGGGCGGCCGAGTCGGCTGAAGCGGCCCGCGAGGTTTTCACCGACGACAGCCAGCTTATAGAAAGGCTGGGGCACAGGGTTTTTCTGGTTGAGGGGGACTATGAGAACATCAAAATAACCACTCCGGAGGACATTTTGGTCGCCGAGTGCATAATTAAGTCAAGAAAACAGTTTGCCGCGGGAGAGGAAGGATGAAAATGCGGATTGGGCATGGCTACGACGCGCACCGACTTGTTTCGGACAGGCGGCTTGTGCTGGGCGGGGTGGAAATCCCCTTCAAGAAAGGGCTACTCGGACACTCGGACGCGGACGTTCTAATCCACGCGATTGCGGACGCAATTCTCGGAGCCGCCGCCTTGGGGGATATCGGCTGCAGCTTCCCCGACACCGACCCGAAGCTGTTGAATGCCGACAGCGTTGAGATTCTTAAAAAAGTGGTAAAGGCTGCGGAGGAAAGGGGCTTACGGGTAGGGAATATTGACGCGACCGTAGTCGCTCAGGCGCCAAGGCTGTCCCCGTATATCGGAAAGATGAGGGCGAATATCGCAGCCGCCTGCAATGTTGAGGTTTCGGATGTGAACGTCAAGGCGACCACCGAGGAGCACCTCGGGTTCACCGGCGCCGGCGACGGGATAGCGGCGCACGCGGTGTGCCTGCTGGTAAACAGAGAATAAAAATAAAGCCAGTTATACGCCGGTATAACTGGCTTTTTGTGTTTTTATGTTTTGGCAAAAGGGCGGATTTTTCAAATGCGACGCCGGCTCCACAAAAAGCCGGCTTATTTCGGCTGCATATGGATAATGAAAATGAACGGGCGGATTACCATTTCCGCCTGTTTTTGGTGTCAGGCATTGGAAGCCGGCTGCCGGCGTCCCCCTTTTGAGTTTTTACCCGCGGCGCGGTTGGACAATATCTCAATTGACCTTGTGTGCAGGGGCTGCATATATTGTCGTGAAGAGGCTGAAAAAAAACGAGGTGGAAACTTTGGGCAGCATGTGCTTTTATGTCAGCTCCGTAACCAACGCAATCAGGGGCAAGGAGTTGCTGGATAAAAACGGAATTCGCGCGCATATCAGCCGTCTGGCTGATGAAAATATAAAAAACGGGTGCGGTTACTGTATCTTTGTGTCCTCTGATTATGAGAGAGCGGAGAGTCTTCTTCGCTCCTGCGGGATACGTATACGCGGCGCCAGAAAAATGAATGATTTGAAATGAAAGGCGGCACGGTTTATTTTGACAACGCGGCCACAACCTGGCCTAAACCTTATTCGGTCAGGAAGGCGGTGAACCGGGCGCTTACGGAATACGGGGCAAACCCCGGCAGAAGCGGTTATCCGATGGCGCTGGCCGCCTCACGTCAGGTTTACAGATGCCGCGAACTGGCGGCGGAGTTTTTTAATCTTAACAACCCATCGAATGTGGTGTTTGTCCAAAGCTGCACCATGGCTTTGAACATAGTGATTAAAGGACTGCTTAAAAACGGCGGGCGGGCGGTCGTGTCCGATATGGAGCATAACGCGGTCATGCGGCCCCTTCACGCCGTATCGCCGGGCTATCCCGTATATGATGTGGCGACCGTTTTTCTGGGGGATACAGAGAGAACGCTGGAGTCGTTCGGCAGATGTATCAGGCCCGCCACCCGCGCGATTGTATGCCTTCACGCGTCCAACGTGTTCGGGGTACGGCTGCCGGTGCGGGAAATCGGAATGCTCGCGCGCCGGCACGGGCTTGCCATGGTCGTGGACGCCGCGCAGAGCGCGGGCGTGTTGCCGATTGACATGCAGGCAGACTGCATTGACTACCTGTGCGTGCCCGGGCATAAAGGTCTGTACGGGCCGATGGGTATCGGTATGCTGCTCTGCGGCTCGGACAGGTTTATCCCTCCGCTGCTTGAAGGGGGGACGGGGAGCTTTTCGGCCAGTTTGAGACAGCCGCAGGATTTGCCCGACAGGTTTGAAAGCGGCACCGTGAATACTCCGGGGATACTCGGCCTCGCCGCAGGGATTGAGTTTGTAAAAAGACAGGGGATAAATGAGATTGCGAACAGGGAGATGAGGCTGATATCCTATATATACAGCCGGCTTGAGAGAATGAAGAATATAAGGCTTTATACCCCGAAGCCCGATTTCTCGTGGTCGGCGCCGGTGCTGTCGTTCAACATCGAGGGCCGGCACAGCGAGGAAGTCGCGGACGCTTTAAGCAAGAAAGGGATTGCGGTGCGCGCGGGTCTGCACTGCGCGCCGAACGCGCACAGGAAGTTCGGCACTCTTGACACCGGAACGGTGAGGGTGGCGCCTTCCGCGCATACCACCATGGCCGAGGCAGGGTACCTGTGCGGCGTGATAGAGAGAATGGCGGGGTGAAGTCAGGCCTGCCGGGTCGCGGGGAGGGCCGATGTTGTCGAGAGTAAGTAAATAACGTGTGTAGCTGATGCGTGAGATTTAATCCGCCTTTTCCCGCAAAAGCGCGCAGAAATTCGACATTTGATGACAGGCGTTTGAAAGAGGGCAGTTTTATAACCCGCGATAACCTGACAACGACTATGTAAATATTGAGGATTGCAATAATTACAATTTATGATAAAATTATAGTATTAAAGGGCAATTAGGACGTGAACGAAGGGAAGAAATGCCTGTGGCTGAATGGTTTTCGGAATTATGGGAAAATGTGGTTGCGTTTCTTCGTTCCATAGACTGGTTCAGGGACACGCTGGACGTTGCGCTGGTTGCATTGGTGATATACGGGATAATCAAACTTGTGCG
Organism: Clostridiales bacterium DTU033; assembly: GCA_001513365.1. Lineage (GTDB taxonomy): Bacteria > Bacillota > Clostridia > Oscillospirales > Acutalibacteraceae > Avimonas. The sequence continues at coordinate 2,906 of LFTH01000070.1, read as the reverse complement.
GGATTCGCGCGCTGAACAGCTCCTCAAGGGTATTTTGATTTTCGCCCTTGCTTTTTTCACCGCGTCGCTGCTCAACCTGAAAACCATGTATTATATGCTGAAAGCGGTTTTCGATTACAGCCTTCTTGTGATTATAATCATTTTCCAGCCCGAAATCCGGCGTGCGCTCGAACAGATTGCCCACACAAGGTTCGGAGGTATCAACCTGTTCGGCATCGGGTACGACGAGGCGGAACAGGAAATCAAACGGTGGCAGAAAGCCATTTCGGCCGTCTGTTCCGCAGTGGAGACTCTGCGCAAGCAGAAGATGGGGGCTTTGATTGTTTTTGAAAGGAATACAAAGCTTGGGGAAATAATCAATTCCGGCACCATCATCAACGCCGAGGCCACCCCTGAGCTTATATTGAATATTTTTTACAACAAGGCGCCGCTGCATGACGGCGCGATGATTATACGGGACGGAATTGTATATGCCGCGGGCTGTATCCTCCCCCTGTCCGACAACCCGCAGATAAGCAGGGAGCTCGGTACCCGCCACCGCGCGGGCGTCGGAATGAGCGAGAATTCGGACGCGCTTGTGGTGATTGTGTCCGAGGAGACCGGAGTTGTTTCGATGGCCGCAGATGGCGGTATCAAGCGCAATTATACTATAGAAGCGCTGAGAGTGGCGATTGAAAACGGGATTCTTTGGGACGGAACACACCGGGATAGGAATGGAGAAAATAAAGCGCTCGGCCTGTTTCGGAGGTGGAAGTCCAAATGAAGTTTAACCTGTCGTTCAACAAGCTTCTCCACAACTACAAGCTGATGGTGATTGTTTCGGTTCTTACGGCTCTGGCGATTTGGGCGGCGGTCCATTCGGTCAGCGGCGAAGACGTAATCACCATTTCAAAAACCGCGAATTTAACCCTTGACAACACCTATGTCGGCAGTACGGGTTTAAAGATATTCTCCGGCGCCTCCCTACAGGTTGACATCAAGGTCAGGGGCAGCTTGTTTGTAATATACAAGCTGAACGAATCCAATATCGAAATCAGGGGCGATTTCAACGACATCAAGGGGGTCGGGGACTGGGACGTTACCCTGAGCGCGGCCAAAAGCGGGGACGAAACCGACTACACCATAATCGAGGTAATCCCCAGAAAAGCGAGGGTTTTCTGTGATTACGAGGACTCAAAAACCTTTACGATAACCCCGAACATAAAAAATGTCGCAATCAAGGAGGATACCGGATATCAGCTCGGCCCGCCGGTGGTGCAGGGAGAAGGAATTGAAAACGGAACCATTAAAATCCATGGGCCGAAATCTGTTATAAGCAGGATTGCCGCCATTTCAGCCGAAATTGACCAGCCCGGGACGATTTCGGAGGTTACCACATTTCAGGCAACCCTTGTGGCCTATGACGAAAAAGGGGAGCCGGTGGACATCAGCCTGTGCGAATTTGAGGGGCTGACCAGCGCCGACAACAAGGTCAACGTAATCGTGCCGGTGCATGTTAAGCGCAGGGTGGACTTTACCTATAAGTTCAACAACATACCTTCGGGGCTTAAGAACCTGAGCAATTTCATAAAGGTTTCGCCTTCGCACATCGAGATAATTGGGACTCCGGAACAAGTGGAGACATTCGCCGACGACATTGCCAATCTCGGTACCTTTGATTTCAACCACATCGGGCTTGAAGACAGGCAGAAGAAGATTGAGCTTAACATACCTCAGGGAATTGGGGTAATCGACGGCACCACCGAAGTTACCGTTACGTTTAACATGGAGAACTTCACTTCCAAAACAATTGACTTGGAGATGAATTCAAGTAACACGTCGGTAATCAGAAGGCCGGCCGGACGCAGCTATCAGCTTGCCACCCAGAAAATCGGCGTAAAACTGATTGGCAGCAAGCAGTCCATCGAAAAAATAAAGGCTAGCAACCTGTCCGCGGTTATCGACATGGCGGACGACCCGACCACAGGGGTGCGGGAGTTTCGTGCAATGATAAGGGTGTCCGGCTTTGACGACGTATGGGTTTACTACGGCGAGTCCGAGCCGAGCGGGTATCAAATATATATGAATGTAAGTTAATCTGTAAAAAGCGGCGGGTTCTGCTTGCCGCTTTTTATGAGTTTGCGCTTTAGCCGGCAGCCGAAAAGGCCGCGGGCTAAAGCTGTGTTTTATGTTTATGACCGCGGAAGCGGAATTGGGATAAAGGAGTGTGGAATATGCGGGTTTTGTTTCAAGGCGACAGCATTACAGACGCCGGCCGCGACAGGTCGGACATCCACAATCTGGGAGGCGGTTATCCCTTTATTGCCGCGGGTACGCTAAAGGAAAAATACCCCGAAATCGACTGGGAGTTCATCAATCTCGGTATCAGCGGGAACCGGGCAATCGATTTGCTTAACCGCTGCCAGACGGATTTTATCGAAATCAACCCCGATATCCTCTCAATCCTGATTGGGATAAACGATACGTGGCGGGCATTTGACAGCAACGACCCGACCTCGGCTGAACAGTATGAGAAAAACTACCGCAGTCTGCTTGAAAAGGTCAAAATCCGGACAAACGCCAAGATTATTATGATGGAGCCGTTTTTGCTCCACAATTCGCCGGACAAGGATACGTGGCGCGGGGATTTGAACAAAAAAATTGACGCGGTGCGCCGGCTGGCGCGCGAATTCGCGGACGTGTATGTCCCGCTTGACGGACTGTTCGCCGCCGCGAGCGTTCAAAAAGAGCCCTCTTACTGGGCGGCGGACGGGGTGCACCCGACGGCGGAAGGCGCAAAGCTTATTGCGGCCGCCTACGTCGAAGCAGTGGAAAAACTGGGTGTTGTTATACGTTAGTATCCAACGCAGGGGCTTGGGCGATTTTTCACAGCCGCATAAAAGCAGGGCGGGTACGCTACCCGCCCT
>LFTH01000096.1 GCA_001513365.1 Clostridiales bacterium DTU033 | reverse complement strand
CTGCAAACTTGTCCTCTTTTTATCAGATTTTAAATTTGCGCAATTTATTGTACTTTATCAAATCTGCAAAACGCAGATTGCCGTTTTTTCTGTGTAGGATTTGCAATATTTGCGAACACGTTAAATAGTGGATAATTCATTATTCGTTTATTCAATATTCCCTGTCCCTTAATCCAAACCCACGCAGGCCGCGAATGCCTGATTCAGCAGGGCGACAGCGTCATTCCAGCGGCCGTTGTCCGTCGGGTTTCCCATCACCACCGCAACTATTTCAATCCCGTCCCGCTTTGCGCTTGCGATTACGCAGTGCCCAGATTCATCGGTTTTCCCGGTTTTTATGCCGGTCGCGCCCTCAAAATAAAAGGGGGTTGACGGGTTTAACAGAAAATTGGTGTTTTTGAACGTCAATTTCTGGCCGGAGACAAGGGTGTGGCTCGCCTGCTGCCTGGCTACCGTCTGGCGGATATTGTCGTATTTCATGGCGGCAAGGGCGATTTTGAGCATGTCGGACGCGGTGGTGTAGTGGTCGGCCGCAAAATACCCGTCAGGATTCGAAAAATGGCTGTTCACCGCGCCGAGCTGTTGTGCCTTTAAGTTCATTTTATCCGAAAAGGCGAAAAGAGCTTCGATATCGCCGGCGTCGGGGTTGTTGAGCAGCTTGCGGCCGACATGCGCCGCTATCGTATATGCGGCGTCGTTGCCGGACGCGAGCAAAAGCGCGTCTATAATCATATCTCTTGTCAGCTTGTACCCGCTTTTGATGTGCGCCAGACTTGAGCCCGGCTGGACAAAGGACAGCTCGCTGCCCGCGATGAATATCTCGCCGGGCTCGCATTCTTCGGTGGCGATGATTGCGGTCAGCAGCTTGGTCAGGCTGGCGGGGGAACAGCGCTGCTCGGAATTCTGGCTGAAAAGCAGGGCGGAATGGGTTACGTCGTAAACCACAACCCGCGGGGAAGATAGGGGCAGGCTTACCGGAATTGTCGGGTGGGTCGTGGTTGTGGTAGCCGGCGCGGATGTCGCGGTAGTCTGCGGTACCGGCTGTTCGCCCGTTTCGATTGCTCCAAAGACGGTGTTTTTAAGCTGCCAGCCCGCAAAGGCGAGAAGGCATAAAAAAGACGTAAAAAGGAATAGGGTTATCAGCCGCCTTCTGGCTATTCTGCTGTTTTTACGCTTGCGTTTTCTTGTATTGCCTGACCTTTTCATCTGATATGTCCTTCCGGCTTTCAAATCAAAGATAGTATACAATATTTAACCCAAAAATTTTATGCCTGTTTTTGTCATCAGTTTCGGCCCGCCCGCCTTGAGCGGATTAAGCCGGCGGCAATTACTGCGGTAATCACCACCAACGCGCAGATTGAAAAAACCAGCACGGTTTTGCGGCTTAACAGCCCGTTTTTGTCCTCATTTGAGGGCGTTATTTTCCATTCCACCGCCGCGGTCTGGTTTTCGGGCGTGCCGGTGTAATAAAACGGGCAGCTTAAAGTGATTGTGAATTCGCCGGTTTCGCCGGGGTCAAGAGGTGGGAGCTTGAAACTGTTGCCAAAACTTTCCGTTATACTGCCGTAGCTTCCCTGATACAGCGGCTCGCCCGACGACGAGAGGACGGAGATTTTTAAATTCACGATATACAGCAGCGCCTGCTGGTCGTCATAGGGAAGGTTGATTGAGGATTTCGAGAAATCAAGACTGTTTTGGGTTTCGTTTTTTATATACAGAGTGCCGGTGCGGGTCTGGCCCGCCGAAAGCAACGGGTATTCCCAGAACACCCTGCGCTCCGGCTTTTCCATCACCACGCCCTGTCCGTCCCGCTCTGTTATCAGGTAGATTTTTATGTAGTCGTTGTCGGGGTTGTCGAATTCCTCCAAAGCGGGGGAGGCCGCGACTGCGGGGATTATAAGGCAGGCGGATACAACCAGTGCAAAAAGCAACAGCCGCGCGGCGTTTTTCAGGCTTTTCATTGGCTTGCGCCTCCTTTTCCATCCCCGGTTTCGCCGGTGTCTGGTTTTCTGACCGATAGGATGACCGACAAAACCACAAAAACCGCAAGCAGCGCCGCGGCGAGATATACCGCCCACGAAGGGAGCCCCAGAATTGTGCCGTCGTCCTCCGCGCCGACGATGTCGGAGGGGTCTTGGGAGGGAGGCTCTGGCAAGGACGGCTGGGTGGGTGGGGGCAGGGTGGCGCCTTTTTCCTGCGGGTCAATGCCGTGATACAGCATTTTTACCTGCTCCGCGCTCATCGCAAAGCTGTATATCGCCAAATCGTCAATGACCGCGTTCAGGGTCGGCTCGTCCCAAATCCCGGCGCCAATCCTAAGGCGGTTGTTCCGCATTTCCTCGACGCCGAGTATCAGCATCCGCTCAAACCATAGCTGCCCGTCGATATAAAGGCAGAGGGACCTTGCGTTCATGGTCAGCGCGATATGGTGCCATTCGCCCGTCGGGATACCGTAATGCGTCTTGCCGGGTGTTGCGGGATTGAAAAACTCGTAAAATACCTTTTCTTTGCCGCTGCCCATCGAAAACGCCATGTACACGCCGTCCAGCACCCCGCCGTCCTTGTGCTTGGCATTGTGGTTTTTTGAGTGCGGCATTACCGAAAGCCACACGTCCTTGTTGCGGGAAAAGGTGAAAAACCTCTGCGAGTGCATGGTTTCCGGCTCCATCCCTTCGGCCGCGCCCCTCCAGTAAAACCATCCGGCGATTGTCATGGTGTGCACCTGAAGCTGGTAATACCCCAGTTCGAGATATTCCCCTTTTCCCGAAAGGGACACGGCTTTGCCCGAATCCCTTCCGGCAACCCAGTTGATTTTGCTCGCCGGCTGTTCCTTGCCGTCAATATAGTATTTTACGTAAGAGGACTGGCCGTCCGGCTGGTTCGCCAGCCAAAGTCGCCTGTTCTCATAGCCGGGCGGCGCGGCGGATACCCAAAACCCGCAGATTAACAAAGCCGCGGTTGCCGCCGCGGCGGCGCGGAAAACCCGGCTCGCGTTTATTTTATTGATTTTCCGGGACATCGGCAGGCCTCCTTATATCAATCCCGCGGTTACTTTTTCTTTTTGGAAAGATATGTGAGCCACGCCAATGCTGCAATCAAAACCAGAGCGACTGCCGCCAGGATATAGGGCAGGATATTGATGTGTTCGCCGGTCGGGACAGCCTCTTTTGCGGCTGCGACAAGGCAGACCGGCAGACTCAGGATGGCTGCAAACAAAACAGCGGCCTTTCTTTTCATTACAACCTCTCCGTTCGCATAAATATTTAGCCGCTTTGCAACCGCGGCTATCTTTATATGGTTTAGTATAATAGATTTTTTTGATGAAATCAACTTTAAACCAGTCCCGCCCGGTGATATGAAAATTGCATGTTTAATTTCCCGAAACATATTACCAGTTATATCAGGCCGCCTCGTTTTTATGGTTGAAGGTATATAGTTTTTTACAAGAAGCTGTCTGTCCCGCCATGGGGAAACTCTTTTCAAGGCAATTAAACCTGCGATGCCATCCGAAAACAAAATTATTCGCTGGCATAAAACCTTATCCCGGTTTTGACATCTGCAGTTTATGTGAATACCTGTACGGCGCTGCGCATATTCAATGCGGCTTATCGGGGCAACTCGTCCGACGGGTTGCGCCCGGTTTTATTTTTATATAAACGGCCGAAACAGCCCAAATCGTTATAGCCGGTATTATAAGCGACTTCCGTAACGGTCATGCTCCCGAGTTTCAGCAGCTGCCGCGCTTTTTCAATCTTCAGGTTCCGGATATAATCAATCGGCGACGGTGACGTGCCCCCAATGTATGTTCCAACCTGTTGTAGAGAAAGCCCTTGGTTTCGCAGTAGTAGCAGAGGCGTTGGAATGTGCGTAAACGCAAAGCGTTTTCCACATTTCAATGCCTTTTCCTTATATCGCCCAAAGTACCGCTTCAGGAGCAGGAGGACGATACCCCAACGCGCTCTGCGGGTGCCCTTATCATATAGGGCGGGAGAAGGACAACCTTTGCCAGCCCATGACCCTGTGTTTCAGGGCGCTGGGGGTGGACATGGAGAAGTTCAGGGAATCCGGCAAGGTGTTAAACAGGCTTTACCAGCAGATGCAGAAGGAAGGAAAAATCAAAAACCCCCGGGAAAACGTGCTGTTCTTTTACTATTTTGTGGACGACATACTGCATTTCAATTCCACCCGGGTAGTGAAACTCAACCCCACGGATGCTTTTGACCTGACAAGGGCGGAAATCGAGGCCAGAGAGCAGGTATTTGAGCTTTTCGACTTCCTGAAGGAGAATATCGACGGTTTCCAGAACAGTAGCCTGATAATGACTGCCCCCTCCATCGGGGTGAGGGAGAGCAGGATGATAGACGGGGAATACCTGCTGACAGGCAGGGACCTTATCAGCTGCAGGAAGTTTGAAGATTCCATTGCCGCAGGCAATTACGACATCGACATCCACAACCCCGAAGGCAGCGGCACCAGCCACTATTATTTCCCCGAAGGGCAGTATTACACCATTCCCTACCGCAGCCTGATACCAAAGAACGTGGACAATATGCTGGTGGCAGGCCGCTGCATTTCGGCAGACCACGAAGCCCAGGCATCTATCCGCATAATGCCGATTGTGTGCTGCCTGGGCGAGGCGGCAGGCACTGCAGTGGGGGTCGCTGCCGGTGAAGGCGTGGCCGTCAACCGGGTGGACGTGAAAAAGGTGCAGGAGCGCCTTAAAGCTCAGAACGCATTCTTTTAATCGAAACTTGTCAAGATTAGTGGACACATTGAAGAGTAAATAATTCAAAATATCTATTTGTTTGGAAGGCACACCGTAAATTTTTGTGTAGACAGTTGTTCAATTCAGACAAGAACATAGAGAAATAAACCGTGGATTTACTGATGGAAATCAGATGGTTGCTTAGCCTGTATTGGTAGGTATCCCGGGGTGGAGCGGCGGCGGTATGCCGCTGCTTTTTTATATCTCATTTTCTATATTAAAAGTTCATTTTCTTTTTGCTATTTCTGAAGCGCAGCCCGGCATTCTTTTTGTGCCGAAAACCTTTATCTACAAATGTATCTTCACCATGTGTTTGATATTCGTCTATCCATCGGTATAACATTATCCTGTTTATACATGGTTTCCCGGCTACTATTGACGGCTTGATTTCATCTTTTAATACCAATTCACATGCCTTGACTTTAAACTCCTTGCTGTATGTCCTTCGCTTACCGACATTAAAGCATGGAATTATCGGGTGCGGGCGGGGGAACGGCGCGGGGCTGATGTCGGGTTTTCTTGTTGCTCATATTGGTGGAATATGCTATAATCAAACGAACGGGGAAAGAGGTGGTTGGCCTGATTATATTCGGAATTGACCCTGGCTACGCGACCATAGGCTGGGGCTGCGTGCGCTATCAGAGCGCGCGCTATTACATTGTGGATTACGGCACCATCACCACCCCCGCCGAGATGGATTTTCCCGACCGGCTCTGCATGCTGCATAAGGAGCTATTGGTAAAACTTAAGGAATTCAAGCCGCAGACCCTCGCGGTGGAAAAGCTGTATTTCAAAAAGAACCAGAAGACGGCGATTGACGTGGCGCAGGCGCGCGGGGTGATTATTCTGACCGCGCGGCAGTGCGGGATACCGGTGTACGAATACACCCCTTTGCAGGTGAAATCCGCGGTCACAGGTTTCGGGAAAGCTGAAAAGCAGCAGGTAATGGAGATGACCCGCAGGCTGCTCTGCCTTAAGGAGCTTCCGCAGCCGGACGACGCGGCGGACGCGCTGGCTGTCGCTATTTGCCACGCGAATATGTGCGGAACGCCTTTAAGGCGGAAACTGGCGAAAATGAATTTCGTGTTTTAAAAACCATCAGGGAAAGGGACGGTTTAATGATATACAGTTTGCGCGGCAGGCTGGTACATGTTCAGCCGGATATTGCGGTCATCGAATGCGGCGGCATAGGGTTTTGCTGTCGGATTACCATGACCACCGCCCGCCAACTCCCGCAGCTGGGGCAGGAGGCGATGCTGTATACCTGTATGAACGTGCGGGACGACGCGGTTGAGCTTTTCGGGTTTGCCGACAAGTCTGAGCTCGGCTGCTTTCAGCAGCTGACGTCGGTGAACGGGGTGGGGCCGAAAGCCGCGATTTCAATTCTTTCCGAGATGACGGCCGAGCGCTTCGCGCTTGCGGTTGCTTCGCGGGATTACAAGTCGCTCACCAGAGCTCAGGGTATCGGCCCGAAGCTCGCCCAGCGGATTGTGCTTGAGCTTAAAGACAAGTTTGAAAGCTTAACGCCCGCGGAGGTTGAAATCGACCTTGGCGGGCCGGGCGTGGTTTCGGCGTCCGGGAACGCCGCAAAGGCGGTGGAGGCGCTGTCGGTGCTCGGCTTTACCACGGCCGAGGCTTCGGCGGCGGTGGCAAAGCTGGACAGCGAGCTGCCGGTCGAAACCATGGTGCGCGAGGCGTTGAAAACCCTTGTGAAACCCATGTCAAACCCATATAAATAAAAATTACCGCATAGGATTGAAAGAGGGAGGATTAAATGGCGGACGGTTTTTTGGACAACAACCCGGGCGGCATGGATTTGGATTTTGAAAACAGAATGGTTACGGCATCCTCCCTTCCCGAAGACGAGGGGGATAATCCTCTCCGCCCCCGCCTGCTGTCTGAATATATCGGGCAGGAAAAAGTAAAGGAAAACCTTTCGGTGTTTATAGACGCCGCAAAGCTGCGCAGGGAGTCCCTTGACCATGTGCTGCTTTACGGCCCGCCGGGGCTTGGAAAAACCACTCTGGCGGGGATAATAGCCAACGAGATGGGGGTTAATTTCCGCATCACCTCCGGGCCGGCGATTGAAAGGCCGGGCGACCTTGCCGCCATGCTTACAAACCTTGAATCCGGGGACGTATTGTTTATTGACGAAATCCACCGGCTGTCCCGCTCGGTCGAGGAGATACTCTACCCGGCGATGGAGGATTTTGCGATTGACATTATCAGCGGCAAGGGGCAGGGCGCGGTTTCAATCCACCTGCCGCTGCCGAAATTCACCTTGATAGGCGCGACCACCCGCGCCGGTCAGATTTCCCCTCCCCTGCGCGACAGGTTCGGGGTGGTGCTGAGGCTTGAGCTTTATTCGCCACAGGAGTTGGCGGAGATTGTAACCAGAAGTGCGCGGATTTTGGAAATCCCCTGCGATTCGGACGGCGCTTATGAAATCGCGTCCCGTTCGCGCGGAACTCCGAGGATTGCCAACCGGCTGTTAAAACGGGTACGGGATTTTGCGCAGGTTATGGGCGAGGGCAGGATTACCCTTGACGCGGCGCGCAAGGCACTCAAAAAGCTGGAGGTTGACGAGCTGGGGCTGGACACCATTGACCGGCGGATGCTCAAGGCGATGATTACCCATTACGGGGGCGGGCCGGTCGGTCTGGATACGGTCGCGGCGTTAATCGGCGAGGAAGCAATTACAATCGAGGACGTGTACGAGCCGTATCTTATGCAAATCGGCTTTTTGAGCCGCACCCCAAGGGGGCGGGTTGTCCTTCCGGGCGCGTATCAGCATCTGGGAATTGAATACAACGGGCAGCTGACCTTCTGACCGGCTGCCGCGCGCAATCGGCGCGCATACTATGTATGATTTAAGAGGTGCGTTATGGGTAGACTTTTTGGTACCGACGGAGTACGCGGCGTTGCCAACACCGAGTTGACAGCCGAAACAGCGATGGCAATAGGGAGAGCTGCGGCGATGGTGCTGATAGACAGCGAAAAGCCGCGCCCGAAAGTGATTATCGGCAAGGATACGCGGCAGTCCTGCAATATGCTTGAGGCGGCGATGGCCGCGGGGCTTTGCTCGGTAGGCGCCGACGTTACCCTGTTAGGGGTCGTGCCGACGCCAGCGGTGGCGTATCTTGTCAAGAAGTACAGGGCGGACGCGGGCGTGATGATTTCGGCGTCGCATAACCCCTGTGAATACAACGGGATTAAGATTTTCAACGGCGAGGGATACAAGCTCTCGGACGAGCTGGAAGGAGAAATCGAATCCATAGTGCTTGACGGCTCCCGCACCCCTCCGGCTCCCGTCGGCGGGGGAGTGGGGCGGATTTACCAGTGCGGTACGGCTGTGGACGATTATGTCCGCTACCTTGTTTCGGCTGCCGACGTCAGCCTTTCGGGAATGAAAATCGGGATAGACTGCGCCAACGGCTCGGCGAGCGCGACTGCACGCAAGCTGTTCACCTCGCTGGGCGCGGAATGCGTGATAATAAACGACCAGCCGGACGGCGTCAACATAAACGCCGAATGCGGTTCTACACATATCGAAAAGCTGGCCGAACTGGTCAAGAAAAAGAAGCTGTCCGCAGGGGTGGCGTTCGACGGGGACGCCGACCGCTGCCTTGCGGTTGACGAAAAAGGCAACCTTGTGGACGGGGACAAGATTATCGCGGCGCTGGCCCTCGACATGAAGAACAAGGGTGAACTGAAAAAAGGTGCCGCGGTGGTTACCGTCATGTCCAATCTTGGGCTTTTCAGGTTTTTTGAGGAAAACGGGATTGACGCTGTAACCACAAAGGTCGGGGACAGGTATGTGCTGGAAGAAATGCTCAACGGCGGCTATGTGATTGGCGGCGAGCAGTCCGGGCATATTATTTTAAAAAACCACGCCACCACCGGGGACGGGCAGCTTACCGCGGTTAAGCTGCTGTGCCTCTGCCGCGAGCAAGGCCGCAAGCTCTCCGCAATCGGCGACATGATGGAGCGTTACCCGCAGGTGATTATCAACGTCAAGGCGGACGCCGAACAAAAGGAAAAGTACAATGCGGACAGGGAACTTGCGGCGGTTATCGACAAGGCGGGCAAAAGCCTCGGCCGGGACGGCAGGATACTGGTGCGGGCTTCGGGCACCGAGCCTCTTATCCGAGTAATGGTCGAGGGGCGGGATTTCGACAACATCAACAGGCTGGCGGTGTCGGTCGCGGATGAAATCCGCAGCGCGATAAACCGTGCCGGAGAGGACGCCTGACGGCAAGTTGCGGGCAGCCGCATTAAAAAGGCTGCGGGCGCGCTGAACAGGGCAAAACCGGCGCCGGAGGGTCAGTTTTTTGCGGATTTGCGGTTATCAGGGCGTGAATTCTTGGATTTGGAAAGATGTGTAGGCGTTGAATGCTTTTATCTGTGCAGAAAAGGTGAGGTTCCATTACGATAATCGGGCGGACATGCTTTCCGGCCCGGTTCTTGACGATATTGACTTAAATATCGAGCGCGGCGAATTCGTGGCGATACTCGGACATAACGGTTCGGGCAAATCCACCTTAGCGAAGCATTTTAACGCGATGCTGCTCCCGTCCGGCGGCAGAGTGCTCGTAAGCGGCAGGGACACCGCTGACCAGAACGAGCTGTACGAAATCCGCCGCATGGTGGGGATGGTGCTGCAAAACCCGGACAACCAGATTGTCTCCACCATTGTTGAGGAGGACGTGGCGTTCGGCCCCGAAAACCTTGGGGTTGAGCCTTCTGAAATCAGAAGGCGGGTTGACGAGGCGCTGAAAGCGGTGGGAATGCTGGAATACCGCGAGCACGCCCCGCACAAGCTGTCCGGCGGGCAGAAGCAGAGGGTCGCAATCGCCGGCGTTTTAGCCATGCAGCCCGAATGTATCGTGCTGGACGAGCCGACTTCCATGCTCGACCCGCAGGGCAGGAAAGAGGTGCTGGACACCATATCGCGGCTGAACCGCGAGCGGGGTATCACCATTGTGCTGATAACCCATTTCATGGAGGAGGCAGTGCTTGCCGACCGGGTGGTTGTTCTTGAGAACGGGCGTATCCTGCTTCAGGGCCACCCGCGCGAGGTGTTTTCCGATATTGAAAGGCTGCGGCAGGTGGGGCTTGACGTCCCGCAGCCTGCCGAGCTCTGCCATCAGTTGCGAAGAGCGGGGGTACCGCTGCCAGAAGACGTTCTGACAGCCGAGGAATGCGTTGAAGCGCTGTCGCTGTTATTGGAGGAATCCTATGCCGGTAATTGAAACCCAAAACCTGTCTCATACCTACTCGCCGGGCACGCCGTTTGTAAAGGAAGCCATAACCGATATATCGGTTAAAATTGAAAAAGGCGATTTATTGGGGATTATAGGCCACACCGGTTCGGGAAAATCCACTCTGGTACAGCATTTTAACGGCCTGCTGCGTCCTACGTCGGGCAAGGTGTTCCTCAACGGCAGGGATATTTGGGAAAAACCGAAAAAAATACGGGAAGTGCGTTTTAAGGTGGGGCTGGTGTTCCAGTACCCTGAACACCAGCTTTTTGAGGAGACCACCTACAAGGATATAGCGTTCGGGCCTTCAAACATGGGGCTTGACGCCGACGAAATTGACAGAAGGGTGCGCCTTGCCGCGAGGTTTGTCGGGCTTAAGGACGAGCTTTTGAAGAAATCCCCGTTTGAGTTGTCGGGCGGCGAAAAGCGGCGGGCTGCGATTGCAGGGGTTATGGCGATGCAGCCTGATGTGTTAATCCTTGACGAGCCCACCGCGGGGCTGGACCCGCGGGGTCGGGATACCATACTCGGACAGATAAGTGAGTACCAGCAGGAAAACGGCACCACGGTGGTACTGGTATCCCACAGCATGGAGGATATCGCCAAAACCGCGAAAAAGGTGCTGGTGATGAAGCGGGGCGCCGTCGCGATGTACGGCGAGACGGCCGAGGTGTTTTCGCGCGCCGGGGAACTTGAGGCAATCGGACTTGCGGTTCCCGCGGTTACCCGGATATTCATGCAGCTACGCGCGCGGGGATTTGAGGTGGGCGAGAACGCCTATACCGTCAGACAGGCGTTTGAGCGCCTGCTGCCTCTTTTGAGAAAAGGGGGTGCTGGCGGTGCGTGATATCGCGCTTGGACAGTATTTTCCCGGTAATTCGTTCCTGCACCGCATGGACCCCAGAGTTAAGATGGTGCTGACATTCCTTTACATTTTCGCGGTGTTTATCCCGCGCAACTGGGTGGGGCTTTGCGGGGCGGTCGCTTTTCTTGCCATTGCGGTACTGCTTTCAAAGCTGCCGGTAAAGCTGGTGCTCAAAAGCATAAAGCCGGTTATCCCGCTGGTGCTGATTACCTCGGCTTTGAATATATTTTATGTTTCGGAAGGCACAGCGGTTTTTGAGTGGTGGGTAATCCACATAACAACAAAAGGGCTGATAACCGCCTCCTTTATCGCAATCAGGATTATCTGCCTTATAGCGGGCAGCTCGCTGCTGACTTACACCACCTCGCCGACCACCCTGACCGACGCGCTTGAGAGGCTGTTGAGTCCGCTTAAGATTGTCAGGCTTGATGTCCATGAACTTGCGATGATGATGACAATCGCCCTGCGCTTTATTCCCACCCTTATTGAGGAGACCGACAAGATAATGTCGGCGCAGAAAGCGCGGGGCGCGGATTTGGAAAGCGGCGGGCCGATGCAGCGGATTCGAGCGCTTGTCCCGATAGTGGTGCCGCTTTTTGTGTCTTCCTTCCGCCGCGCGTCTGATTTGGCGACCGCGATGGAATGCAGGTGCTACCGCGGCGGCATGGGGCGTACCCGGATGAAGCAGATGAAAATGCGGGCCGCGGATATCCTGTCTGCCGCGGTTGTGCTGGCGGTCATTGCGGCTCTTTTCGCTTTGAATTTTTTTATCAGGCCGGTATTGTAGTTTCCATCATATAATATAGAAAGCGTGGTGCAGTATGCGGCGACTGCTGCTCACCCTCCGGTTTGACGGTACACGTTATCACGGCTGGCAGGTACAGAAAAACGCCGTAACCGTTCAGCAGAAACTGCAGGACGCAATCCAAACGGTAACCGGCGTGCGCTCAGGGGTAACCGGGTGCAGCCGCACCGACGCGGGGGTACACGCTAAGATGTTTTGCTGCGCCTTCGACACCTGCTCTCCGCTGAGCGGGGAATCCATGATATCGGCGCTGAACGCCAACCTGCCGAGGGATATCGCGGTATACCGCTGCATTGAGGTCCCGCGGGACTTTCATCCGCGGTATTCGGCTTTGGGCAAGAGATACCGGTATTATGTCTGGAACTCGCACTCAAGAAACCCCTTTTTGGAGGATTATTCACTCCACCTGCGCTGGCCGTTGGACCACCAGCTTCTGGACAGGGCGGCGGCTGATTTTGTGGGCGAGCACGATTTCGCCTCGTTCTGCGGCTCCGGCAGCGGCGTAAAGGGCACCGCCAGAAGGATAGACCGGTTCGTTGTCGAGCGGGACGGCGAGCTTGTGGTGTTCACCGTAGAAGGGGACGGTTTTTTATACAACATGGTGCGGATAATGGTCGGCACCCTGCTTGAAATCAATTTCAAAAAAAGGCCGGCCGACTGCATTCCTGAGGTTATTGCCGCAAAAGACCGCGGCCGCGCGGGGGCGACCGTTCCCGCAAAGGGGCTGTTTTTAGACGAGGTGTTCTACCCGAAGGAAGCATACGGGGATTTTAATCAGAATAAGGGTGAATAAACTGTAAAAAGAAGGTGAAAGCTCTTGGCTGTCAAAGGCGATACCGGATTAAAGCGCCGCGGCCGTTCGGTTTCGGACGACGGGCGGCGCCGGGAAAAACCGGAAAACAAGGCCGGGCTTTCGGTTGTTCAGGGGCAACGCAAGCGCCGCGGGCTTACCGTGTTCAGGGTTTTCGCAAGGCTTGCGGTGGTTTCGCTTGCGATAGCCGCCGGGGTGTTTATATACAGCAGATGGGATAAAATCCAGCCCGAAAACATTTTGCTGTGGCTTAATGACAAGCTGGCCGGCGGGGAAAGCGGGGACGGGTTCCCCTTTGAGATTACCGGCAGTTCGGTAATCGGCATGGAAAGCACAAGGGACGGGCTTGCCCTGCTGACCAACAACTCGCTGGTGCTGCTCAACAGCAAGGGCGGGGAGATTTACAGGCGGCCGCACGGTTTTTCAAAGCCCATGATGCGCGCCGGCGGCAGGTGGATACTGGTCGCCGATTCGGGCGGCAACAGGCTGAGGCTCGAAAGCCGGCTGTCCACGGCGGTCGAGATGACGGTTAAGAATAAAATCACAAGCGTGGACGTCAGCGACAGGGGCTGTTTTGCGGTTGCGACCGATTCCACCGGAGGGTACGCTTCGGAAGTGGCGGTTTACAGGCAGAACTCCAAAGAGCCGTTTTTTCACTGGCTTGACAGCAGTTTTGTGATTTTGGACGTGGCGATAAGCCCCGACGAAAAATCCATGGCGGTTGTCGGGGTAACCGCGCAGGGCGGGGGAATGAAATCCTGCCTGAAAATCTTTGATTTTGACAAGGAGAGCCCCGCGGCGCAGTACGAGCAGAGCGACGTGATGCTTTTTGCGGTCGGGTATTTCCCGAACGGGACTATTGCCGCGGTCGGGGACAGCGCGGTATGGGTGTATAACAAAAGCGGCACCATACGGCAACAACACGGCTTTGACGGGCGCCGGCAGGTCGGGTATGTGATTGGGGAGAGCGCCGTATCGGTCGCACTGAGCAGATACGGGGGGATTGAAGGCGGGACGGTGCTCACCGTGAATTCCTCCGGCGACAAGGCGTATGAAACGGATTATGAAGGCGGGTTCAGGAGCATGGCGGCTCACGGCTCGGATGTGCTCGTGCTGACGTCCGAGTATCTCTGCCTCATCGACATCACCGGCCAGAAGTACGCGGGCGAAACCATCAAGGACGGGCGGATTATCAGCGTATTCGGCAAGAAGGCGATGGTCCTTGGTCTAAGCTCGCTGGTTGAAACCGATTTCCCCTCAAAAAATTAAAAATCAATCAAAAAAGCGGGGGTTCTCTTTTCCGCACTGTTGTGCAGAGGTTAAAACTGTGGTATACTAATTTAATGCAAATCGGCATGAATTTCAGGTTAACCGCGGCTTTGGCATAGTCTTTGGCGAGAAAAGATTACGGGAAAGGGCTGGGAGTTATGGCGTATATTCTGGATGGCTTGGTAATAATAATTTTTATGCTTGCAATCTGGATGGGATACCGGCGCGGGTTTTTCAAGTCCATAATACAGCTTGTGGGCTGCGTTGCCGCCGCGCTGATTGCGTCGGGGCTCAGTACCCCGGTGGCGTCAGGGGTTTACGACCAGTTTATCTCCAAATCCGTACAAAACCAGATTGAAAGCAGGATTGAGGAGGCGAGCTCCGAAACGGTCGAGACCGCGCTCGGCGGGGTTCTCGACGATTTGCCGGATTCGGTCTCAAATGTGCTGGCGATGTTTGATATCGGGAGCGGCGAAAAGCTGAAGGAGAGGATACAGGGCTCGCTTGACGGCACCGCCGCGCAGATGGCGCGGGCTATTGAGGATAAGGTGATACGCCCCGCCGCGGTTTCCCTGCTTAAGATTGTGATTTTCTTTGTGTTGTTTATAATTCTGCTGATTCTGGTTGGAATTGCGGCGTCTATTGTCGGCAAGGTGTTCAAGCTGCCAATCCTTCGGCAGACCGACGGTCTGCTGGGCGCCGTCCTCGGTGCGGTACAGGGAGTGGTGCTGGTATTTGCGGCAGTATCGGTAATCAGCCTGATAGCGTCCGCCTCAAAACCGGACGGAAAAATCACCCGCGCCGTTGTGAACGACACCCTGATTGTCAAGTCGGTGGAAAAAATCAATCCCATCACCAACAGGTTTTATTCAATGTTCGGAGCAAGAGCGCTGTAAGCCGTCTTTGCCATCAGTTTTACAGAGGGGACGGAGACATTATATATGCATCTTTTTAATATCGAGTTAAAAATGAATGTGCCGAATGCGCTGTCGCTGTTCAGGATAGCCCTGCTTCCCCTTTTTGCCTATCTTTACCTGAACGGCGGCCAGAACCAAACATATTCGCATCTGGCGTTCGGAGTGTTTATACTTTCCGGCATATCCGACTCGCTCGACGGGATTATCGCAAGGAAGTTCAACCAGATAACCGATTTGGGGAAGATACTCGACCCGCTTGCCGATAAGCTGACTCAGGTTACGGTCGCGGTATGCCTTGCCCTGCGTTACAGGATAGTTGTTTATCTGCTTGCGATTTGTCTTGTGAAAGAGATTTGCCAGACAATCGGGAGCGTAATTCTGCTGCGCCGCGGCATAAAAATTCAGGGCGCGCGCTGGTTCGGGAAGATATCCACCTTCACATTCTACGGCGTGATGATTTTAATTGTCGGCTGGCCCGAAATGCCGCAGTGGCTGCTGACCACCCTTGTGGTTATAGTCGCGCTGCTGATGGTGTTCGCGTTTGTGAATTACGCAACCATGTTCTTCAGTATAAAAAAGGGGACGGATCAGGCAGGTAAAGATGGCGGCGAAGGGGCCGCAGGAGCCGCGGCAAAAACCGATGATGCATGAACCCGCATTTCTCACTTGTGCGCGGCGAAAAAGCGGCACGGAAAGGCACGGTAGTTGATTATGGTTTGTTCACGATGCAAAAAACGCACGGCAATTGTTTTTATCGCCCGTCTGGAAGGCGAAAAAATGGTGCAGGACGGGCTTTGCCTTGTTTGCGCGAAAGAACTCGGCATAAAGCCTGTAGATGAGCTTATAGATAAATTCGGGATTACCGAAGAGGAAATGGAACAGATGGAACAGCAGCTGAGCGAGATGATGAGCGGCTCCGACGACCAAGAGGGCTTTACTCCGGGCGGAGCCGCGACTTTTCCATTTTTTCAAAACCTGTTAGGGAAAATGCCGGGGCAGGAAAAAGACAAAAAGAGCTCGGTCAGTAGCGACACCGGCGATGACAAGGCGGAGAAATCCCCGCAAAAGAAGAAGGAAAAAAAGAGGAAATACGTCAGTCTGTATTGCACTGATTTGACCGCGCGGGCGCGCAACGGGGAAATTGACATGGTTGTCGGCCGCGAGCGCGAAATCTACCGGGTAATCCAGATTTTGTCGCGCCGCACCAAAAACAATCCCTGCCTCATCGGAGAGCCCGGCGTGGGCAAGACCGCGATAGCCGAAGGGCTGGCGTTGCGGATTGCGGCGGGCAATGTCCCCGCCCGCCTGCTTGATAAGGAAATCCACCTGCTCGACCTGACTGCGCTGGTCGCGGGCACCCAGTTCAGGGGGCAGTTTGAGAGCCGGATAAAGGGTTTGATTGACGAAGTTAAGGCCGAAGGCAATATCATACTGTTTATTGACGAGGTCCACAACCTTGTGGGCACCGGGGACGCCGAGGGCAGCATGTCCGCGGCGAATATCTTAAAGCCTGCGCTCTCGCGCGGGGAAATACAGGTAATCGGCGCTACTACCTTCAACGAGTACAGGAAGCATATCGAAAAGGACGC
>LFTH01000003.1 GCA_001513365.1 Clostridiales bacterium DTU033 | reverse complement strand
CCTTTTGCTAAAGCTTTTTATCTCCCCCAGTATAACTGGGGGATTTCTCACGCTAAAGCGCCTTTCAAAACATGCGGGCTGCTTACGCAGCCCGCATGTTTTGAAATTAGATGTTAAGAACTAAAAGCGTCTTTGACCCTCTTAAAGAATGAGCGGCGCCTTGGGTAATTGCCCTCTCCGCACGCCTCCTCAAACTGCCTCAACAGCTTTTTCTGTTCGGCGCTGAGTTTTTGGGGCACTTCGATTGTAACCTTCAATATCTGGTCTCCCCGCCGGTTCCCGTTGAGATGCGGGATTCCCTTCCCTTTAAGCCTGAATATGTCGCCCGGCTGTGTGCCTTCCTTTATAGTATAAGTCATTTTGCCGTCAAGGGTGGGAACCTCAATCTCGGCCCCCAGCGCCGCCTGCGCGAATGTAATCGGCATTTCGTACCATATATCATAGCCGTCGCGTTCAAAAACTGGATGGGGGCGTACGGTTACTGACACCTGCAAATCCCCCGGCGGGCCGCCGTTAATCCCGGAATTGCCCTTGCCGCGGATAGTGATGACCTGACCGTCGTCTATGCCGGCGGGAATATTCACTCCTATGGTTTTTGCGGTGCGCACATGGCCGGTGCCGCGGCAGATGCCGCAGGGGGTCTCAATAACAGTACCTGCGCCGCGGCACTGCGGGCAGGTGGTCTGAGTCTGGATTACCCCGAACGGGGTGCGCTGCTGGCGACGCTGCTGTCCGGTCCCGTGGCATCCAGGGCAGGTTTTGGGGTAAGTGCCTTTTGCGGCGCCGCTGCCGCCGCACTCGCCGCAGGTTGAAATCACCTCTGCGCTCACCTGTTTTTTGCAGCCCCTCGCCGCTTCCTCAAAGGATATCGCGACCGACGAGACCACATTACTGCCGCGTCGCGGCGCGTTGGGGTTGGCCCTGCGGCCGGCGCCGCCAAAAAAAGTTGAGAAAATATCCCCTAAATCAAAATCAAATCCGTCAAAGCCAAATCCGCCGCCCGGATCCCCGCCACCGAAATTCGGGTCAACCCCCGCATGGCCGAACTGGTCATAGCGGGCTCTTTTCTGGCTGTCGGACAGTACTTCATAGGCCTCGTTGACCTCTTTGAACCTTGCTTCGGCCTCTTTATCGCCCGGATTTAAGTCGGGGTGATACTTTTTCGCCAGCCGCCGGTATGCTTTTTTTATTTCTTCTTCCGAAGCGCCCCTTTGCAAACCGAGCACTTCGTAGTAATCGCGTTTACTTTTGGCCATTAAAAAACCATGCCCTTTCCATGCCTTCTAATATATGCAGAAACAGCACGTCGGTGCCTAAACCCGATAAATCCACCGCTGATGGCACTGCGGTGGATTTATCGAAACCGATTACTTTACTTCCCCGTCATAATACTGGCCGTCGGCAGACTCATTGGCGGCACCCGTATCCTGTGCGGCGGCGTTATCCTTTGCGGCTGCGCTGCTGTAAACCTTTGCCGAAACCTCGTGGAACTTGTTTGTGAGCTCCTGTTGCTTTGTCTTGATATCCTCGATATCCTCACCTTTTAAGGCTTCCCTGAGCGCTTCCAGCTTTGAGTTAAGCTCATCCTTGTCGGCGCTCTCCATCTTGTCGCCCATTTCCCTGATTATCTTCTCGCTCTGGTATACCATCTGGTCGGCGGTATTGCGTATTTCGACATTTTCGCGGCGCTTCTTGTCTTCTTCGGCGTACTGCTGCGCCTCTTTAACAGCCCTTTCGATGTCTTCCTTTGACATATTGGTGCTTGAGGTAATGGTAACCTTCTGCTCCCGTCCGGTCGCGAGGTCTTTCGCGCTTACGTTGACTATGCCGTTCGCATCAATATCAAAAGTAACCTCAATCTGCGGCACGCCGCGCGGAGCCGGCGGAATCCCGTCAAGATGGAAACGGCCGAGTGTCTTGTTGTCTTTTGCGAATTCGCGCTCGCCCTGCAGCACATGGATTTCAACCGAGGGTTGATTGTCCGCCGCGGTCGAGAATATCTGGCTTTTCTTTGTGGGGATAGTGGTGTTCCGCTCGATAATCTTGGTCATAATGCCGCCCAGAGTCTCGACGCCCAGCGACAGCGGGGTTACGTCGAGCAGCAATAGGCCCTTGACGTCGCCGGCAAGGACGCCAGCCTGAATAGCGGCGCCCATCGCGACGCATTCGTCCGGGTTAATTCCCTTGAACGGCTCTTTGCCCATGAAATCCTTGATTGCCTCCTGAACGGCAGGAATACGGGTGGAACCGCCGACCAGCAGAACCTTGTCGATATCGTCTTTTGAAAGCCCGGAGTCGCTTAAAGCCTGACGCACCGGCCCCATGGTCGCTTCAACAAGGGAAGCGGTCATCTCGTTGAACTTTGCGCGCGTCAATGTCATATCAAGGTGTTTCGGCCCGGAAGCGTCCGCGGTAATAAAGGGCAGGTTGATGTTGCTGGTTGTGGACGCGGAAAGCTCGATTTTGGCTTTTTCAGCCGCCTCCTTCAGGCGCTGAAGCGCCATTTTGTCGGTCGAAAGGTCTATCCCGGTATCCTTCTTGAACTCGGAAACCATCCAGTCGATAATCTTCTGGTCAAAATCGTCGCCGCCGAGGCGGTTGTTCCCCGCCGTCGCCAGAACCTCCTGAACTCCGTCCCCCATCTCAATGATTGAAACGTCAAAGGTGCCGCCGCCGAGGTCGTAAACCATCACCTTCTGCTCCTGCCCCTTGTCAATCCCGTATGCAAGAGCGGCGGCAGTCGGCTCGTTAATAATGCGCTTAACCTCCAGCCCGGCTATCTTGCCGGCGTCCTTTGTCGCCTGTCTTTGTGAATCGGTGAAATATGCGGGGACCGTGATAACCGCCTCGGTTACAGGCTCCCCAAGGTATGCCTCGGCGTCAGCCTTCAGCTTGGCAAGAATCATAGCCGAGATTTCCTGCGGCGTGAAGTTTTTTCCGTCAATCGTTACGGTATGGCCCGTACCCATTTCGCGTTTGATTGACACAATAGTGCGCTCAGGATTGGAAACAGCCTGCTGTTTTGCAACCCGCCCCACAATCCGTTCTCCGTCCTTTTTAAACGCCACAACCGACGGGGTGGTGCGGGAACCCTCGGAGTTGGGTATCACAACAGGCTCGCCGCCCTCCATAACCGCAACACATGAATTTGTCGTTCCAAGGTCAATTCCTATGATTTTTGCCATAATAACTACTCCATTCGTCAATTTATTTATTAAAAGTTCAACTCAAAGTCAGTTTGCCACTTTAACCATCGCAGGCCTTAAGAGCCTGTCGCCGATTTTATAGCCTTTCTGATACACTTCGGTTACTGTTTCGGGCTCCACGTCTTTGGCGTCTTCTCGCATAACCGCATGGTGGATTTCGGGGTTGAATGTCTCACCCATCGGTGAAATCTCCTCAAGCCCATGCTCTTTTAAGATGTCGGTCATCTGCCGGATAATCATTTCTACCCCTTTTTTGAAATCATCGCCCGGCGGAGCCTCGACAGCGCGTTCAAGGCTGTCAAGCGCAGGAAGCAGCGATTTGATGGTTTCAGCCTTGACAAAACCGCCAATCTGCTCTTTTTCGATTTCTGTACGGCGCTTGTAATTGGCATACTCGGCAAGCACCCGCTGGTAGATGTCCTTGAGCTCGTCAAGCTCCTTTTTCAGCTTCTCGTTTTCTTCTTTCAGCCCGGCAATGAGCTTTTCCTTATCAAGCTCCTGCTCACCATTCCCCTGTTCCACGTCAGAGCCCGCGCACTCTCCGGCAGAAAGGCCGTCCTTCTCTTCCCTATTGTCTCCGGTATCGGCGACCTCGACCTTTGGTGCGTCCCCTTCTCTGGGTTTTGAAGTTTTACTCACGTCTTTGCCTCCCATATTTATTCATCTATTTATCCGAATTATCCCTGTCAATCCCCATCATTTCATCAAGAGCTCTGCCGACAGCCGCCGCGAAATATTCTGTCAGCGGGATAGCCGCAGCATAGTCCATCCTGACCGGGCCGACTATCCCGATATATCCGTCGGGCCGCCCGCCAAGGTTGTAATTGCTGACTATAATGCTGGTTCCCTCAAGCTCCGGACGCTGGCACTCCCCGCCTATGACCACATTCAGCCCCTTCGGGATGGCTGACAGCAAATCCGCCAGCACTTCCCTTTTGGTAAGGAAGTCGAGCAGCCTGCCCACGCGGACAGGGTCATAATCGGGGTGCCGCAGCAGGTTGGACTCCCCTTTGAGAAAAACATCGGCCTCAACGGTCTCTTGAACCAGATGACAAAACGCGGTCAGCGCCGGTACGCAGGCAAGCCCGTATTCCCCAAGCAGTCCAATCATTCCCTGCACCTGCGGAAGCCCGATATCGGCAAGCTGGCTACCGCGGAAAGTATCGTTCAGCGCCTTTGACAGCACCTCGAAAGCGCGGCTGTCCACATCCCGGTCGAAACGGCATGCTCGTGTACGGATAATACCGGTATCGGTGGCCAGTAACAGTACTGCGGAACGCGACGAAATCGGGATAACTTCAATTTTCCTGATTCTCGCGGCCTGACCGGACGGGGTTGTGGTAACCGAAGCGCAGCCGGTAGTTTGCGCAAGTGCCTGCGAGGCCTCGCCAATCAGGCGTTCGGGGTCATCCCCGGCGCTTTTAATCAGTCCATCAATATTGCGGCAGTCTTTCTCCGAAAGGCTGCGCTTTCTCATGAGATGGTCTATATACAATCTGAAAGCCGCCGAAGTCGGGATACGCCCGGCGGATGTGTGAGGCTGTTCAAGATAACCCATTGCGGATAACTCCGCCATGTCGTTACGGATGGTGGCCGATGAAACGGTGTGGTTGAGCATCTTCACAACTGTTTTTGAGCCGACAGGCTCTCCGGTGCGGATGTACATGTCCACTGTCGCAGCCAGTACATCCCGCTTGCGTTTGCCCAGTTGCATTTTCCCCCATCCTTTCTTCATTAAAATATTTAGCACTCCAGCAAGCCGAGTGCTAACATAATATAATTTACCATTCCATCACAGCCATGTCAATATGTAATTATGAAACTTTTGTTAAGATTGAAGCGGCACATCGCAGAATTTAAAGCAGGCACGTAGCGCATAAAAAAACTCTTAAAACGAGGGGTTATTCCGTTCGATATACAATTATCACCCAAGCGCCACATTTATTATCCCCATTAAGGCAGAAAAACTCATTTGCGCCTTTAATAGTGCTTTAAAATAAGATTTGTCGGGTATCTGAACGCGCCTATTAGCCCGGCACCCGCCCGCCAAACTCTTTTTTTGCTTATAACTGCAGTCAAAAAACGGCCTTATATATCTGTGGCATACTAAACAAATTCCACAAGCCCATATTCAGCATTTTTTGATTGCACAACCGAATGATTTTAGGTATAATGAGTTTAACAACGTCGGCGATAACAGCAGCCCCGATACTGAAAGGAGAAATGATTTATGGCAGGTTTTAAGATTCACAATTTCGACTTGAGCAAACTGATTGAATTTGCGTCAACCGCAAAAGGCGAGGTTTATCTCAAAACTTCCGAAGGCGACACTCTCAACCTAAAAAGCAGGCTGTCCCAGCTGCTTGCCCTGTCCAGCGCGGTAGATTGGGGCAATGTCGGCGAGGCTGAAGTAATCTGCACTAATCCCGATGACGAAACAAGGTTGTTCCGCCTTAATCTTTACGGAAGCGAAAACTGAAGCCTTAAAATACTTAATCCCGATATCCGAAATTTGCCAAACAGGGCGTTTTCGCCCTGTTTGTTTTTGTATCGCAGTTTTCAATGCCGCCCTTTGCGTTAAATAAATATATTGTGTTTGGAATTATTAGTGTGATATACTGAAAAGTAGCATTTTATATCAACGAGGTGTTAGTTTTGACATCCCGCGAGTTAATCCGCAATTTCTGCATAATCGCACATATCGACCACGGAAAATCCACTCTTGCCGACCGCATATTGGAAAAAACCGAAGCGGTCTCTTTAAGGGATATGGAAGAACAGCTGCTTGACAGCATGGATTTGGAGCGCGAACGCGGAATAACCATCAAAGCTCATGCCGTAACCCTATCATACAAGGCACAGGACGGAAAAACCTACACGCTGAATTTAATCGACACCCCCGGTCATGTCGACTTTAATTACGAAGTCTCCCGCTCTCTTGCCGCCTGCGAGGGAGCCGTGCTGATTGTGGACGCATCACAGGGGATCGAGGCTCAGACTCTCGCAAACACCTATCTGGCTGTCGAGCACGGGCTTGAAATCGTGCCAGTCATCAACAAAATAGATTTGCCCTCAGCCCGCCCGGACGAGGTCAGAAGGGAAATCGAGGAAGTCATTGGAATAGACGCTTCACAGGCTCCTGCCATCTCCGCAAAGCAGGGTATCAATATCGAAGCGGTTTTGGAGGCGATTGTAAAGCAAATCCCGCCTCCTGCCGGCGGCAGCGACCAGCCGCTGCGCGCCCTGATTTTTGACAGCTATTACGACAGCTACAAAGGGGTGGTGGTGTATTTCCGCGTGGTTTCCGGGACAATCCGCAACGGGGATACCATCAAGCTGATGGCTACCGGCGCCGAATACGACGTGAATGAATTAGGGGTAATGCGGCCCGGCAGTCTTGAGCCGCGCGAAAGCCTGCAGGCAGGCGAAGTGGGCTATTTCGCCGCTTCAATCCGCTCGGTCAAGGACGCCCGCGTCGGGGATACCATAACTTTGGCAGAAAACCCGGCGGACAAGCCCCTGCCGGGGTATAAAAAGGTCAACCCGATGGTTTTCTGCGGCGTTTTCCCCGCAGACGGCGCCCATTATCAGGATTTGCGGGAAGCGCTTGAAAAACTCCAGCTCAACGACGCGGCGCTGAACTTTCAGCCCGAAACATCGGTCGCACTTGGGTTTGGGTTCCGCTGCGGTTTTCTCGGCCTGCTGCACATGGAGATTGTGCAGGAGAGGCTTGAGCGTGAATACAATATTGACCTTGTTACAACCGCCCCCAGCGTGGTATACCGTTTTGAGCTCACCGACGGCAGCACTGTTGAAATAGACAACCCCACCAATTTTCCGAACCCCGCGCTAATCGCGGTGGCGTACGAGCCGGTCGCCGACGCGCACATTTTTACGCCAAGCGAATACGTCGGCAACATCATGGAATTGTGTCAGCAGCGGCGCGGAACATTTATCGACATGAAATACCTTGATGAAAAGCGGGTCGAAATCCATTACGAGCTGCCGCTCAACGAAATCATATACGATTTTTTTGACGCGCTGAAATCACGCACAAGGGGTTTCGCGAGCTTTGACTACGAGATTAAGGGGTACCAGAAATCCAAGCTTGTAAAGCTGGACATACTGCTTAACGGGGAAGTGGTGGACGCCCTTAGCTTTATTGTATTTGAAGGCAATGCCTACCCGCGCGCCCGCCGCATTTGCGAAAAACTCCGCGACAATATCCCCCGGCAGCTTTTTGACATACCCATACAAGCCGCCATCGGCGGCAAAATCATCGCGAGAGAGACTGTCCGCGCACTGCGCAAGGACGTGCTCGCAAAATGTTACGGCGGCGACATCACAAGGAAAAAGAAGCTGCTGGAAAAGCAAAAGGAAGGCAAGAAGCGGATGAGGCAGGTCGGCAGCGTCGAGGTTCCGCAGGAAGCCTTCATGTCGGTGCTGAAACTGGGGGACGAATAAGCTAAAGGGCGGGATGGCGACTGCCGAGTGGGTTCCTGTCGAACAGCTCCAGTCTTTTTTCCATAAATTCAACACAGCCGGGAAACCTGAAATCAAAGGTTCCCGGCTTTTATATTAAACCGGCGGCCATTTCCCCCGATTTGACTTATTCGGTTTAGCCGTCAAAGCCGGATACCGCTAAACCCGCCGCAGTTTAAGCCTAAACCTCGCTTTCTGCCGTCAAATACAACAGACAATCAAGCCAATGGTTATGAAGCATGT
>LFTH01000109.1 GCA_001513365.1 Clostridiales bacterium DTU033 | reverse complement strand
AGTATCACCGACCAGTCGTTTATGTCGGCATAATTGCTTTTGACCGGCGCAAGTATATCAAGGGTCAGAGCGTCGCTATCCAATATCCGGACGCCGGCCTTTGCGGCTTTTGTTTCTAACCCCTTTTTTTGGATTGCGCTCATTAATGCCTGATAGCTTTTGTAGTTTTTGCGTTCGATTGTCGGCATATATATTTCGCCGATTTCAAAGGTTTCAATCACTTTGCTCAATCCGCCGATATGGTCGCTGTGCGGGTGGGTGGCGATTACAAAATCTAGCCGGTTCTTGTTGGCCGCATTGATGGCGTTGATGACCCTGCTGCTCATATTTGTTTCTCCGCCGTCAATCAAAACCGCGCGTTTGTCGGGAAGCTCAATAAAAATCGCGTCCCCTTGCCCCACGTCGATAAAATGAATTTTCAGCAGTTCCCTTTCCTTAGCGGTTGTAGTGGTTGTCTGCAAGGGAGAGGTTGAGGGCTCGGAAGTCTTTGATGTTGAAGCAGACATATCCGGTGTTGAATCTGCGCCGTTTAAACCGTTGCAGCCGACGGACAGCACCAGCGCGGGTATTAAAATAACCAGTAAAGCCGAAAAAGCCCTTTTCATTCCAAATCACCCCAATCCCATTATTCTTTCTTTTCTATCGGCAGCTTCAGACTTTTTTGCATACAGGATTTGCTCAAATGCTTTTTGCCGGCTTTTATTATTATATCACAATTAAAAATAAAATACAGTATTTAACAGCAAAAAGCGTTTAAGGTTTCGTCCTTGATAGGGGGGCGCAAATAAAAGAAAAACGGACTGCCCGAAAGCAGCCCGTTATAAGCGCATATATCCGGCGCCTGTTTTGCGGCGGCAGGCTATTTATACAAGGGGCCGTAGGTCCGGCAGGCGCGGTAATCGGCGGATTCCAAATCCTTTGTGCCGAACGCGCTCCACGAATGGGGGCGGTATATATCGGCGTCGTCAATATTGTGCATAGACACCGGGATACGGAGCATGCTGGCAAGGGTAATCAAATCCTTACCGATGTGTCCGTAGCTGAACGCTCCGTGATTGGCGCCCCATTTTGCCATGACGTCGTACACCGTTTTGAACCCTTTTGCGCCAAGACGCGGTACAAACCATGTGGTCGGCCATGTCTTGTCGGTGCGCTGGTCGAGGGTTTTATGGATATCCTCGTCAAGCGTGATGGTATATCCTTCCGCAATCTGCAGCGTGGGGCCGAGCCCCGCAATCATGTTGACGCGCACCATGGTAACAGGCATTTCGCTTTCGGTGCGGAAATGGGAGGAAAATCCGCCGCCGCGGAAATATTCATAGTTGGCATTTGGCCAGTCGACGGCGTTCATAATGGCGTCAATGTCGTTTTGCTGCATATCCCACCAGCGTTTCATACAGTAATTACCGTTTTTATCCTTCGCAAGCCCGCACCCGTCCAGTGCGGCGGCGCCTGAGTTGATGAGGTGGATAAACCCGTTTGCAGCCTTTCCGGTCAGCTTTTTGCCGGTTACCCTTTCGACGGCTTCTGGGCTCCAGTATGTTCTGACGTCGGCGAAAACGCTTGCCGAACAGGTGAGCAGCTTGCCAAACAACATGGCGACGCCGTTAAGCCCGTCGTTTTCGGTTGCGAGCACCACAGGCTCCCGTTTGCCGTTCCAGTCAAAGGTGGAGTTCAGGATAGCCTCCGCAAAGTCGGCGTTCGGCAGCCAGTCGGTCCACATCCGCTGCCCCTGAAATCCTCCCAGGATTGCATTCCGCCCCAGTGCTTCCTCGTGCCAGCCCATCTCGGCGAGTTTTGGGTTGCCAAGCATTATGTCGCGGATAATCAGGGTCATCTTTACGATGAATTCCCACTCGTCATCGGTTACCACCTTGGATTTGCGTACGATATCCGCAAGCTGTTTGCCTTGGTTGACATTAATTCCGGCTTTGCAGTACCTGCGCACCCACGCGATGGCTTTTTCATATTCCTGGTTATCGTAGATACCGAGTTTAATCCGCCTTAAAATCTCGGTCATGTCCACCCATTCGGCGCGGATACCGAGGTAGCGCTGGAAAAAGTCAGGGTTGCATTGCGAGCCGACAATCCCCATAGACACCGAGCCCAAATTGACATAAGCCTTATTGCGCATTTGACCCACCGCGACGGCGCAGCGGGCAAAGCGCAGGATTTTTTCCGCGACATCGGCTGGAATGGTCGAGTCATGCGCGTCCTGCACGTTTCTCCCATAGATTGAGAAAGCCGGCAGCCCTTTTTGCGCGTGTGCCGACATTACGGCGGCAAGATATACTGCTCCCGGCCGTTCGGTGCCGTTAAACCCCCACACCGCTTTGATGGTCGAATGGTCCATGTCCATGGTTTCGCTGCCGTAGCACCAGCAGGGAGTTACCGTCAAGGTAGCGCAGACATTTTCGCGGCTGAACTTCTCGGCACAGCGCGCGGCTTCAGTGCCCCCTCCGATTGTGCTGTCTGCGATGACGCACTGTACCGGAGTACCGTCGGTATAATACAGGTTTTCCGAAATCAGTTTGGCGGCCGCTTTCGCCATCCCTATGGTCTGGGCTTCAAGTGATTCGCGGACGCCGCCCCAGCGCCCGTCAATTACAGGCCGGATTCCGATTTTGGGATAGTTCATCTCTCTGCCTCCATTCACTGTAATGTTTTTTTGCTGCCTCGCTGAGAAGCCCTATTCGGGTGTTACGATACCTTTTCTGAGGATGATATTTGCGTACAATTCGGTTTCGCCTGTCGCGACAATCGCGTAGGCGTTCCTTGCCCGCTCGTAAAAGGTAAAGCGTTCGACGGTCTCAATCTTTGCGCCGCTTTCATACTTTTTGATGATTTCGCGATATTCGTCCCAGATGATGGGGACTACCGGGTCTCCTGGGGTTACCTGCATAAGCGCAATGGGGTACTCGACGTAGCTGTCCAGCGGAAACAGCTGTAAAATCGCGTCAAGAACCTGTGTTATACCGTGCCCGTCCATGCGGACAAGCCGCTTTGCGTTGCTCGCCGCGGGAAAATTGCCGTCGCCGATTACAATCTCGTCTCCGTGGCCCATTTCCATCAGGATTTTTAGCAAATCCGGAGAGATAATGTGCGGTATCCCTTTCAGCATGGAGTATCACCTGTTATTAGAATATTTATATAAATTTTACTATACATTTTTGCTTAAATATAGTAAAATATTGTTCATAAATAGCACTAAATTGTAGGCGATACAATATAATCATATACAGGGGGGGACAGCTAATGACGGACATTCAGATGAATTATGACGCATTGAGCAGGCTGCTTGCGGATTTTTACGCGGTAACCGGGCAGAGAATAGGCATATTCGATTACAGGTTTAACATTTTAATCGAACACCCCAAAGAACACAGCCCGATTTGCTCGAAAATACGCAGTTATCCGGAAGGCGCCCGCAAGTGCTATGCCTGCGACATAAGAGGGATGAAGGAGTCGGCGAGTAGCGGAAAGACTTATACATACCGCTGCCATGCCGGACTGCTGGAAGTGTGCTGTCCGATTATCGAGGAGGAGGGGATTGCCGGTTTTCTGATGTTCGGGCAGGTACTGTACGACAGGAATTTGGAACGCCAGCGCAATGAAGTCTGGAACAGGTGCAGGGAATTTGTGAAGGATTATGCGGAGTTTTGCAGGTTGTTTGAGAGTATCCGTAAAATACCGGCCGACTACCTGAACGCGGCGGCAAATATCATGACGGCGTGCGTGGGGTATATCCGGCTTGAGCAGTTGATGAAATTCAACAAAAGCAGCCTTTTTGAGCAGATGCTGCACTACATCGAAAAAAAGGCGGGTACCCGTTTTTCGCTCTCTGAAATGAGCCGCGATTTATCCGTCAGCGTATCGACCCTGTGCAAAACCGCGAAAGCGCGGTCGGGCAAGACGATTGTCCGGCTGGTCAATGAGCGGCGGGCTGCGCGGGCTAAAGGGCTGCTGGCGGACGATACTTTAACAATCGCGGACGTAGCAATGCGTGTCGGGCTGGATGACTACAACTATTTTTCAAGGCTGTTCAAAAATCTGACCGGCGAAACTCCGACAGCTTACAGGCGCAGGTGTATGGCAGAAAACGCCGGCCATATATAATCCGGCTGCCCGCGGAATACGCGTTTTAGACAGCGGTATCAGCGCGGATTGCTTGACATTGATTTACCGTTAAAGTATTATTACCGATAAAGTTCAGTTTCGCCAAAACAGCATATGATGAGCGGCATACAATATACGGAAGGGGCTTATTTATGATTGTCAGGCAGTATATAAGGGATTTTGAAAAAATGGGGTTTGGCATGTTTGTGCATTTCGGTATTTACAGCTTGCTGAGCAAGGGCGAGTGGGCAAAGCATATACTACACATTTCGGACGACGAGTATTATCCGTTGTACAGGCAGTTCAACCCGAAAGAGAATTGGGCCGACGAGCTAGTAAAGCTGGCGAGGGATACCGGCTGCAGGTATGTAACGCTGACCGCGAGGCACCATGACGGGTTTTCACTGTACGATACAACGGGATTAAACGATTTTGACTCTGTGCACGGCTGCGGACGTGACCTTGTGCTCGAATTTGTAAATGCCTGCAGGAAATATGATATTGTGCCTTTTTTCTATCACACGCTGCTTGACTGGCATGAGCCGAGTTACAGGGCAGACTTTCCGAAATACCTGAAATATTTGCGCGACAGCGTGGAGATACTCTGCCAAAATTACGGCAAAATCGGTGGGCTCTGGTTTGACGGTATGTGGGACAGGCCGGGCGACGACTGGGAGGAGGATTTGCTGTACTCCATTATCCGCAGACACCAGCCCGAAGCCATGATTATAAATAATACAGGTTTGTCCAAAAGGGGAAAGCTCGGTCATATTGAGATTGACAGCGTTACCTTTGAGCGTGGTAAGCCCAGTCTGATAAACCTTGAAAACTCCCCGAAATACGTCGCAAGCGAAATGTGCGAGGTTCTTGCCGACCATTGGGGATACGCAAAAGAGGATTTAAACTATAAATCTCCCGCTTTTATCATTAGAGAGATTGCAGAATGCAGAAGAAACAATGCGAACATGCTGCTGAATGTAGGCCCGATGGGGGACGGAAGCATAAGGCCGATTGACAGGGAAATACTCGGCATAATCGGCGAGTGGGTGAGAATCTATGACGAGGCAATCAGAGATGTCAAGCCCACCGGCATAGAAATAAAAGGCAAGCCCGAACATTTTATCCTTAAGGGCAATGACTGCTATTACCTGTTCTGCCCCGACCTTTCGATGGTCTCGGACCCAAACGTAGCGTTATACGGGGAGAAGGAGGGTTATGTTGACAGCTTTAAATTTGGCGAAAGGGTAAAAAAAGTAACGTGGCTGGATAACGACGCTGAGCTGAAGTTTGAGCAGAATGGGGATTATGTAACCGTTTACGCCACCCCGTTTGAATACGGGCGGAACCTTGTGGTCAGGGTTGCAAAAATCGAGGTTGCGCAAGAGTAAGACTTAATTGAAGGATGGCAATATCAGTTTTTTAATCCGCATGAATGGGTTTTGGACAGGTAGGCGTGATATAAAAACTCAGGCTCTGTACCGGATGTTTCAGAATATCCGGTACAGAGCCTTGTGCTTTGTATACCTGCTTTTGTTTGCTGATACCTCGTTTTCAGTCTTGTGATTTATGATTATTCAGCCATTCTCTCAAAATCAGGTTTTCCTGACCAATCCGCAACGGGAGTACGTGCTCAGATTTTTTTGTTTCTCTTTTTTAACCATAGAGAATACGAGTCTGATAACAGGCTTAAGGAAAGCTGGCCTGTCGAATCAAGAGCAAGGTCCGGGGCGACAGTGGTAACCAAAACCCCGATACCGACCGAAAACATGCCCGCCGCATGTATTGCCTCTATCCCCGCCTGTGAGTCCTCAAACCCGATACAATAAAGGGGCTCGATTCCTAATGCGTGGCTGCAGTTGAGGAAGATTTCGGGATGGGGCTTCGGATTGGCGATTTTCGAGGCGTCTGCGATATAATCAAAAGCGTCCCGGATTTTCAGGTTTTCGAGCACGAAACCGGCGTTTCTGCTTGCCGACGCGACTGCCAGTCTGATATTTCTGCTTTTTGCCTGAGATAAAAACTTTGGGATGCCCGGCAGCAGGTCATCCGGAGTAATGTTTTCAATCATTGAAAGATAAATCCTGTTTTTTTCGTCCGCCAGCTGTTCCTTTTGTTTTTCAGTAAACTTTGAAGCGCAGCCGTTCAGTTCAAGTATAATCTCCAATGAGCGCAGCCGGCTGACGCCCAGCAGCCTGTGATTATCCTTTTCATCGAATTTCAGTTTCAAACGGGAGCAAAGCTGTTTCCATGCCAAAAAATGACATTGCGAGGTATTGGTAAGCACCCCGTCCAAATCAAACAAAAAGGCTTTTGCTTCCATTTTGAAATCCCTTCAGTAATCAATGGTTAAAGGTTTGTCGTCAATCAGGTAGTCCTGATTATTCACACAGACTGTGAGCGGGGTATCGCCGTCCAGTCTTTTTACAGCAATGCTGGACTTGTCTATGGTGATTTTTACTGTTTGTTTAAGGAATAGGCAGTGGAGAGAAATGCGGTTCCACTGGGTCGGCAGGGCGGGTTTGATATACAGCTTGCCGTTGCTGGCCGAGATACCCGCAAAGCCGTGAAAAACAATCTGCCATGTGCCGCCGAAGTTTGCGAAATGCAGCCCGTTTATGGTATTTAGCTGCAAATCGTTGACGTCAAGGTAAGCCGACTCTTTAAAATAGCGGTATGCCTCCTCATGCAGCCCTATATCGGCGGCGAGAATCCCATGAGGCGAATAGCTCAGCGAACTGTCATGGGCGGTACGCGGCTCGTAAAATTTATAGACGTTTTCCTTTTGCCGCTTTGTGAACAGGTGGGGAAACAGACAGCACAGCAAGACAGTATCGGCCTGCTTGGTTACCTGATATAACGGGAGCGCTTCATAGGGGAGGGTGGAATCGATAATCCGCTTTTTAGTGGGTTTGGCCCGCTTTAAATCCAGCTTTCGGCGGATTAAATAGGTATCATCCTCTAAATAAAGGTCCATCTGGGCGTTATAAGGTATGTTCAGCTTATCTGCGACTTCACAGAATTTAGAGATTTCTTCATGGCTGGCGCCCAACCGTTTGAACAGTTTATCAAATTCATCGGGATGTCGCTCTTTCAGCTTTTTAAATACGCTGTTGACCGATTTCAGGTTGTAAACGGCCATCATATTGGTAAACGCGTTGTCGTTCACATAGACGTCGTATTCGTTCGGGCCGCGTACCGATAAGATATGATACCTGCCGTCAAAGGAATTGTAATCGCAGCGGCTGACCCAGAATCTTGCTGTTTCATACAGTATTTCTGCGCCGTATGACAGCATGAATTCATCGTCCTGAGTCAGTTCCCAATAGCGGCAGATGGTAAACGCGATATCGCCGGTTATGTGAATGGCGTAAAACGCGCCGCAGTTTACCGGGGTCTGCTCCACCCCTTTTCTGTCAACCTGCCAAGGGTACATGGCCCCTTCAAACCAGTTGTTCTTTGCATGGCGGCGCGCCGCGTCAAGGGTGTGGTAACGGAACATCAGCTGTTTTCTTGCGGCGGACGGATTTGTGTATAAAAAGAAGGGAAGCACGAAAATCTCGTTATCCCAGAACACGCAGCCCTCGTACATTTCTCCGGTCAGCCCGCGCGCGCCAATCCCAAAGCGGTCTGTGTGTTCCGGGCAGACGCACAAAAGCTGATAAATGTTATAGCGGACAATGGTTAAGTCGGTTGTATTGGTGTCAATCTCGATATCGGCTACCCGCCATTTATCTGACAGTGCCGAACAATGGCGGGCAAGTTCCTGCTCGTAGCTGGCAGGCTTTGATAAAAAATCCTCTATTTCCTGTTCGGGGTTGAGGCTTTCATCCAGTGAAGTAACCGCGAAAATGATTTTTTCAAGCGTGAAAACCTCATTTTTGTTTAAAGAGCAGGTATAAGCAGTCCCGCAGGCCTTGCTGTTTGTTGTTATTCTGCCGGTAACGGCTTTGCCATTGAGGTATGCGAAAGTTTGCTGCGCAAAATTCAGCACGGTTGAATCCGGGTCGTCCAGAGTAACCGACAAAGCATTTGTCCTTACATTCCGGCTTATGAAATGATTTCTGCCCGGCTGAATGGGAAAAGGTTCACCGCTGGCTAAATTAAGGTTGGTTACATCGCTGTCTAATAGCGCCGCCACAGACAGGTTATCAATTTTATCCAGAGCTTTTATGGTGATGCGCTGGCCTATTCTATGTATATCGTGCATGCTGGCAAACCGCTCAAAACAAAGCTCAAGCCGTCTGCCGTCAGAGGTTTTCCAAAGATACCGGCGTGCATATACGCCTTTTTTCATATCTAAAGACTGGCTGAAATCAGAAATAGAGGAAAAACCGTCAATGTCCTCGTCATTGCAGGAAATGCACACCCTCAATACATTGGGCAGATTGCAAAGCTCACTGGATTTTCCTTCCCACGCGTCATACGAGCCCATGCCGAACACGCCGGTCATGTATATACCGCCGTTGGCGCCAATAGTTTCATTATCTTCTTCAAAAAAACCCCTAATTCCAAAATAGCCGTTGCCTGTGGAAAACAAGGCGTCGCGCGCTTGCCTTTCCTTGGGATCATACTCGTTGTTTGAAAGCGTCCAATCCGAGTACAACATGATACTACCTCCAATACTCGTTTAATGTTATATAAAAATTT
>LFTH01000023.1 GCA_001513365.1 Clostridiales bacterium DTU033 | reverse complement strand
AATATTTTTGTGCGGAGGGAGATTTTATGGCAAAGAAACGGTTGCCAAAAATACGGCTTTCAAAAATCACCATACTGGACGAATTTAAGAAATTCGCTATCCGCGGGAACGTGCTAGATTTGGCTATCGGTGTGATTATCGGCGGGGCATTTCAGAAAATCGTAACCTCGGTAATCAACGATTTAATTATGCCGATGATTGGCTGGATGACCGGCAGCGTGAATTTCAACGACCAGTTTATCGCGCTCAAAATCCCGCAAGGGGTGGACCCAAGCCGGATTACGTCGCTGGAAGTGGCAAAGCAGCTTGGGGTTACCACCTTCAATTACGGCGCGTTCATCACGACTTTAATCGATTTTCTGATAATGGCGTGGGTAATCTTTTTGATGGTTAAGCTCATAAACCGCCTTGGGGAAATCAGGAAAAAGCCGGAGGCTGAAAAACCCGCCGAGCCCACCACCAAAACCTGCGTGTACTGCCAGAGCGAGATTAACATCAAAGCCACCCGCTGTCCCCACTGCACTTCCGAGCTTTGAGGGATACATACTTTTTCAGTCTTCGCCATATAAATATAGCGAATATCCTTTGAAATGCTGGTGAAGATTGTGTATTGTATCATCAGAGGAAGATATATCCTAGCGGCGGTTTTTTGCTGCGCCGCGCTATTTGCCGCGACCTTGGGCTCGACCAGTTTCTTTAACGCCCGCTCGGTTGCCGCCGGCGCGTCAATCACCAATTGGGGGCTGAGCTTCAGGCAGCCGGGGCAGGTTCCGCAGGGGAACGCGTCGGCCGAGTATTTAAGGCAGTACGACGCCTATTATGTGGATACCAGAGGCGAAAAAACGATTTACCTGACTTTTGACGCGGGGTTTGAAAACGGCTGTACCCCGAAAATTCTGGACGTGCTGAAAAAGCACGACGTGAAAGCCGCTTTTTTCCTTGTGGGGAATTACCTGAACAGAAACCCTGAACTGGTCAGGCGGATGGTTGAAGAAGGGCACATAGTCGGCAACCACACCTACCATCACCCGGATATGTCGAAAATAAGCGGCATGGACGATTTCAAAAAAGAGCTGCAGTCCCTTGAGGAGCTTTATGAGCAGATAACCGGCGGAAAGATGCCAAAGTTTTACCGCCCGCCGCAGGGGAAGTTCAGCGAGAGCAACCTTAAAATGGCAAAGGAGCTTGGTTACAAAACCGTTTTCTGGAGCCTTGCATACGTGGACTGGTACGAGGACAACCAGCCCTCAAGGGAGGAAGCGCTTGGCAAGCTGGTGCCGCGCATCCATCCCGGCGCGGTCGTGCTTCTGCACAGCACTTCAAGGACCAATGCGGCAATCCTCGATGAGCTGTTGACAAAATGGAAGTCGGAAGGTTACCGGTTTGAGAGTATAGACAAACTGGCGTAATATTTGCCGCGGATGTCAAAATACCGTTTATTGAGGTTTTGTGTATGGTTTACGTTTACTGCCCTGCTTGCGGCCGCAGGCTTGCAAAAAGGGAGATAGGGGACGAGGGGGCAGTCCCGTACTGCGAAAAATGCGCAAGGCCATGGTTTGATGTTTCGCACCCGTGCGTTATTGCTCTGGTTGTGAACCAGTACGGGGAAATCGCGCTGGTGAAACAGGCCGGGATTTCAGAAAACCGGTTTGTATGCGTCGCCGGCTACGTCAAAGCCGGTGAAACCGCTGAGGAAGCTGTCTGCCGCGAAATCAGGGAGGAACTGGGGCTTTACGTAACCGGCATGGAATATGTCAACAGCTATTACTATGAAAAAGACGACAACCTTATGCTGGGGTTTATCTGCAGGGCGGAAAAGGGCGAATTCGTCATTTCGCCAGAGTTGATAACCGCGGAATGGTTTGGCGCGGACGAGGCTTTGCAGCAGCTTAAAGAAGCAAGGGTGGCAAAAATACTGCTGCTTGAATATATCGAAAGGTATCGCGCGGGGGCAAAACCGGGATGTTGAATATTCTGTATCAGGACGACGATATTATTTGCTGCATAAAGCCGGCGGGCATTCTCTCCCAGCAGGGCGGCGGGGAGAATATGGTCTCACTGCTGCAAAAGGCGGGGCTGCCTTATGTCGGAGTGGTGCACAGGCTTGACAGGAATGCCGGCGGGATAATGGTTTTTGCAAAAAACGAAGCCGCGGCCGCGGCGCTGTCTGAGAGTGTGCGTAACCGGGAAATCACAAAAGAGTACCTCGCTGTCGTCCACAACCGCCCGGCTGAAGAGTCGGGCGTATTCAGGGATTTGCTGTTTTTTGATTCCGTAAAGAATAAAACCTTTGTGGTGGACAGGATGAGGAAAGGCGTCAGGGAAGCATCGCTTGAATATCAGGCGCTGAAAACAAAAAGCACAGGGTACGGGGAAATCAGCCTTGTAAAAATCAGGCTGCACACCGGCAGGACACATCAAATCAGGGTACAGTTCGGCTCAAGGAAAATGCCGCTGGTCGGGGACCGAAAATACGGGAGCCGCTGCGGCTTTGCCGGCATGGCTCTGTGGTCGTACAGGCTGGTATTCCGGCATCCGGCAAAAAATGAGCAGATGGATATAAAACACCTTCCCCCCGACGTGTTTCCGTGGAGCGAGTTTGAAGCGTTATCCGAGTTATAGTAAAAAGAAAAAGGCAGGTGCGCCTGCCTTTTGTTTATTATATGCCGTGCTGTAAAAAGTGCTTGATTAAATCATATCCGGGATTGAACAGCCTGCCGGCTTTTGAGGCGTTATTTTCATTAAAGCCCGCGATACCGGACGCCGGACTGTTAAGACTTGAGTAAATCAGATACGGCACCGGCTCGCTTGTATGGGTGCGCAGGGCAAGCGGGGTAGGGTGGTCGGGGAGCACCATTATTTTAAAATCCCCCATTCTTTCAAGCCCCTCAAGCAGGGGCTTTATAACCCTGCTGTCGATGTCTTCAATCGCTTTGATTTTGTTGCCGGTTTCACCCCTGTGCCCGCACTCGTCGGGGGCTTCGATGTGTATAAACACGAAATCCTGCCCGTTTTGCAGTTCGCTGAGCGCCGCCGCTGTCTTTCCTTCGTAATTGGTGTCGATATAGCCGGTCGCGCCCCGGACCTCGCATACATTCATCCTTGCAATATGCCCGATTCCTTTTATCAGGTTGACCGCCGATATCACCGAGCCTTTAACCTCGTACCGCTGCTCAAACGGCTGCAGGGTCGGGCGTTTGCCCTGCCCCCAAAGCCAGACAGCGTTTGCGGGGTTCAGGCCGTCTTTAACCCGCCGCTCGTTTAACGGATGGCTGTTTAAAATTTCAAAACTTTGCCGCATGATATCGAGCAAAGGGGAGGCATTCGGGCGCTGCGGCAGGTATCCGGCGATGGGCTTGCCGATTATGTCGTGAGGGGGAGTGATTTCTCCCAAATCGGTTTTGCCGCCGTGCCAGACCATGCAGTGGCGGTATGACGTACCTGTGTAAAAATCGAATTCCGCCCCGCCGAAAGCCGACTGAATTTCCCTGATGAGGATATCCGCCTCGGCTGTGTTTATATCGCCGGCGCAGTAGTCAACCAGCTTTTTTTGAAAATAGTCCTGCTCCTGCGACAGGGTTACAAGATTGCAGCGGAACGCGACGTCGTCGTCCTTCAAATCAATCCCGATACTCGCGGCTTCAAGCGGCGCGCGGCCGGTATAGCATTCCAGAACGTCGTAGCCCAGCACCGTCAGGTTGGCGACATCGCTGCCCGGCGGCATACCGTCCGGCACGGTGCGGATTAAGCCGACCTCCCCGTTTGCCGCAAGCCAGTCCATTACAGGCTTTTTCGCGATTTCCATCGGTGTTTTTCCGCCGAGCATTCCGCCCGGCATGTCCGACATGCCATCACACAAAACGACAGCGAATTTCATAGGAATATTGCCCCGTTCCTTGCAAAAAATTAGATAGCATATATTATAGCACAAAAAACCAAAACCGCACCAGTTTATTTCCTCGGTTTTGCAATTTTTGCTTGCAGTTATTGAGATTGCGTGGTATAATACCAAAGTTGTAAAATACACACGCAGGGTTTATTGCAGTTGGTGCCGTCTGACAGCGGTTTTTGCAGTTATGTCCTGCGGAGGAAAAACCAAGGAGGAAATTTATGTCAGTAGTCTCAATGAAACAGCTGCTGGAGGCAGGCGTCCATTTCGGACATCAGACCCGGCGCTGGAACCCCAAAATGGCTCAGTACATTTTCACTGAGCGGAACGGAATTTACATCATCGACCTGCAAAAGACGGTGCGCAAGCTGGAAGAAGCGTATATGTTCATACGCGACATTTCCGCACAGGGCGAATCGGTCTTGTTTGTAGGCACCAAAAAACAGGCGCAGGAATCAATACGCGAAGAGGCCACTCGCTCCGGCGCGCACTATGTCAACACACGCTGGCTGGGCGGAATGCTGACCAACTTCAACACCATCCGCGGCCGTATTGCCCGGTTAAACCAGCTCAGACAGATGGAGGAAGAGGGGATTTTTGACCTTCTTCCGAAGAAGGAAGTCATAAAGCTGAACAACGAGATTGAAAGGCTCGAAAAGTTTTTGGGCGGCATTAAGGAAATGGAAAAGCTGCCGGGCGCGCTTTTCGTTGTGGACCCGCGCAAGGAAAAAATAGCGGTGGCCGAAGCCAGAAAGCTCGGCATACCGATTGTTGCAATTGTGGATACTAACTGCGACCCTGATGAAATCGACTATGTCATTCCGGGGAACGACGACGCAATCCGGGCAGTAAGGCTCATATCTTCCACTATCGCAAACGCGATTATCGAAGGCCGTCAGGGCGAGCAGCTTACCCCTGACGACCAAAGCGGGAAAGGCGAAGAACCCGACCAGACTGCCGAGCCGGCCGAAGACGCAAAGACCGGCGAAGATGGCGAGATTACGGAAGGCGTTTTGGAAGATAATATTGCTGTA
The DNA here is from genome assembly GCA_001513365.1 of Clostridiales bacterium DTU033. GTDB lineage: Bacteria > Bacillota > Clostridia > Oscillospirales > Acutalibacteraceae > Avimonas. The sequence goes on along the minus strand of LFTH01000023.1, from coordinate 4,298 downwards.
GAAAAAGAGGAAGATGAGGAATAGTTGTTTTTAAGTATAATTGGAAGGGATTGAGATTATGTCTTTTACAGCTAAGGATGTTCAGCTGCTGCGTGAGAGAACGGGCGTCGGCATGATGGACTGCAAAAAGGCGCTGGTCGAAGCCGACGGCGATATGGATAAAGCGATAAACATCTTAAGAGAAAAAGGGCTCGCGGCCGCCGCGAAAAAATCCGGCAGGCTGGCTGCCGAGGGTATGGTATATGCCTATGTGGACGCCGACAGGAAGGTAGGCTCCATGGTTGAGGTCAACTCCGAAACCGATTTTGTCGCGAAAAATCAGGAGTTTCAGGCATTTGTAAAAAAAGTCGCGCAAGTGGTTACCGAAAAGAACCCCTCCGATTTGGACGCGCTACTGAAAACCGAATTTGAAAACGGGCAGACGGTTATGGAAACCCTGCGCGAGAAAATCCTTGTTGTCGGCGAGAACCTGAGTATCCGCCGCTTTGTGAGGTTCGAGGGCGAGGTCGTATCATACGTGCACGGCGAGGGGCGTATCGGCGTTCTGGTCAGGCTTGAAGCCGCTGATGGCATTAATCCCGATGTGCTGAACGAGTGCGGCAAGGATATCGCAATGCAGATTGCAGCCCTCAATCCCCTGTATCTGGACAAGGACTCTGTCCCGCAGGGCGATATCGAGAAGGAAAAAGAAATCCTGATTGCGCAGATTAAGAACGACCCCAAAAACGCGAACAAACCCGAACAGATTATCGAAAAAATGGTCGAAGGGCGTCTGGGCAAGTTCTATGAGAACAACTGCCTGCTCAATCAGGCGTTCGTAAAGGACAACGGGATTACGGTCGGGCAGTATGTGGCGAAGATGTCCGAGAAAGCCGGCGGAGAGATTAAGGTTGCGGAGTTTGTCCGCTTTGAAAAAGGCGAAGGGCTCCAAAAACGCGAGGACAATTTCGCGGACGAAGTCGCAAGCATGATAAAATAATCGGCATAAACCACAGTGAATGATGAAACTGCATGAATGAGGCGGACTGCCCCTCATTTATGCGGTTTCTTTTTGCAGTTTACCCCGAATGTTGCGATACCGGGTTGATTTTATCGGCTTTGGGTGTTAGTCTAAAGGAAAGCGATTTTCGACTTCTGCTTTGAAAGGAATGATTTTCTGATATGAAAAGCATTATATCTGAAAAAGCTGGGGAATACCGCGAATTCTACCGCAACCACCTGTTTGAAAATGTTATCCCGTTTTGGATGGGCAGCGATTTGCTGGACAGGGAGTACGGCGGATATATCACCTCGGTGGACAGGGAAGGCAGGGGCTATAACAGCGACAAGTCCGTCTGGTTTCAGGGCAGGGGGCTTTGGACATTCTCCGCATTGTGCAACAATTACGGCGCCGCGGAGGAGTGGCTTTGGGCCGCACGGCTGGGCAAAACGTTTTTGGAAAAATACTGCGTAGACAGCGACGGCCGCCTGTTTTTTCAGGTTACGAGGGACGGCAAACCCCTGCGCAAACGCCGCTATATGTTTTCCGAGAGTTTTTATGTAATCGGGATGGCCGAATATTCGGTCGCGGCCAACGACCCGGACGCGCTGCGGAAGGCAGAAGAGTGTTTTGAGCTTATGCTTAAAATCTATCGAAATCCGGAACTGGACCCGTACAAAATCACGCCCAAATTCTATGAGCAGACACGCAGCGCAAGGGCGGCGGCAGTCCCGATGGTTATGGTGAGCAGCGCACAGGTGTTGAGAAGGTGCGACCCCGAAAAGGCCGGATACTATACGCAGATAGTAAGGGAAATGGCGGATGATATCCTTAAATACCATTACCGGCCCGATTTCAAATGCGTATTGGAAAACGTTCTTGCAGACGGCTCTGTGATAGACAACCCCGCCGGTCGTACCATTAACCCCGGACATGCCTGCGAGAATGCGTGGTTTTTGATGAACGAGGCGGCATATTCAAACGATAAAAAGCTTTTGGAAAAGGCTTTGAATATGCTCGACTGGTCGCTTGAAAAGGGCTGGGACAGTGAATACGGCGGCGTAATGTATTTTGTGGACTCGGCCGGCAAGCCCTGCGAGCAGCTTGAATGGGATATGAAGCTCTGGTGGGTCCACAATGAAATTCTGATAGCGACCCTGATGGCATACGGAATGACCGGGGATAAAAAATACTGGGATTGGTTTGAAAAAGTGCACCAGTACACTTTTTCGCACTTCCCGGATAACGAATACGGCGAATGGTACGGTTATCTGCACCGCGACGGGACGGTATCCCACACCCTGAAGGGCTCGATGTGGAAAGGGCCCTACCATCTCCCGCGCTGCCTGATACTCTGCGAGCGGCTGCTCGGAATGATTGAGGAAGGAAAGCCCGTAACGCCAATTCTTTGATTAACCGTCGACCGGCCGGCAATGACAATATAAAAAACCACAGAAAGACATGGTCTTTTCTGTGGTTTTTGGTGTTTGAGCAGATTTTTGCGCAAAGCTAGCATTTTGAAAATACAGAGAAAAGCACAATCAGCGGCTGTTGTCATTAAATGATTTCTTTGTTGTTTAGACATATCATATAACAACGGCCTTGTTGAAAGTGAAAGTTTTATATGATATGCTAAAAACGAAAAAGAGGGGCATGAAAATGGTTGGAAACAAGAATATAACTTATCCTGATCTTTTGCTTGTTGAAAACGGGACGGCTCGCGCCAGCATTGTTATAGCCCAAAAGCCGACAGAAAAAGCAAAAGCTGCGGCGTTGGATTTGCAAAACATCATAAAACGGATGTCCGGGGCAACACTGCCGATTATTTACGACAACCAGAACGTTGAGGGCGCGCTTATACTGGTCGGCTCTTCAAGGCTGACGACCGAGATGGGTATTTATCAGCCGCGCGGATACCCGGATAACGAACGGGTAATCCTTCGAAGGGTAGGCGACCGTTTGGTTTTGCTGGGCAATGACGACGGCATGTTTACCGGGACGCAGTTTGCGGTAACAATGTTATTGGAGAGTCTTGGCTGCGGCTGGTTCGGGATTGATGAATTATGGCATGTAATCCCGCGCAGAGACTGCATTTCAGTCGGGTACCTTAACATCGACATTGCGCCGAGGTTTGAGTCCCGCATAACGTGGGTTTACCATAAAAACCGCGATTTGGCGCTCCGGTGGTATCAGGGCGGCAGCTGCAAAGACATAGAACACGCCTACTGGATACTCTTCCCGCGCGAAAAGTATTTCGAAAAGCATCCCGAATGGTACTGCATGATTGACGGTGAACGAAACCCGTTCAAAGAATGGTGGCAGATGTGCTATTCAAACAGGGAAGTGCTTGAGCAGACCATCAAGAAAATCGGCGAGTTTTTCGACAAAAATCCTCGTTTTACCCAGGCGACTATCGCCGCGAATGACGGATTTTCAGACAGCTTTTGCCAGTGCGAAGAGTGCAGGAAGTTGGGTACCCCCAGCGAAACAATGGTTGCGTTTGCAAATCAGGTAGCACAGGGGTTGGAGGCCAGATACCCCGACAAGCAACTGATGTTTTTCGTGTATTTTCCCACATTCGATCCTCCTAGAAGGCCAATGCCGCTGCACAGGAATGTAGTACTGATGTTCTGCAAGGAATCCTGCATGTTTCATTCGGTCGACACTGGCCCTGACTGCGGGTATCATATCCGCTACGAATATGATTTTGGCCATGAGTTTTACGAGCTTCCGTGGCTCGAAAACGCAAAAAAATGGATTGAAATGACTTTGTGCAAAAATATCGCTGTTTGGGAATGGTACTGCCCTGCCGCCGCGAGCAGCGTCTGGAAAGACATTCCCTGGGTTCAGGGGGATGTTGCATACAGAAACCAGCTCTGTTTTGAGCGGCTCGGCGCAAGGTATGTTTACTATGACCAGGGGCCGGTTGACGGGTATAATGACACAGAGGCAAGCTATCCGTTGCGCTGGCCGCTCTGGTATGTTGCAGCAAAGGGGATGTGGGACGGAAAGCAGACAGCTTCTCAAATTCTGATGGACGCCTGTAAAAAGCTGTATGAAGAAGCTGCGGACATAATGTTTTCTTACTACATGAGCCTTGCGGATATTAATGAACAATGTCATGCAAAGGCAATCGCGTGGCACATGCCGGAGCCTTATGAGATTTATACTCCGAAGGCAATCGACAGGGTGGACCGGATTGTGCAGGCGGGCAAATCAATACTCGGCCAGGTCAGTGAAACAGTTGCCTTGCGTATTGAAAACCAATTTGGTTTGTGGGAAAAAGCTAAAGAAGTCATAAAAAAATCTTACAGATAAT
>LFTH01000001.1:2511-30028 GCA_001513365.1 Clostridiales bacterium DTU033 | reverse complement strand
ATGGGGAATGTTGTTTATATTTTATAAGTAAAATCATCTAAAATCAACACAAAATATACTTATTGTATATTTATTATGAAAAAATACCATTAATCTGCCAAATATGCGCAAATTATGCCATAATTTATATAAATTTTTGTGCCGCGGATTGCGATATTTCAATGTAAACCTAAAAAACTGACGCTTTCAAAAGGCTTTCCCCGCACAAAACCCTTTAAAAAAAGAGGCGAAAGGGAAATCCCCTTCCGCCAAAGACTGCAAAAAATACTAAACAGGCTTATAATAAATCAGGCTGTCGTTGAATACAAACAGGCGCAACAGGTAGACCACCAAAAACGCCGCCGCGGCAAGCGACAATACCGCAATCCTGAATTTTGAGCCGGCTTTTTTTATCAGCAGCAGCCCGGCGATTGCCGGCACCGCCCAAAAAAGCGGGTGGTAGTAAAACGCCGATTTCAAGTCCAGCTTAAGCAGCGACAGATAGGCGCGCGTCATCCCGCAGGTAGGACAGGCAATGCCTGTTACCGCCCTGAAAACACAGCCACGCCAGACCTCAAGCAGGTTCAAGACTAGAATAAGCAGCGAAACCGCAGTCGCCGCCACGGCGCCCGAAAAGGTCTTTAGTCTTTTTGTTTTTTCCATCGCCTGTCCAAAGCCTTTCAGCAAAAACTATGTCTTTGGTTAAACCGCGTATTCCCGGTTAAATTATATACCCTTACACTTTTATTCACAAGCCTGCGATAAAAACCCTTAAATATTCAGAAAAATGTTCCATTTCGGCTGTAAATGAATTATAATTAATAGTTAGTATCTGATTTAGTATCTGATTTTATTTTTTGTCGGTAGGTGGAAAGAATTTGATTTGGCACAGCGGTTCACCGGAACAGGTTGAAAAGGAATTAAACACAGATTATCTGGCAGGGTTGAGCCAAAGCGAAGCGAGTGAACGTTTAAAGGTTTACGGACAAAATAAGCTTGTGGAAAAACCCCCGCGTTCCTTTCTTCAGAAATTCATTGACCAGCTCAAAGACGCGATGGTAATAATTCTGATGGTTGCCGCCGCAATCTCATTGGGCCTTAGTATCTACAACGCCCTCAACGGCGGCGAACCCGAATGGATTGACCCGATTGCAATCATGCTGATTGTGGCAATTAACGCGCTTTTGGGAGCAGTGCAGGAAAACAAGGCGGAAGCGGCCCTTGAAGCGCTGAAGAATATGTCAGCCCCGTCCGCACGGGTTTTGCGCGGCGGAGAGCTAAAAATCATAAAGTCCACCGAACTCGTCCCCGGCGATGTAATAGAAGTCCAGGCCGGCGACATGGTCCCCGCGGATTGCCGGCTGATTGAAACGGCAAGCCTGCGCTGCGACGAATCGGCTTTGACGGGCGAATCGGTACCGGTGGAGAAAAACTATGCGGCCGAAATATTGGAAATCGCCCCGCTGGGCGACAGACACAATATGGCCTATGCCGGCTGCGCGGTCGCGTACGGAAGGGCAAAGGCAGTGGTGGTCGAAACCGGCATGAGCACCGAAATGGGCAAGATAGCCACCCTGCTTGAGGGGCAGGACGAAGCAATAACCCCGCTGCAGATAAAGCTGGCACAGCTCGGCAAAACTCTTGGCATACTTGCCCTTGCGATATCCGCTATCATCTTCATAGTCGGGCTTATTTACGGATTAAACCCGCTTGAGATGTTCATGACCTCGGTATCCCTCGCTGTCGCCGCGATACCGGAAGGCCTTCCCGCGATTGTAACCATTGTCCTTGCGATTGGCGTCCAGCGTCTTGCGGCAAAAAACGCGATTATCCGCCGCCTGCCCGCAGTCGAAACTTTGGGCAGCGCGTCCATAATCTGCTCTGACAAAACCGGCACCTTAACGCAGAACCGGATGACTCTTGTCAGGCTGTACGACGGGCACCGGATTATCAACCTCGACGGCGGCAGCCTGCCCGAAAACGCGTTGGCGCTGATTAAGCTGACCGCGCTGTGCACCGACGGGACTGTAACGGTTGAAAACGGGGTGGAAAAGCATTTGGGCGACCCAACCGAAACCGCAATAGTCGCCGCCGCCCTGAAATACGGCATGGCAAAAGATGAACTCACAGCCGAACACCCCCGTGTCGGCGAAATCCCGTTTGAATCTGAGCGCAAGCTGATGACCACCATCAACCTTATCGAGGGGAAAACGGTGGTAATCGTCAAGGGCGCGCCGGACGTATTGTTTGAGCGCTGTATCTGGAGTAGCGGCGATGCCCGCAAGGCGGCCGAGCAGGCAAACAACCATATGGCTAAAGACGCCCTGCGCGTGCTTGCAGTTGGATATAAGGTGATTGAAAACGTTCCGGTCGAGCTTTTGCCTGACGAAATCGAAAACGGCCTGACCTTCGGCGGGCTTGTCGGCATGATTGACCCGCCCCGGCCGGAGGTAAAAGCCGCCATCGAGGAATGCAATACCGCCGGAATCCGCACCATTATGATAACCGGCGACCACGTGATGACCGCCTCGGCAATTGCAAGGGAACTCGGCATACTTAGCGACGACAGCGAGGCAATCACCGGCGCCGAGCTTGCAAACCTCACCGACGAGCAGCTTTACGAGAACATCGGCAAATACCGCGTATACGCGCGGGTATCGCCGTCCGACAAAATCCGGATAGTCAAAGCCTGGCAGCAGGCGGGGGAAATCGTAGCGATGACCGGCGACGGAGTAAACGACGCGCCTGCCCTGAAAGCCGCCGACATCGGCTGCGCGATGGGAATTACCGGCACCGATGTCGCAAAAGGCGCTGCCGACATGACCCTGACCGACGACAATTTTGCCACCATTGTTACCGCGGTCAGGGAGGGCAGGGGGATTTACGACAACATCCGCAAATCCGTCCAGTTCCTGCTTTCCTGCAACCTCGGCGAGATTGTAACAGTATTTGTGTCAATGCTCGCGTTCAAAGAAACACCGCTTATCCCGCTCCAAATACTATGGGTCAATCTGGTTACCGACAGCCTGCCGGCAATCGCGCTCGGCATGGAGCCTGTCGAAAGCGATATAATGAAAAAAAGCCCCCGCAAAAAGACCGAAAGCATATTCGCTCACGGATTAGGGCTTGTGGCCCTCCTTCAGGGGCTTTTAATCGGCGCTCTTACAATTGCCGCCTACTTTATAGGCTCGCGGGTTTATGCCCTCAACGGCGGCCCCAACATCCCGCTCGGAGAAAGCATGGCGTTTTCGACTCTGGCAATCTCGCAGCTTTTCCACGCATTCAACACACGCACCCACCATTCTTTGTTTAAAGTCGGATTTCACTCAAACAAATACATGGTCGGTGCATTTTTCGCTTCACTTCTGCTGATGCTGGTTGTCCTGCTGGCGCCCCCGCTTCAGGTGATATTCAAGGTTGTATCCATGTCCGGCGCCCAATGGGGAATTGTCGCCGCCCTCTCGCTTGCTCCGCTGGTTGTGGTGGAAATCTCAAAACTTGCAGCCGGATTGTTTCGGAAAGAAAAACGCCCCGGCATTAACTCCGGCAGGGCATAAAAAGCCAAAACTTTTTGCGTAAAACAGCCCGGAAAAGGTCTCCCCTGTTCCGGGCATTGTTTTGTAATCTGTGAACGTCTGACCGCGACAACCATTTTATGGCGATTCCCCTTGAATTTTTTTGCGGATGGGGGTATCATAAATAGGTAAAGAAGAATAATCCAAATCTCTGACAAAGCCCAAACCATGGCGCGGGAGGCGTGATTATGCGTCAGTTTGCCAGTCTGCAGCTTTTTTGGGATGAATATTTTGAAGCGGCTCAGGAGCGGATTATCCACGCTGTAACATCATATATGGAAGCGCTGGGATACACTTCGTGCGGGCATGAAAGCGCCGAACGCACAATCGCATTCGCGCGGATAAAAGGCGGCTGGGCGGTTTTTGACGACTGCGCCGACAGGCAGGACATGCGCGCGTTGAACGGTCTCGCCCGCTGCCTGACGTTAAAACTCAAAACAAGCGCCGTCGGCGTTATGGGATTTAAAGACGGGTTCGTGCTTAAACTATACAAAGATGGAGTGCTGCTGGACACCTTCAGCGCATTGAGCGACCCGGTTTTGGGCAAAGGGATAAAGTTTTTGGGGCGTGCAATCCGCTGGCGCACCGCGTTGGGGAAAGATATAGAAATCCGCGAGCTGTCCGCCGCTTTTCAAAGCGCGAAAACAAGCCCCGACCATGGGTTTGAAAGGCTCAGGGAGCTGTTGTCCCTTGACGCTTCGGCGGGATACGGTTTTTCTTCAATCGAAGACGCCGGCCTGCAGGGGGTAGTCTGGATGTACTTCAACGCCCCAAACCGCATTCGCCAGCGCTGGTATGAAAAGCTGCTGCACCTTCCGACACGCTGCGGCGGCGCCGCTCCGACCGCCTTCTCTCACCAAAAAGAGTGCCGGCAGCGCCACTAATCAGCCGCCGTGAACTTGAAAAACTCAAAACGGCCCGTCTGCGTTATTGACACCGAAGGCCGTTACAATGTAGAATAAGCTATATTATATTTTTTAGCGCTGGTCAAATCCTTTGGGGCGCAGGCTCCGGAAAGGATGGTAAATGATGATGACCATCGGGTTCATCGGGGCAGGAAATATGGGAAGCTCCATCATCAAAAGGATGGTGTCGGGCAGTTTCAGCGGCAGGGACATCCTCGTGTACGACATTGACAGAGCGAGGGTGGAGCAGCTGCAAAAGGACTGCGGTATCACCGCTGCCTTATCGGCAAAGCAGGTGTGCGAAAAAGCAAGTGCTTTGATACTTGCAGTCAAGCCTTCAACCCTGCAAGACATCCTGCCCGCGCTGTCAGACGCGCTGAAAGAGCGCAAGCCTTTGATAATCTCCATCGCTGCGGGCAAAACCATCGAGTGGATTCAAGGATTTATCGGCGGCGGTCTGGCGATAGCCCGCGTGATGCCCAACATCGCCTGCCAAGTCGGCGAGGGCATATCCGCTTTTTGCTGCAATCCCCACGTTCACGAAAGCGGCAGAAAAACAGTAACCGATATTTTTGAAACCGTCGGCAGGGTAATCGAACTAGATGAAAGCCTGTTCCCGGCGTTTACGGCAATCGCCGGCTGTTCACCTGCATACACTCTGATGTATATCGACACGCTGGCGCAGGCGGGCGTCAGGTACGGCATACCAAAAGGGAAGGCTATTGAAATCGCGGCGCAGGCGGTTGCCGGCGCTGCCCGGCTGCTGCAAAAAGAGGCGGAGCACCCGCGCGCGCTTGCGGACAAGGTATGCTCCCCCGGCGGCACGACCATAGAGGGCGTGTGCGCGCTTTGCGAAAACGGTTTTGAAAACGCGGTGCTGGCGGCGGTGCGCGCCAGTGTTGAAAAGGATAAAAAGCTCTAAACAATCAAAAAGGAGCGGACAAGCCGTGCGCATTATCACCGGAACCGCGAGGGGCTGCCGACTTGAAACCTTAAAAGGCGAAGACACCCGCCCCACTCTCGGCAAAGTCAAAGAAGGAATTTTCAGCGCCCTGCAGTTTGAAATCGAGGGGCGGCAGGTTGCCGATATTTTCGCCGGTTCCGGTCAGATGGGTCTGGAGGCCCTCAGTCGCGGCGCCGCAGGTTGTGTTTTCATCGACAGCAACCCCGAAGCGGTGGCCGTGATAAAGCGCAACCTCAATGCGGTCGCCCGCAGGGACGGCTCAATCCAGAAAAACGCGCAGATAATAAATGCTGATTCCCTGTCTTACCTTGCAAGTTCAACAGACAGGTACGACATAGCCTTCATCGACCCTCCCTATTCATCAGGGCTTTTGATGCCCGCGCTTGCCGCAGTCCAGCCGCATATGAACCGGGGCGGGGTAATTGTCTGCGAAACCGACGGCAGGGAAGAAATGCCCGAAAAAATCGGAGATTTTTCCCTCTACCGCGCATACAAATACGGCAGCGTCAGAGTGTTTATTTACCGCTGGGCGGACACAGCGGCACAAATCTGAGCGCAGTCGCCGTCCAGTCTTTAAGTTTAGGTTTTCAAGTATTTTCCCCGACTGCAGGCGAAAAGCGGGAAAGGAAGATTTAAGATGAAAACAGCAGTATGCCCGGGCAGTTTTGACCCGGTTACACTCGGACATATAGACATAATAAAGCGCGCAGCCGCTATCTTCGACCATGTAATCGTGGTGGTGATGAACAACGCGGCAAAACGCGCGATGTTCACGCAGGAGGAACGGGTGGATTTTCTAAGGCAGGCGACAGCCGGCATAACCAACGTAGAGGTTGACTGCTATGACGGTCTGCTTGCCGAATATGCCCGGCAAAGAGGCGCGAACGTCATAGTCAAAGGTCTGCGCGCGCTCTCGGATTTTGAGTATGAGTTTCAGATGGCGCTTACCAACCGCAAGCTCAACCCCAACGCGGAAACAGTGTTCTTAACCACTTCGGCACAGTATATGTATCTTTCCTCTAGCCTTGTCAAGCAGATTGCGCAGCTCGGCGGAGACATCAGGGATTTGGTGCCGTCATGCATTGTGGACGACATATTGCGAAAGGCAAGGCAGATAAAATCATAGAATATTGAAAGGCAGGCTGGTAACAATGACCGTTGAAGATTTACTGGACCAGATTGACGAAATGCTCGACAGCGCATGGAGCCTACCGCTGTCCGGCGGCAAATGCGTGGTAGACGCGGAGCTTTTGAGAAACATCGTCAACGATATCCGCGCCCATCTGCCGAGCGAGGTTCGGCAGGCAAGGGCTATTGTCGCCGACCGCGGCGATATCGTCGAGACTGCCAAGCGGGAAGCCGAGAGTATAATCCGGAACGCCGAGGAGCGCGCGCGGCGGCTAGTGGCACAGGAGGAGATTGTAAAACAGGCACAGCAAAAGGCCAATGAGATACTGACTCAGACCCAGACAAAATCCCGCGAAATACGCAAGGGCGCAAGCGATTTTTCGAACGATTTGCTCCGCCGCACCGAGGAAGTTCTGGCGCAGCGCCTCGCGGAGGTGCGTCAGGCGCGGCAAATTCTCCGCAACCCTCCAAGGAACGATTTGACATTGGATGAGGAATAAGCCTTAACAGTTTCTCCCATTGCAATAAGCGCAAAAAAACCTGTCGGGAAAGACAGGTTGCTTATCATTAACAGCTTGGCCGGTTTCAAGGTTTCAGCCTGTTTATTCGTATTTATTATAGGGAATAATCGCGTTTTTCCGCATCCGAAAGCACGCAACTGCCAGAACTGCGCCCGCGGCCGCCGACGCAATCCCCGACAGCACAAGGCCTGTCAACCCCTTATTGACCGTCTCAACCAGCAGATACTTCACATATTCAGGGGTGATGTTGATTCTTCTGTAAGCGCCGCAGAGCAAAAGGAATAAAGGAAACGGGATTAGCATAAGCGCAGTCGAAAACATACTGCAGGCGCAGAACCTTACGGCGCGGTGCTTAAACCTGTGCAGCTTGAACAGGAATAGATTTAGCAGTATCAGCAGCATTGAAAATCCCGGCAGTATGTAGGCAAACAATTTGTCAAACCTGTTTCTCAGCACCGCAAAGTCGTCCAGAAAGAAAAGCCCGATATGACGGTCGTATTCTTCCACGCAATAATCCGCGAGAGACTCAAGGTTTGTGCCTGAAATATCGACCCCGCGGCCATCAGCGTAGCTTTTTAGTCTTTCAATCACCTTTTGCCGCACGCGCTCCCTGTCGTATCCGGAATTAATCCCCGCGAGCTTTGCATTGAGATTGGATTTTACATCCTCTTTCATTTGGCCGCGGCTGAACAAACCGTCAAACGCTTCTTTTGGGAGGTTGCTCGGCGACGCGAGTTTTTGTTTTAAGGTTTCGGTAAGGGTATCCATCACCGACTGGTAATAACGGTCGTTCATCAGGCGGGCGAGAAAATCGGCCCTGAAGACGGTTACGGCCAGACAGCTGAAAAATATGAGGATTGTTAAGCAAACCATTATCAAAAATGATAATATCACGCTGACGATATAAGACAGATGCCTGTTCATCATTTGATATAAAGCCCTTCCTATTCCAGAGGTTCCGATACTATTCTCGGCCCGCTGACCTTATCGGCATACACAAAAAACCTTTTATCGGTAAGGCCGAGGGTGTTGAATGGGTAACAGGTATATAAAATCAGCTGCTCTTTTTCCTGCTGAAGGTTGTATGCGCTTTTATCAAAACAATCGGCGATTTTTACCCCTGTTACCCTGTAGCTGTAAATCCCGTAATTGGTTGTGATTGTAACGATATCCCCGGTTTTTACATGCTGCAGCCCGCCAAAGGCGCCGTTGTTGTGGCCGCCGACGAGCAGCGGTCGCCCGTACCCGGGCAGGGAACTGCCGATATACTGCCCCACCCCTTTTTTAAGCACCGCGCTGCTGTCGCCATAGTACAAATCGACGGCGACCGACAGCGACGGTATTGTCAGCCGGGCGTAATGGGTGCCGTATGTAGGCATTACGATATCCTTTTCGTATACAATCTCGACATTCAGCGCGCCGTAATCCTTTTGCTCGAATATTGCCTTTGTTTCTGGCGTAATGAAGGCGCCGTCGGAGGTAAAAAGCCCCAGCGACGACAGCGCGTTTGAAAGCAGCGGAAAAACCGCTGCCATCAACACAATATAGCCCGCCGCGCAAAGAAGCAACGGCAGATAAAAATAAACCGCAACCCCGTTCCCAAGAAACGAAGGTTTGCTCATTTTGCGATTAACCTTACTTTCCACGAGACTGCAAAGCAACCTATAATCAATGCGACACAGACGCCTACCATAACGAGGATTGCGGAAATGCCCGTCCCGGTGATTTTCAACGCGGCTTCAGTAGTGGCCACCGGCACATTATCTTTTAAAACGGTAATCGTCTTATCCGTTGAATTTATTGAAACCTTAAGGCCGAGAACGCCAGCCGCAGCCCTTATGTTGTCAAGTATTGCAGTTTTGTCCTGCATGTTCAGCTCGGAGATTCTGGTAACGCCGGCCTCCTTAACTATATTAATCGCGCTGTTGATATGGCTGATGATTTTATCCGCCTGTTTCGCAGTAATCACAACGTCGTCCCGCTTAAGGAAGTTTTCGGCTTGGGTAATCAGTTCTCCTGGCAGGGATACCGACTTGCCCGCTACTGAAATCTCGGTTTTCAGGCGGTTTAAGACCCTGTTCTTGTTGACGTCCAGCCCGGCCGCCGAAGCGGTCAGGGAAACCGCAGCTAAAACCGCGCAAATTACCGTTGCTATGACTTTCTTCATTCTTGACTTCCCCTTTGAGCAAAAACGCATATTAACCGGCAATACTCCGCAGTACAATTTAGATATAATTATAAATGATTCACCGTCAAAACACAACCGAAATTATGTCAGTATTTAAACGAAAAAATCCTTATTTTTTGGATTGTATTTCCAAATTATTTGACATATCGCCCTGCATTATTTATTAGTTTTATACGATTTTCAGAGGGGTTGGAGGGTGTAATGGGCAATAATGCGCAATTTATCTGTAAAATAACCAGATCTTTTTGGAAATTATTTGTAAATCGACGGAATTATTGTTGATTGTACAAGAATTTATGGTATAATTAGCTATGTTGCAGCCACATCATCTCTTTATATATCAAGGGGGCCATACCGTGCACCAGGGTTATTACATCTTTAATCTGAAAGAAGCGGTACAGTTAATCAAACAAAAAATGTGGTTTATCCTGCTGCTTTCCTTCTGCGGGTTTTTGATTGCTTTTGGCATTACCAAAGTATTCCTAAAGCCGGTTTACACTTCAAAAGTCTCGTTTTATGTCAGCAACACCGAACATCTTCAGAACAAAATCGATTTTAGCGACATCAACGCGGCGCAAAAGCTCGCCAACACCTATTCGGTGATAATCCAAAGCGACACCGTGCTGTCCGAAGTGGTCTCGCTGTCCAGCCTGTCCCATCTCACCCCTTTGCAAATCAAAAGGATGATGACTGTTAAATCGGTATCCAACACCGAGGTAATTGAAGTACATATTACCACCCGAAATCCGCAGCTTTCTGCCGACGTCGCAAACGCGATTGCAAGCATAGCCCCGTCAAAAATCAAGGAAATAACAAAAACCGGAGATGTGGAAATAATAGATAAAGCCGTACCCAACCCGTTCCCTTCTTCACCAAATCTGAAATTTAACTGTATTTTGGGCGTTCTGGCGGGCATGGTTTTGTCTTTTATTTTCGTAATCGCTAAGAATATATTCGACACGCGTATCAGGGATGAAGCAGACGTCAAGCGGTATTACGACATTCCCGTGCTGGGCTCTATCCCCGCATTTGACGCCGCGCCGAAGGGAGGATACAGGAATTATGGCCGTTAGGAAACAAACGGGGTTTTCCGCCGCCAAAAAAAAATAAGCCGGCAAGCTTACTGCTGTCCGAAACCTCTCCATTTCACATAAGCGAATCCTTCAAAACAGTGCGGACCAACCTGCTTTTTGCGCTCGCGACCAAAAACAGCAGGGCATTTGTGGTATCCAGCCCCATGCCGGACGAGGGCAAATCCACCATCTCGGCAAACCTTGCGATTGTGTTGGCGCAGACAGGGGCGCAGGTTCTGCTGATAGACTGCGATTTGCGCAAACCGTCAATAAACCGGCTGTTCAAGCTGCCGACCCACAAGGGGCTGACCAGTATCCTCTGCGGAATTGACAAAATTGAAGAAGCCCTTAACGAAAACGTCGTTCAAAACCTTGACATTATCACCGCTGGCCCGACCTCCCCAAACCCGTCCGAGCTGCTGGGCTCGACAAGGATGTCCGAATTCCTCTCAATCGTGCAGAAGGCTTACGATTACGTAATTCTGGACACCACACCAATCAATATCGTTTCGGACGCAATCATTGTCGCAAAGCAGACCGCCGGAGCATTGCTGGTGGTCAGGCAGGGTCAATCGCGCCACGACCAGCTTAATAAGGCTGTCGAAAGCTGCGGCTTTGCGGGCGTCAATATCCTCGGCATAGTGATAAACGAGGCAAGAGCCCCCGTCTCCTATTACGGGGACGGCCTTTACTACGGGTACAAATATCCCGCGGCCTCAGGCCGAAAACAGTATAAGAATAACAGCGCCGTCTTCTAATTCTGCTTATTGCGCCCCAAACCGCCGGGAGGAAACTATATTTGTTCGTGGATTTCCATTCGCATATACTCGCAGGGGTTGACGACGGCCCGCCTGACATAAAGACCTCGCGCGAAATGCTTAAAATCATGAAAAATCAAGGCGTTAGAGTCGCCGCGGCCACTCCTCATTTTTATGCGCACAAACAGCCTTTGGAGGAATTCCTCAAGACAAGGCAGCGCGCGTTGGACGAGCTGTCCGTCGCCGGCTGCGACATGCCGGTAATCCTGCCCGCGGCCGAAGTCTATATCGAGCGAGGGATACACAATCTCGATTTATCCGGACTGTGCTACGGAAATACCCGCCTGATTCTGGTCGAACTCCCCTTTTGCCCTTATCAAAGCTGGATGCTGGACGAGGTTTACAATTTAAGTGTCAGGCATTCGCTGGTCCCCGTCTTCGCCCACCTTGACCGCTACCTTTTGGCGCACGGGCCGCAGGCAATCGGAGAAATACTCGGTTTTGACGGCGCCTTGATACAGGTAAACCACAATTCGCTGTTCTGCCGGGCAACCCGCAAACAGGTGCTCGGCTGGATAAGAAAAGGGGTACCGGTGGTTTTTGGCAGCGACTGCCACCACCCTAAAGCAAGGGCACCAAAACCCGACAAGGCAAGGGCGGTTATCAAATCAAGGCTCGGCGAGCGATGGCTTTTTGAATATGAAGAATTCACTTTGGATTTGATTGGGTACCAAAGATAATAAACAGACAGCGCATTTATCTCCCCCAGTATAACTGGGGGATTTCTCACGCTAAAGCGCCATTTAAAAATCCGGTTCGCAGCGAACCGGATTTAGCTTTATTAACCGCCGGTTTGACAATCCGTCGGTCAGGTTTTATCAAAAAAGCCGCTTTCATTTATTTCCAAACTAAATTCAGAATTATTGCGGACAATATATCCGGAGGGATATAAAATGCGCGGAAGCGAATACAAACTGGGGTTATCCGACCTGTTGGACCAAAGTATCACCTGTTACGAATACTTTTACAGCCTTCCAAAACCGCTTCAGGAGGAAATAAAAAAGCTGGATATACATTCGTTTGAAGATATGCAGGAATACGTCGCGGCGCACAGCCGCCGCGGCAATTACAAAACTTGACACGGAGGTAATCATGCACAACAGGAAATACAAAAACCTTGATGATTTGCTGGGCAGTAACCACAGGGCGGGCGCTTTTTTTGAGTCGCTGCCCTCATACGTGCAGGAAATGATAAAACAGCGCAGCGGGAATATACAAACCGAACACGAGCTTAGAATGTACGCCGAAAACATCGTTCAGGGCGATAAATAATACCGGGGCCCAGTACAAAACACGGACACGCGGTGGGCGGAGATGTCCGCGCCTGCCTCTGCTGTTTTTTGCCGGCGGTTGCCGCAACAAATCGGCCTGCCGGTTTTACATATAGTAAATAACCGCATTAACTGCCGGCTGCGGCGCCGAAAAAACTGTTTTTTGATTTGGCAGACATTTCAAAACATTAGTTTTGGAAGTATTTTGTAAGTTTTCATCAAAATTTTCTCCAAAAAATCACATATTGACGATTTACAAACAGGCAGTAAATAGGTTATAATCATAAACAGTCGGTATATTTTATGCGTATTATTTTTGCATATATCGCCATTACCAGAATCCGGCCCTTATTTTCCGATGGCGGAAAGTGGGGCGTTTTATCTTATTTAAATAAATGCGAGTTTTGAGGTGTGCGCCGTATGAATCCCTCTTTCCCCAGAATGTTGACCCTGCTGAGAAAAGAGAAAGGTATCAGCCAGAAGAAAGCTTCTCAGGAGCTTGGAATCTCGCAGGCGCTGCTTTCACATTACGAAAAGGGTATCAGGGAATGTGGCCTTGAATTTGTGGTGAAGGCGGCGGATTACTATAACGTATCCTGCGATTACCTTCTGGGCAGGACTCCCGACAAAACCGGGGCGGTAATCGCAGTTGACGAGATACCGGAAAACGACCCTTCAATCAAGGACAATCATCTTCGGGGCAGCGTGCTTCCGGTACTCAATAAAAAACTGGTGATAAATTCCCTGAACATAATTTTCGATATCCTTCAAAACTGCAACAACAAGGCGCTGACTATCGAGGCTTCAAACGCGCTGATGATTGCGGTGTATTCCCTCTTCCGCAGTATTTACTCGGCAAACCCCAAAAACCCTGAGGCGTTGTTCTCAATACCCGAATACCTCTATCTGACCGCCGCGGCAGGGGAATTCAGCAAGTCGGCGGCCACAATCAGCTTTTTGGCCGCAGGGGGCTCCGTGAACGGAGAAAAAGGGCTGGCAGAAGCCCCGGTGATCTCCTCCGACCGTATTGCGGCAGAATACCCGATGTTCGCGTCCTCACTTTTTAACCTGATTAAAAACGCCGAGACCAAACTCGGCGGCTCGTTGTAAATACATACGGCGCAGACAGAAAAATACCGGCAGTAAAAAATAAACGGCCTTCGATTTGCCGTTTATTTTTTACTGCCGTTTTATACTGCTCTTATGTCATATCATTCGCGCCGCTGTTTTTTCGGCAGGGAGCTTATCCTGAAAGACATAAATACAAAACAGACGCTAAGAAAGCATAACAGCGCCCTTGTAACCAGATTGTCGATTGCTATTTCAAAACTCATCCCGAAAATCTCCGGGGTGCTGAATGACCTTGCGATAAGCGGCAGCCCGTACTCGTCTTTGTATTCCATCCCAAAAACGCAGAACACCAGCGACAAAACCAGCACAATAATGCCGATTACGCGCAGCAGAACCAAATCAAAGCGGCGGCGTTCTTTTGCAAGGCTGGACGCGGCGGCCTGGACAAACAGCATAAACGAGAAGGACAAAAGCAAAAGCAGCACCACATCCATCAGCGCGCCCGTTTCCTCCACCGGCACGGAGCCGAAAACAATCGCCGTTCCCGCAATCCCCAAACCGATTATCCCGGCGGTCAGCGCAATCAGCAGCACCCTCAGCACTACCCGCACAGCCAGCGTATCCCCTTTGTAGTACCCGGCAAGCCCAACAACAAGGGCGGCGGCAGAGGTAAAAAGCCAGAGCTCCCACCTCAGAGACGCAATCATAAACAGCAATAGCGCCAGAATAATCTGCAAAAACGCGACAGAAGGCAGTCCGTCGGCGCAGCGCTCTTCTGTAAACCAATCCAGCCTGGACAGCAGTGGCCGTTTTGTTTTTTGCCCGTTATTATTTGCTTCGCTCATAATATATTCAGAACCTTTCCATCTATTCAGCGGTTTACTAAATTATATCTTCCCGCGCCCAAAAAAGCAAGAAATATTCCCGGCCAGCCGGCATCAAGCCTTTTCATGTCTAAAGCCTACTACCCGATGTCTGAAATCTAGACTTCGCAAAGCACCGCCCTGACGGGCGAGCCGTCGCAGCCGGCGATTTTCAAAGGAAGGGCAATCAGAAAATAGTCGCCGGGCTTTACCGCGCTTAAATCAAGCCCTTCAAGCAGCACCATCCCGCTGCCGAGCAGCTGGCGGTGGACTTCGCCGGCAGATTCTTCGGCCGAAACGGTCTGCGGCTCCACGCCAACCAGCCTCAGTCCAAGAGTCGAAAGCACAAATGCCGCGCTGGGGCTGATTTGCATATCCCCTTTAAACAACAGCCTCGGCTGAACCCCGCGGATAATCTTCTCGGCATCCGCGCCCAGCAGCACGCCGCTATATTCAATAACGGTGCATTTGCCGATACAGCAGTCGAGCTCCACCGAGGCAATGTCCCTGCCACCCGCGATAAAATGCAGCGGCGCGTCCAGATGGGTGCCGTTGTGCGCGCACAGGTTTAATACCGAGGTGTTGCAGACATCGCCGTATTCAATCCGGCAATGCGGCTGGATTTTCGGGGACGGGTCGTCCGGATAAACCGGAGCCGACAGAACCTCTCGCGAAATATCGTAAACCCGCATATACCTGCTCCTCTCCGAATATCAATCAGTCCATATTCCCGGTAAGCGCCATAATCACCGACAACGCGGCAATCGGAGCGGTCTCGCACCTTAAAATCCGCGGGCCCAGAGTAGCCCTGCGCGCGCCGGCCGCGCAGAGCTGCTCGATTTCCTGCGGCTCGAACCCGCCTTCCGGCCCGATAAAGATTGACAGCCGCTCTGTGCCTTTGCCGACCAGCTCGCTCAATCTCTCCCCTCCGCCTTCGTAAAACACGATTACAAGCTCGTTTTCTTCTTTTTCCTTCAGCCGCTCAACCGCCTGTTTGAAGCTTATCTGCGCTTCCACTTTCGGCAGTATGCCGCGCCCCGACTGTCCCGCCGCCTCATCTGCTATTTTTTGCAGCCGCTGATGTTTTTTCGCGTTTTTTTCGGCCGAAACGCTTATACGGGAAACGCTGCGCGCGGTTTCGACCGGCACCACCGCAGAAACCCCAAGCTCAACCGATTTCTGGATGATGTATTCCAGCTTGTCCCCTTTCGGCAGCCCCTGATACAGGGTAACAAGGACCGAGGGCTCGCTGACAGAGGGGGTGCGGTAGAGGACTTTGACCACCACATTCTCCTCATCAAAACCGGTGATTTCACAGAAATAATCGCTGCCCCTGCCGTCGCACAGAGTTATATTGTCGCCGGCGCGAAGCCTTAAAGAACGCCTTATATGTATTGCGTCCTGTCCAGTGATAATTGCGGTATCCCCGCCGCCAAAATCCAGAAAAAAGCGAGGCACTGCGGTTTCCCCTTTCATTTATCTGCTTTAATCCCCGACTGAAGACACAAGCGCGACCCAGCCGCCGCTTTCACGGCGCTCCAACACCACAAATCCGTGCTGTTTTAAGCAAGCCAGCACCTCTTTCTCTGCGGTATCAATAATCCCGGACGAAATAAAAACCCCGCCCGGCTTTAAAAAACGCCGCAAACCGCTTATCAGCTCAACCACAGCGTCCGCCGAGATGTTGGCCGCGATTAAATCATACCTGCCTGAAATCCCGTCGGCGAGGTTGCCGTGGATAATATTGTATTCGGGCGACCCAAACCCGTTTATCTTTCCGTTCTCCCTTGCAATCCGCACCGCAAGCGGGTCAATATCCACACCGTCCGCCCTTTCTGCGCCAAGCAAAAGCGCTGCTATAGACAAAATCCCGCTGCCGCAGCCGACGTCCAGCACGGTTTCCCCGCCTTTAATGCGGCGCTCCATCGCTTCAAGGACCAGCCTTGTGGTGTGGTGCCCGCCGGTGCCGAAAGCCATTCCGGGGTCAATATACAGCACTTTTCTGCCGTCGGCAGAAGGGGGTTTTTCCCATGTCGGGCAGATAATAAGCCTGTCGCCGGCAACGAGCGGTTTAAAATACTGTTTCCAGCTGTTTGCCCAGTCGTCCTCGCGGACACCGCTTGTCGTGATTTCAAACTCAATCCCCGCGTTGTCAAGCCTTTCGCGCAGAAAAGCCGTGGTTTCAGCCGGGTTTCCCTCCGCGCTGACATAAAGGCGGATAACCGTTTTTGAGCGGTCGCGCGACAGCAGGCTCTCGTCGATTAAATCCACATGCGCGATTTCCCGCACTCCCTGCTCAATATCGCTGTAATCCTCGATGTAAAGCCCGCCGGGCGCCGCCATATTCGCAACCGCCGCCGCAAGCTCGGCATGCTCCGCCGGCACGGTCAGCGTGATTTCGGCCCAGTCCATTCGAACACCCTTTCCGTTTAGGACAAATAATCAATAAGCGCGGCTTTTTCCAGCCCCGATTGACTGAGCAAAAAGCCGGCGAGCTTTTCTGCAATAATCCGGCAGCCGCCCTCTACATCGCTTTCGATGTTCAGCGGCATCACCGGGTCGTGCACGCTAAGCCTGAGCAAAAACCAGCCCTCCCCTTCGCCTTTGCCGAAAGAGACCCGCACCCCTTCGCGGCTGTCGTCTGCGACGTTCCAGCCCTTTTCTGCGGCGTACTGCTCTAAGGATTTCAGAATGCGCTCTCCGCAGGCGTGAAAGTCCGGCTCGGTGATTTTAAACCTTAGCTCCACCGTTTCGACAGGCTCCTTAAGCTTTTCAATCAGATTTTCAAGGGTCCTGCCCTCTTTTTTAAGGTTTGCGGCCTTTATGATTATCTTTGTAACAAGGTAGGCGCCGTCGTCAAGAAAATAATTCTCCCGAAACGCCGCATGTCCCGACGTCTCAATCGCCAGCGGGCAGTTTATTCCCTGCGCGTTAAGACTCAAAGCCTCGTTGATGACGTTTTTGTAGCCGCGCTTAAACCGGTGGTGCACCCCGCCCAGTTCCTTTTCAATGAATACTTTAAGTCCGCTTGAAGTAATGGAGTCGGTAACAATGGCGCCGCCGGGATTATCTTCAAGCGCGATTGCCGACGCGAGCGCCACCAGCCGGTTGCGGTTTATCTCCCGCCCGGTTGAATCCACACACCCCGCCCTGTCCACATCGGTGTCAAATATTATCCCCAAATCAGCGCCCGCCCTGACCGTTGCAATCCGGACGGACTCCATCGCCTGTTTATCTTCGGGGTTCGGGATATGGTTCGGGAAACGCCCGTCGGACTCAAGGAACTGGCTGCCCTTTATATCTGCCCCAAGCGGCGCTAGCACTTTTTCGGCATAAAATCCGCCGACCCCGTTGCCGGCGTCAACAACAATATGAAAGCCTTCAAGCGGCCGGTCATAATCCTTTGAATTAATCCCTGCGCAAATCATTTCGCGCAGCCTTTTTGCATACTCGGACATATAGTCCTGCCGGCTCAAAGAGCCGGGTATCGCGGCCTTTGCCCCTTTTCCGCCGCCTTCGGACAAACCCTGCGCAATATAAAGGATATCGGTTATATCGCCGCCCTCAAGACCGCCCGCCGGGGTGAAAAACTTCAGCCCGTTGCGGTTAAACGGATGGTGGCTCGCGGTGATTTGAACTGCTCCGTCGCAGTTTAAATCCATTGTGCTCATGAACATCGCAGGCGTGGACGCAAGCCCGCAGTCAATAACATTTATCCCTGCGCCTGTCAGCGCGTTTATCACCGCGTCTTTAATACGGGGGCCGGACAGCCGGCTGTCCCTGCCCACCGAAACCGTAAGCTCATTAGCGCTTTTTTTGGTTTTTTCAATCAGCCAGGCGGCAAAACCGGCCGAAATCTTATCCACCACATCGTCGGTCAGATTGACAGGTTCCCCATTCACCCCTTCTATGGCAATTCCCCTGATATCGGTGCCGCTTTTCAAATTCTTCCAAAAAGGCTTGAGCAAGGTTAATCATCCTTTCAATAACCGCTTTATTTAGCCTGCGACGGCGGGCCGGCATAAAAAACGGCCAATACGCCGCATTATATTATTTTATCACTATTTGTATATTCTGCGGCAGAATAAACCCCGCCGCCGACATCTTATTCGCCAAAAAAACGGGCATACTTACTGATGAACAAATTACAAAGGGGATTGGTGTATGTCCGGGATAATCAGAATTAAGGATTTGTACAAGATTTACCGTCAGGGCAGTAGCGAAGTCAGGGCGCTGAACGGCATATCTCTGAAGGTTAATCAGGGCGAATTTGTCGCGATTGTCGGCCACTCCGGTTCGGGAAAAACCACCCTTATGAACCTCCTCGGCTGCCTTGACACTCCGACGTCGGGCATTTACAGTCTTGACGGGAGGAATGTCGCTGATTTGACCGACGACCAGCTATCGCTCATCCGAAACCGGCATATCGGCTCTATCTTTCAGGGCTACAACCTGATACCCAGCCTTGACGCGCTCGAAAATGTCGAACTGCCGCTGATATACCGGGGAATGAAGCGTGAACAGCGCAGGAAGGTCGCCGCGCAGGCCCTTATTCGTGTAGGCCTCAGCAGCCGTATGCATCACCGCCCCGCCGAACTGTCCGGCGGCCAGCAGCAGAGAGTTGCAATCGCGCGCGCGATTGCCGCCCGCCCGCCGATAATACTCGCCGACGAGCCCACCGGAAACCTAGATACGGTTTCGGGCAGGGAGATTATCAAAATCCTGCTTGAACTGAATTCGGAGGGCAAAACCATCATTCTGATAACCCATGACATGGAGATTGCCCAAAACGCCAGCCGGATAATTGAAATCCGCGACGGGAGGATTGTCTCCGACCTGCCGGTAAAACCCGCAGTATCCTGATCAGTCGTCGTCAAAGCTGCCGTCGCCGCCGTAGACTTCCATGCAGATGAACTTGTAAATCTCTTTTGCTGTCTGATACACCTGTTTTATTCTTTGGTGGTTGAACATCAAATCAATATCCGAAGGGTACCGCGTCTCAATATACAGCCGGTTCATATCCGCGGTTTTGTCCATCCACTGCTTGAAATCCGGGTTGTGCTTCATCGCCTGCCGGCACAGCCATGTCAGGTTGTGCCCGTCCACCAGTATGTCGGTTTTGTCTATGATATAGGCCTTTAAGGATTTTTCGATACACTGCTGGCAGTGGAAAGCCGCGATATCATAACACTGTTCCAGCTCAATCAGCAGGCGAGCGGCCAGTAAGTCGCGCGCGGAAATCTCAAGCCAGTCAAAAAACTTGCGGCTGTCCCTTCCATGCCTAATCCGCCGCATGCAAAACCCTCCCTAGGCTGTTTATCCGCGACGCGAAACTCATTTCGTCTTTGAGCAGATTGTCCCACTCGGCCTGATTATAGACCAGAATGTCAAACGGCAGCTCGGAATCTATATTAAGATACAGCTTGTTTTCCATTTCTTGCGAATCTCCGCTTTTGATTACCGCGCAAAGCTTCACCGAGCTTAAATTGCCGCCGGTATCCTGCTTGTAGCTGAACAGAATAAGCCTGCAGGCGCCCGATATGCGGATGATTTCGTCGCTCAACTTCTTAAGCCTGTCATCCATATTCATCACTGCCCACCCCTTTTGCGCCAATGTGATTATCGCACGCTCTCCACCGCTAGTATATCACAAACAAGTCCGGATAGCCAGATTTATGCACAGCGCTATGGATAAAATTGTACTTAACCTAATCCCCGACGCACCCGGTGCCAAGCGCCAAAAAGCGGCACGCAGCGGCTTTGCGCCGCCGAGTGCCGCTTTTTGGAACACAGAGGGTGCTTATGAAATCAGTTTTTTCAAAATCCGGATGAATTCCTGCTTGCTTTTATCGGAAGAACTGCCGGCATATTCCTGCGCCATTTGATAGGCATGGTTCAACGAAGCATCCCCTTTGTATTGCGAATTGTTGATTACAAGGCAGGCTTCCGCGACCGCGGAGGCGAAATAATAGTCGGCGTTCAGGTTTTTGCTGATTTTGCCGGTGTGCTGGTATAACAGCGAGGTGTCGGAATCGGGATTTTTGTACCTTATTTTCACAGTGAACAGCTCGGTTGCGCTGTCGTCTTTCGGGATAATCTCGTACATTGCGGTAACCGTCTGCCCTGAGCCCAAATCGCCGCCGTCAACTTTGTCGTTGTTAAAATCCTCGTTCGCGAGCGCCCGGTTTTCATATCCGATGAGGCGGTAGCTGTCAACGGCGTTCTTGCTGAATTCCACCTGGATTTTGACGTCCTTTGCGACCGTATACAATACGCTGGTAAGCTGCTTGTTCAGCACCTTTTCCGCTTCTTCAAGACTGTCGATTACATAATACCCGCCGTTGCCGTTGTCGGCGAGGACCTCAAGCCTTTCGTCCCCATTGACGTAATTGTTGACCCCAAAGCCCAGAACGGTGAGGAATATCCCGCTCTCCCTTTTCCGGGTTACCAGCTGTTTCATCTCCTCGACGCTGCTGGGGCCGATGTTGAAATCCCCGTCAGTCGCAAGCAGAATGCGGTTGTTGCCGCCCCTGATGAAATAATCCTGCGCGATACTGTAGGCCCGGTTCAACCCGTCCGCGCCGGCGGTGCCGCCGCTTGCCTTAAGCTTATTTATCGCGTTTATTATCCTGCTTTTTTCGCTGCCCTTGGCGCCTGTCAAAACGGTTTGTACGCTGGAAGCGTAGGTAACAATCGATACTGTATCTTTATCGCTTAGGTTTTCGACCGCGTGTGCCAGCGCTTTTTTCAATAAAGGCAGCTTGTCTTCGGTTTCCATAGAGCCGGAAACATCGATTAAAAACACGATGTTGGAGCCTTTGAGCTTTGCCGCGTCAAGTTCCTTGCCCGCAATCCTGATAACCGCGAGCTTTGCGTTCGGGTTCCACGGGCAGTTGCCGACCGCGGTGGTAACCGCAACCGGGACGTCCCCGGTCGGTTTCGGGTAATCATAACTGAAATAGTTGATTGCCTCCTCGGTCCTGATAAAGCCGCCGCTGTTTTGGAATTCCTTTAAGCTCATATTTGCGATGTCGCGGCGGAAGATAACGTATGACGCGGTATCTACGTCAATCGAAAAAGTGGATATCGGGTTTTCGCTTGTCTTGATAAACGGGTTTTCCTTAAATGCGGCGGGTTTATCCGCCCCCACGCCGGGTTTTTTCACACCGCCTTTAATCTGAGTAGTAGCGCCTTTATTCATATTCGGTTTTGTTGCATTTGTTACGTTTTGGTCAAAATTTTCAATTATCGTTTCCTGTGAATTGCCGTCATTATTCTGTTCGGTGTCGGTTTCTTCTTCTACAGCGCTTACGCCACCGGCATTGTTTTCACTGCGGGCGGGAGAGGAAGGCGGATAGGGAGTTCCAAATCCGTCAGTGCTCTTCCTCAACGGCAATCTTGGAAAGCCATAAAGCGCGGCAAACAACACCACCGCGACAGTTAAGGCAAAGCAGGCCGCAATCGCCGTAAAACGCATCAGGTTTTTTGGATTAAGAAAATGGATTTTCTGTTGTTTTTGACCGGTATTCCCGCTCTGCGCGGCTTTTATGGTCTTTTCCTTCAATTCATCGGATACCGGAATGGCCTTGTATTTATTTACATACTCATTAAACCGCTCAAGGTTCATGAAAAATAACCCCTTTCTTTTGGTGCAGTCAAAGTCAGAGCAGAACTTCGCCGCCGGCCGCTTTTTTTACCGGCTGTTCATCGAGCTGGTCATATATCTTTCTCAAAACCGCGGTTACTCTCGACAGCCTTGTCCGCACGGCGCCGTTTGATATGCGCAGTATCGAGGCGATTTCGTCAAGCGACAGCTCATTGTAATAGCGCAGCAGAATCAGTTCGCGGTGCTTCGGCTCCAAAGACATCACCGCCATGTAAAGCCGCTCGTTTTCATAGTTTTCCTCGGCTGCCTGTTCGGCTGATTGGCAAATCAAACAACCACCATCCAGCCTGTCAAATCCGACATTCACCCTGCTTTTATAGGCGCTTTTGATGGTGTCCTTGCACTGGTTGATGGTAATCCTGATAAGCCATGTCTTTACCGACGAACGGGCTTCAAACGTATCCATTTTCAAATACGCCTTTAAAAACACTTCCTGAAACACATCTTCGGCAAGCTGCCTGTCGTTCAGGTAAAGATATGCCGTGTTAAGCACGCAGCTTCCATATTCGTCAATCAGCGCTGAAAGCTCTCTGCTCGAACTATCACCCTTCATATGGAAACTCCTTTTTTTGAGTACTCACTTATTAGACGACGATAAGCCGGATTTGTTACAGTTTTGCAACAAAAAAACGGAAACCGCCGGCACTTTTGAGCGCCTGCTGCTCCGTTCAGACCGCAAAACGGGGTTATTCTTCTCTTTTTGAATTCAGGTAATCCTGTAATATCAGAGTGGCCGCGACAGTGTCCACGACTTCTTTCCGCCTTTTCCCTCTTACGTTTGTCTCGTTCAGTATCCCGATAGCGGACATTGTTGTCAGCCGTTCATCCCACAGCTTTACCGGCAGTCCGGTTTTTTTCGCCAAAAGCTCTGCAAAATCCTCGGCAATCCGGGCGCTTTCCCCGCGGGTGCCGTCCATGTTCCGCGGATGACCGACAACAACTTCGGACACGCTGTGTTCCTTTGCCATGCCGGCAATCATGTCAGCCAGTTTTTCAGTATCCCTTTCGGTGATGGTGCCAATGGGAGACGCAATCAGGCCGGTCAAATCCGATACCGCGACCCCGGTGCGCACCCTGCCCAAATCAACCGCAAGTATTTTCACGCGCTCCCTCCTTAATTCACCATTCCAGAACCGTACCGGTCAGCTCGGCGATACTTTTAAGCCCCAGCGAAGCCGCGAACCTTTCGAGCCCTTCGATAATCCTGATACACGCAAACGGGTCGCGGAAATTAGCGGTGCCGACCTGCACCGCGCTGGCTCCGGCAATCATCATTTCGGCCGCGTCCTCCCACTTTGTTATGCCTCCCATACCGACAACCGGAATATTTACCCGTTTATATACCTCATGGACCATCCGTACAGCAACCGGAAACACCGCCGGGCCGGACAATCCGCCTGTGTTGTTGCGCAAAACCGGGCGGCGGGTTTTAATGTCTATCCTCATACCGGTGATAGTGTTAATCAGGGACAGCGCGTCCGCGCCCGCGTCCTCGGCGGCTTTCGCGATATCCCCTATATCCGTTACATTCGGGGTAAGCTTGACCATGACCGGCTTTGCCGAGCGCTTTTTAACCTCGGACGTAACCTTTGCGACACTTTCGCAGGACGTCCCGAAACTGACCCCGCCCTGCTTAACGTTCGGGCAGGATATGTTAAGCTCGATGATGTCCACATCGGTGCCGGACAGCCTTTCCGCGATTTCGCAGTACTCCTCGACAGTGCTGCCCGCGATATTCGCGATTACGGCGGTATCCTGCTTTTTCAGCCACGGCAGGTAGGTGGAAATAAAGCTGTCAAGACCGGGGTTTTGCAGCCCGACGCTGTTCAGTATCCCCGCGCAGGTCTCGGCAATCCTCGGAGGAGGGTTGCCGAGCCGCTCTTTCAAAGTGGTACCCTTGCACGAAACCCCGCCCAGCCGGGATATCGGATAAAACTCATTGTATTCCATCCCGTACCCGAAGGTGCCGGAAGCCGCAATTACAGGGTTTTTTAAAGTAACGCCGCAAATCGTTACACTCATATCAGACATCCCAATCCACCTCCGAAGCCGAAAAAACCGGGCCGTTAAGGCATACGCGGGAGTACTGCATGCCCTTTTTGCCCTTGGTGGCGCATACACAGCACATACAGGCTCCCACTCCGCAGCCCATTCTTTCCTCAAGCGACACCTGACAGTCAATTCCCCGCTCCAGAGCCAGCTTTGCGACGCCTTTCATCATCGCCCTTGGCCCGCAGGTATAGATGATGTCGCACCCTTTTTCGTTCAGATATTCCTCAAACGCCTGAGTGGTAAAACCGTGATAGCCGGCGGAGCCGTCGTCGGTGCAGAGTATGGTCTTTGCTCCTGCGGCGGCAAAATCCTGCTGAAGGATTGCCGCCGACGCGGTGCGAAAACCGGTTATCACCACTGCGTTCTGCCGGTAGAATTCCGCAACCGGCAAAAGCGGCGGGGTGCCAATGCCACCTCCGACTATCACCGCTTTTTTTGCGCTGTCGGTCATCGAAAACCCATGCCCCAGCGGGCCGACCACGTCCAGCATATCCCCGGCTGAATATTCGGCAAGGCATTTCGTCCCCTCTCCGCGGACCTCAAACACCAGCCTTACGGTGCCGAGTTTTTGGTCAAACCCGCACAGGGAAATCGGGCGGCGCAGGGTAAACCCGCCGCAATAAATGTTTACAAACTGCCCTACCGACGCCGCTTTGGCAATCTTCGGAAGATTTACAGTAATATCATATATACCCGGTGCAATCTCTTTTTTCTGCAGTATTTCGCCGGTCTCCTGCGTATAGCGCAACACAAACCCTCCATTTTTCAGCCAATAACCGAGGCGATATCCTCTTTCATCCGCAGTGCTTCCCTGCGCGCGGCACTTGCATAGTCTTCGGGCGCGCAGCCCTCTTTCTTCCACGCGCACATAATGCCGCGGGAAGAATTGATTACCGCCCCAATCCCGTCCTTATCGAACGCGCCCTTTATGTCATCGGCGGCACCGCCCTGCGCGCCGTATCCGGGCACAAGGAAGAATGTCCGGGGAAGCCTGCGCCTTAGTTCGGCAAGCTGCCTCGGCCACGTGGCTCCGACCACCGCGCCCACTCCCGAATAACCGTATTTTCCGGGCAGCAGCCTGCCCCATTCCTCGCACATTTCGCCGACTTTAATACATAAAGGCTCCCCGTCCTCTGTCAGCCTGTCCTGAAGCTCGCCGGACGAGGGATTTGAAGTCCTGACCAGCACAAAAATGCCTTTGTCAGATTCCCTGCACACTTCAATCAGCGGAAGAATTCCGTCCGAACCGAGATACGGGTTGACGGTCAGCGCGTGGGCGCCAAATGCCGGGATTTCCCTGTCCGCGACCTTTGTAGCCCCAAGATGGGCGGCGGCGTAGGCCTTCATTGTGCTGCCTATGTCGTTCCGCTTACCGTCGGTTATCACATACATTCCTTTTTGTTTCGCGTATTCGATGGTTTGGCACAACGCGCGCACGCCCTGCCAGCCGTACATCTCATAATACGCCGCCTGCAGCTTCACCGCAGGCACTATGTCGCACAGCGCGTCAATAAGCCCCATGTTAAAAGATAACACCGCGTCGGCTGCGCCCTCAAGCGTCTCGCCGTATTTTGAAAACGACTCTTTAATAATAAAATCCGGCAGATAGTCCAGTTTCGGGTCAAGCCCGGCGACAGTCGGGTTGCCTGTCCGTTTTATCGCTTCAATCAAGCTGTCAAGCGGCATTTTCTGCAGTCCTTTCAGTATCATACTATTTGCCCGTTATGATATACAATCCGCCCGCCGAGCAGGGTGGTCTTTACCCGCCCTTCCAGAACCATCCCCTTAAACGGGGTGTTTTTGGATTTGCCCTGCAGCAGTTCGGGTTTTACCACCCACTTTTCGTTCGGGTCGAACAGAATTATATCGGCAGGCGCGCCCACAGATAGCGAACCGCCCGGTATGCCGAGTATCTTCGCCGGTTGCGCGGACATCAGCGAAACCAGCTTTGAAAGGGTGATATGCCCTTTTTTCACGAGAAATGTAATACCTGCGGCAAGCGAGGTTTCCAGCCCTATAACGCCGTTTTGCGCATTCAAAAAGTCCCTTTTCTCGCTTTCGGCATGCGGTGCGTGGTCGGTCGCAATCGCGGAAATGGTGCCGTCGCGCAGCCCCTCTATGACCGCCTTCACATCGTCCGCGGTCCGCAAAGGGGGGTTCATTAAATAATCGGCGTCCCAGGTTTTCAGCATTTCATCGGTAAACGCAAAATAATGGGGGGCGGTTTCTCCGGTTACCGGCACTCCCCGCCGCCTTGCCCCCCGCAGCATTTCCACGCTGCCGCGCGTGCTTATATGGCAGATATGCAAAGGCAGCCCGGCGGACTCCGCTACCGCGATATCCCGCGCGGTGCCGACGTCCTCGGCGGCTCTTGGTATGCCGGGAACTCCCAGCTCTTTTGAGGTTACGCCTTCATTCATTATTCCGCCGGAAGAAAGGGATAATTCCTCGGAATGGCAGAGCACCTTTAACCCGCAGCGCTCTGCCGTTTTAAGCGCTTTGAGCATGATATCGGCGCTGGGCACCGGCCTGCCGTCGTCCGACACCGCAACCCCGCCCGCGGCTTTCAGCGCCGCGAAATCGGTAAGCTCCCTGCCTTTTTGCGATTTTGTGATTGCGGCGACCACATAAACTCTTGCCCTCGCACCCGCCGATTTTGATTTGATATAAGATACCACTTCCCTGCTATCACACACGGGATTGGTGTTCGGCATGCACGCGAGCGAGGTAACTCCGCCGGCCGCCGCGGCGCGGCAGCCGGATTCGATATCCTCTTTATATGTGTAACCGGGGTCGCGCAAATGCACATGAATGTCCACAAGCCCGGGCGCGCAAATCAAACCATCTGCGCCTATCACCGCCGTGCCGTCAGCCTGAATGTCGGGAGCCAGCGAGGCGATTTTCCCGTCCGCTATAAGCAAATCCAGCTTTTGCTCGATATTGTTTGCCGGGTCCACTATTTTCGCGCCTTTAATCAGCAGCCTGTCCAAAGGCCCACGCCCTTTTACCCCAGTTTTTTGAATTACATTATACCATAACCGGCAATTTTCTGCCAACAGTTTTGTCCGGCGAACATCTCCCTGTCCGCAAAAGGGGCGGGTGTTCCCTCCCGCCCCTTTTTGCCTTGAGATTTATGTATCACAATATTACCGTTACAAACTTTACCGAATACAGGTCGCACATTATATGGGTGCCGGAATTGACGTCATGCAAAACAAAATAGTTCACGCCCACGTCCTCAAGAACTCCGGTCCTGTCGGTGTACTGCGAACTGCCGATAATAAACTCCGCGCGGACATTTCTGCCGATGATACTCCTTAAATACCCCGGTATATAATCAATACTCATAACCGGAGGCGGCCCTTCAACCGACGGCGGCACAAAGGGCGCGTGCGGTGTTGAAGGCGGCTGTGCTGGCGGTTGCGCTGGCTGCTGCGGGGTTA
>LFTH01000001.1:0-2499 GCA_001513365.1 Clostridiales bacterium DTU033 | reverse complement strand
TTGTTTTACCCGCCGCGGAATTTCGGGTAGTTCGGGGTTTTTGGCATTATTCCCCATCCAATTGCTGCTTCGATACGGCACTATAAAACACCTCGCAAATATTTTAGTTAAGTTTGGGCATATAGATTTGTGGGATTATAAAAACAGTGGTTTCCAATCCTTGTATACCAGTATCCGGTACGGTTATACGGAAAAAAGTTCGGGCAGTCGGGCAAAAACGGGTTCATATACCAAAGGCATTCGGAGCCGGCACCCGGATGAATGTTCCCGTTTATCGCCCAGTCTGCAACGCGGTAATGCTCGGCGGAAGGGGTAAGCGCCCATACGTTTTGAGGGTTTTGACTTCCTTCGATAACGGTTTTATAACATGAAAACTGACATGCCTGCTCAATCACCAGCCGCAAATCGCCTAAACACAGCCTTTGGTATTCCCCGTACGGTACCCGCACGCGGTTCATAACAACAGTGGCAACAGCCCGCATGCCGGATTCCCCTTCCCCTTCAGCTTCACATCTTATAAGCCTCGCAAACAATTCGCGCGTATCCAAAATTTTCACCTCTATACCAATTTATTCATTATTCCTTCAATCGCTAATAAAATGGCCGGGATTTTAAAAAAATTTACGTCCCGCGTATAATTTGAAAAAACGCGCCCATAATAATTCCGCGCAGGATTCGCGTTATTATATATACCTTTAATTTCGCGAAAAGCTATGCTGCGACTCCTGCAAAGGCATGCCTATTCAGAAAAGGAGTGAAGCGTAATGCTGGACAGACTGGCATTGATACTTGTGGTAATCGGTGCCATCAACTGGGGCAGCATCGGCTTGTTTCAGTTCGACATAATTGCATGGGCTTTCGGAGGGCAGGACGCCGCCGTCAGCCGTGTGATTTATACAATTGTCGCACTGGCAGGTATCTGGTGCATCTCATTATTCTTTCGGGACCGTGAAGAAATACTTGAACACGAATAGTTTATTCAAAACAAACAGCGGATGCCGGCCGGCATCCGCTGTTTGTTTTGAATATTAAAATCTATCTGTTGATTATTTCCATGGTGTCCCTGGCAATCACAATCTCCTCGTTTGTCGGGATTACAAACGCTCTCAGAGTGGAGTCGGGAGTGGTTATCTCTATTTCCTGCCCGTGCGCCTTGTTTTTCTCGTAGTCGATTTTGGCTCCGCGATACGCTAAAGCCTCCAGCACTTCCTCGCGCAGCCGGGGCTGGTTTTCCCCAATCCCGGCGGTAAAGACAATCGCGTCAATCCCGCCCAACGCCGTGATATACCCGCCGATGTATTTGATAATCTCGTAGGTGCGCATATCCCAGGCCAGCTTTGCGCGCCGGTTTCCCTGCTCGATTGCGGCGGCTATGTCGCGATCATCGCTGGACACGCCGGATATTCCGAACATTCCCGATTTTTTGTTCAGGATTTCATCCATTTCACGGGGGCTGAAGCCCTCTTTTTCCATTAAAAAAAGAATTACCGACGGGTCAACCGCGCCCGAACGCGTGCCCATCATAAACCCGTCAAGCGGGGTCAGCCCCATTGTGGTATCAATCACCTTGCCGTCTTTAATCGCAGTTATTGAGGAGCCGTTGCCGAGATGGCAGGTTATTATTTTTGTCCCCTTACCGTCGGGTTTGCCGAGCAGTTCAAAGCAGCGGGCGGATACATATCTGTGGGACGTTCCGTGAAAACCGTAGCGGCGGACATTGTATTTTTCGTAATACTCATAAGGGACTGCAAACATATACGCTTTTGGCGGAATGGTCTGATGAAAAGCGGTGTCGAATACCGCCACCTGAGGTATATCGGCGCCGAACGCGGCAGTTGCGGCGTTAATTCCCTGCACATGCGCCTTGTTGTGCAGGGGTGCTAAAGCGGCAAGCTCATCAATGCCCTTTAAAACCTGCGGTGTAATCAATACCGAGCGATCGTATTTTGAGCCTCCCTGCACTACCCGATGACCTATCGCGGAAACCTCCGAAAGGCTGTCAATCACCTTGCCTTCGCCAATAACAAGCGCGTTTTTAACCTCATCAAATGCCGAGGAGTGATTTGGCATATCCACCAGCTTGGTGATTACCCGCCCGTCAAAGGTTTTGTGAGTAAACTTTCCGCCAATCCCTATCCTTTCACAAATCCCCTTGGCAAGCACTTTTTCGCCTTTCATGTCAATCAGTTGATATTTCAGCGACGAACTCCCCGCGTTGATGACAAGAATTTTCATTGCAGTTTCTCTCCATTCCAATGCGTTACAGCCGGACTCACAGTTTAATATGATAATACAAATATTCAGATTTTACAAGTTTAATCAAGCAACTTGTCAGTTTTTTGTCAGTCGTTTGCCACCGGGTAACAGGAGACGGGAATTTGTCGGCAAACTGATATGAGCTCTAAAGTCTAGCCTTTAGAGTTTAAAGCCTACATTAAGTTTACACCTATCAAGCAATTCATATGTAATAAGATTAAAAAGAGATTTTAACGCCGTTGT
>LFTH01000098.1 GCA_001513365.1 Clostridiales bacterium DTU033 | reverse complement strand
CCGTGATGGCGGGTGGCGAGATAATAAAGCCCGAGCAGGAGGCGCCGACCATCCCGCAGGGCAAAGTCAGGAGAGAAAAACAGGGTATACTCCGCCGGATACTGCCGTGGAAAGGCGACCGCAAAAGGGATATTTTCAGAAAACTCGCGCTTTTGGTCGCCTCGGTTTTCCTTGTGTCCGCGCTGGCGTCGGTTGTGTATATCAGGGTGATGCAGCCCCTTCAAAACCGCATGCTGTTCAGAGACCTTGCCGAACTGTATAATATGAGGGCCGAGGAGGTATCTTTGGACAGCGGTGGATACCCCGAAGGGATACTCCCGCAGTTTTACGCGCTGTATTCAAGGAACCCGGACATTCGCGGCTGGGTTAAAATCGAGGGCACCAACATCAATTATCCGGTGATGATGGACGACGGCAGCGGGTTTTACAAAAACCACAATTTCTACGGCGAGCTGTCGGATTACGGGGTGCCTTATTTCTCAAAGGAGACCGCGCTGTATTCCCCGTCCTCAATCAATCGCTCGATTGTGATTTTCGGCAACAACACCCGCGACGGGCAGATGTTTTCGGACCTTGCGCGTTACTACAACAACATAGATTTTCTGGTTAAGCACCCGGTCATTGAGATGAACACCATCTTCCACAGCGCCAAATGGAAGATTTTTTCGGTGATGGTGCTGACCGACCCAAAAGTCAACGAAAACGCCTTTGACTATACCAAAACCGTTTTTTTGAACGAGATGGATTTTCTGAGCTTTGCCGGCAGTCTGCGCGCCCGTTCGCTGTACGTCATGCCTGCGGGGCAGGCGGACGTGCAGGAGGGGGACAGCATTTTAATGCTCTCGACCGAATTCGAGAACGTCGCCAAATACAGGGGCGCAAGGCTGGTGGTAGCGGCAAGGAAGGTGCGAGAAGGGGAGGCCGCAAAACCGGATTTGTCAAAGGCTTATTACAACTACAACGCAATCATGCCTCAGGAATGGAGGCGTTCTGCCGACGGCGGGTCCGCGGCGCAGCGCACCACAAAGACCCTGGGACAGACGTCCGCCCCAATCCCCACGACCGCCGATGAGTCTGCCCTGCCAACATCGGCCGATGACCAGCAGGACGACACGTCGGTTAATGAAACCGAGTTTTCAACCGGCAGCCCGCAGACCACCACCACAACCGCCGCCACCTCCACCACCGGGAGCACGACGGCGGGCACCACCCAAGATGCGACAACAACCACCACCACCACAACCACCACAACCACCACCGTCTCGGCGCCTCCGCAGGATCAGGCCCCGGCGATACTGGCAGGCTCGGTCAGGGAAACCGAGTTTTTGCAAAACTGCAGAGTAAAAATCGGCAGCCAGACCTACCAGCCGGCAAACCGGGATGAGCTTACGCACCTGCTCGCCCGGATTGTAAAAACCGAGCTGGGCTCGGCAAAGGCAATGGAGAACAATCTGGCGGCACAAAAAGCTCAGGCGGTCGCGTCTTATACATATATTCTGTATGAGAATATGGTAAACAAGAGGGTTTGCTCGTTTTCGTCCCTGAAAACAATCAATTTAAGCGATGCGACGGACAAAAAGATATACGACGCGGTGAAGGAAGTGGCCGGAATAAAGCTTTTGTCAAACGGCAAACCCGTCTATACCCCGTATTTTTCGTCGTCCCCCGGCTACACCGCAAACAATCACGATATAAACCTTGAAAACCTCCCTCATCTTAAAAGCGTTGTGAGCGCTTATGAAAACGCTGACACCATGCGCGAGGTAGATAAGTGGGAGTCCGAATTCCATATTACCATGGCAGAACTGAAATCCAGTTTGGAGAGTTATTTAGAGGATAAGTATCAGCAAAAATTAACCGTAAGCTTTGAGCCCAAAACGGGCGCGGCCCCTTTTTATGTCCGCAAGTACGACAATAACGGACAATATGTGATAGAAACCAACGCCTATTACCATAAAGACGGCAAAAAGACGTATGTCAGAGGAAACCAGTTGAGGACGGCTGTCGGAGCCGATAAGCTGCGCTCCCCCGCCTTCAGGGTGGCCTTGTCAGATGAAACACAGATGCTGCTTAGTGTGGTAGGTAACGGTCACGGTGTGGGCTTAAGCCAGTGGGGCGCGGCGAATTACGCGAAATACGCGGGCTGGGATTTTCAGCAGATACTAAGCCATTATTACAGTATCACCGGCTCGTCCGGCCACCGGCTGTATGCCCCGGTATGGGATTAATCCGCGGGTCATATACATATAATAAGACAGTCTTGTGATTTGAGCTTTTGAAAGGACGATTATGTACGCGCTGTTTCATACATTCGGCTGCAAGGTAAACCAGTACGAAACGCAGGCGATGCGCCGGATTTTGGAGCGGGAAGGCTGGCGCACCGGCGAATACGCGGAGGGCTC
>LFTH01000016.1 GCA_001513365.1 Clostridiales bacterium DTU033 | reverse complement strand
AAAAAAAGTACTTAAAATATCATATTTATAACCTTCATCAAACAAAAACAAAATATACATTATTAAAAAGAAAGCAAATGGATTTACAAAAGTTATAATGGGGTCATATTTATACTTGCAATCACTATATCGCGCAATAACAACTGCGATAAACAGGCAGATAAAAACAAACAGTATTGACGCCCACGCCTTAAGATATCTAAACATATAAAACTCTATGTCTGTGAAATTTATCAGCCCTATCACCGCGCCGTATATAACTACCGGTGATAAATAATAAAGGATTTTTCTGATTATTTTATCCGATGATACCATAAATATCGGCTCCTCAAATTGACCAATAATTACCACAAATATTGTATGATATGCTTATGAAAAAAACAAGATGACAAATTTCTTGTCGAAATTTGTCATCTTGTACTGGTTGCGGAAGAAGGATTCGAACCCTCACAAACAGAGTCAGAGTCTGCCGTGCTACCATTACACAATTCCGCAATACTGTTTTTGGCGTAATTATTATAACCGTTTTGGCGCATTTGTCAAGTACCCGCCCAAAAACGGTCAGTTTTTCCCGATAAAATTTGCGCCAAACCAAAAACAGGCATTTGTCATTTTGAAGATATGGTATATTATATACTAAAAGGAGCCAATACCGTCATCTCAAACAACAAAGCCCCCGCCGCCATAAAAACTTTATATGCAAGTTACATTGATTTTCACTAAAACTATTGAGTATAATGTTCCGGTCCTGTATAATAGACGACAGCGGAAATCTTGTAACCCTGAAGGAGAGCAATGCAATACATGAACTTTGCAAACCCCAAACTCATTGATATTGACTTTTTCATCGAATGCGTCAAACCGCTTTTGGAATTTGAGCCACTCGGAAGGATGGACGGTTTCATCCACCACGGCAGAACCACCCGCCTGAAACACAGCCTCGCCGTCGCGTTTTACAGCTACGCCTTTTTCAGGCTGATGCGCATAAAATGCGACGAGGCGGCGCTGGTGCGCGGGGCGCTGCTTCACGACTTCTTCCTCTACGACTGGCACGTCCCCGACAAGTCGCACCGCTGGCACGGCTACACCCATCCGAGGACGGCGCTTGAAAACGCAAAGAAGCATTTCAATCTGACAAAGAAGGAAGAAGACATCATTCTCAAACACATGTGGCCGCTGACATGGAGGCTGCCGCGCTGCCGCGAGGCCCTGATTGTCTGCATTGCCGATAAAATCTGCACTGTTTTTGAAATCCTTGAGTTCATCCACGGCTACCGCCTGTATACAACCGTCCCGGCGCTTGCGGAATAAAGCCGGGCGCTCCTTTTTCGGGAGGTGGGAAGCATGAAAAACCCGATAATAGAAATCATACGCGGCAGGGAATGGGCCACGCCGGAAGGTAGGAGAATGCTGGTGCGCAAATACTGGCATTCGGTGCTTTTCATTGGCTTTTTACTGCTCGGCGCGGAATTCTCGCTGCTTGAAAAATACGTCGTGCCCCGCAACTGGGTCAGCTGCTCGCTGGATGAGCTGATTCCGTTCGTCCCGGTTTTTGTCGTCCCCTACGTCGTATGGTTCCCGTTGATTGCGATTGTGCTGGTACTGCTCTGTTTCAGCGACCGGGGCGATTTTGTCCGCACAATTATGCTTATATACACCGGAATGTTTGTGGCCATGGCCTTATATATCGTTTATCCACACGGCCAGCCGCTGCGCCCGGCCGTGATGGAGGACGACTTTTTCAGCAATATAGTAAAGCGGGCAATTTACGCCAACGACACCAACACAAACTGCTGTCCGAGCATCCACGTGCTCAACCAGCTCGCCATACACATAGGGCTGTGCAAATCCAAACTGTTTAAAGACCGCAGGGGCTGGAAATTCGCCTCACTTATACTCACCATACTTATATGCGCGTCAACCGTTTTCATAAAACAGCATTCTATCATAGATATTATTCTCGCCGCGTCCCTGGAGGCGGTGCTGTACCCGCTGGTATTCAAGGTCAACTGGTCAAACATCGTTCCGGTAAAACTGAAAACGCGGGTGCGCCAGTGGGAACTGCAGGACACCGCGAACTGAATAAAAACGGCACAGCTTTCGGCTGTGCTCAGCTTGTCGAAAAAGTCCAGCGAAAGCTGGGCTTTTTCGCATTAATATGGTAAAAT
>LFTH01000042.1 GCA_001513365.1 Clostridiales bacterium DTU033 | reverse complement strand
ACCTGTTTTGCGTGGATGGATTAAACGGTTTTAGGGAAGCTATTGGCGCGGTTTATCCAAAAACGCAGATACAGCGCTGCATCATACATCAAATTCGTTCTTCCACTCGAGTGTGAAAAGCTGGGAAGACAATTGGGATATTCTCTCAACCTTTTTTGCATATCCCCCGGAGATACGGCGAATTATATATACGACGAATATCATTGAGGGATTGAACCGCCAATTTAGGAAAATCACAAACAACAAACCGTCATTCACCAATGATGATTCATTAAAAAAGATGCTATATCTTGCATCAAAGAAAATTGTCGAACACTGGACCTGCAGATGTCGAAACTGGGACAGGGTTTTGAATCAGCTAAATATCATGTTTCAGGATAGAATTGCTGGTTGATTAGCCTTTAAAATAGTATTCCCAGGGTGTATCGTCGGCATTCATGTCTGACGACACGCATACCGCCGTTCCACCCTGGGATACCCACCAATACAGGCAAAGCAACCATCTGATTTCATTTGTAAATCCACAGCTTATTTCCCTACATTCTTGTCTGAATCGAACAACTGTTTACACAAAATTTTACGGAGTGCCTAAATTTTTTTGAAAACTTTTTTGGTCTCCTCAAGAGCGAACTCCTATACTTGCAGACCTTCGATTCCTTTGAACATTTCAAAGCTGAGCTAATTGAGTATCTTGATTATTACAACAATCGCAGATGCAAAGCTAAACTAAAGGGTTTGCCGCCTGCTCTTCACAGACAACAAACCCTTTCCGCTTCATGATTTCCTTTTGTGTGTTTTTATTTTGTCTAACTTTTTGGGGTCAATTCATTTTGCCGCCTTGTTTTTTAAATACTCGTTTTTCAGCAACGATTGCTCCGCATATATAAGGGGCTGCGGGAATATTAAGGTAACCGGCTTAAATCAAATAATTTTAGTACAGCACCGTGTAGCCGTGTTTTCTGTATTCGCTGGGTGTTCTACCGGTGTATTTGCGGAACATCTTGTTGAAATTGGCGGTATTGTTAAACCCGCATTTAAATGCTATGTCCAGAATGCTGTCGCTGGATTTTGAGTCGAAAATCTGCATGGCCAGTTCTATCCGCCGTTTGTTTATATATTCCCAAAGGGTAATGCCGTTTACCTGCTTGAAGACTGCGGAAAAGTAGGTTGGGCTTAAGTCTGCAGCGTCGGCGATTTCCTTAAGCGTTAGTGGCTCAGTTAGATGGGACTGAATGTAATCCATAGCGGCTTTAATGTTTTGAATATGCCGCAGATTGCGTGAAGGGTCGGATTTGCTTTTGCCAGTGCCGGCATAATTGAACTCGCGCAGCAAGGCCACCAGTATGTTCATCAGCTTTATCCGCACCATCAGCACATGCTGGGTCTGCTTTTTGTCTAGTTCCTGCTCGATTTCAAGAAGGAGTTCCCGGATTTTCTCTGTGTGCGGGTTGTCCCTGGGCAGCCTGTTTTCAAACTGTGGGCTGTGGCGGAAGCACATGTCCAAATGGTCCCGCGACAGGGTGTCCAGCTCTGATGACCACAGGTACTGTGGCTGCACATGCATGTTCATTATAATCATTTTCTCCTGCGGGGATATATCGGTGATACAGTGGATTTCGTTGCTGGAAAAGACAAAAATATCGCCGCTGCGTATATCGTAGCAATTCTGTTGGGTCTTGTATATTCCTGCCCCTGATTTGAACAGCGCGATTTCAAACTGGGTGTGCCTGTGCTTCCGAAATACTCTTTCGCCTGCAGGAGGATTAACGTTGAACAGTTTTAGCTGATAACTTTGGGTTGATGATTCGGGAATATAATAATCCTTTAATTTCATTACCGCACCCTAATTCATAATAAAATTTGCATATTTCTTAATATACTTGATGAGAATAAAATCAAAATATCGTACAATTTAATTATACAAATATGACTCAAATAGTTCAAGGGAATTAAAATCAGGTAATAAAATTATTTGGAAATGGAGGCATATTATGTCCGCGGGAATAAATTTTTGTTCTGCGCCGTCTGAACTGAGAATAACCGACATGAGGTTTGTAGATATCGACGGAGCGCCTAAGCGCTGTACCCTGCTAAAAATCATGACCAATCAGGGGATTGAGGGGTATGGCGAGATTAGAGATGCCGCTAGCAAGACCTATGCTTTGATGCTGAAAAGCCGAATACTAGGTAAAAACCCCTGCAACGTGGATAAGATTTTCCGCAAAATAAAGCAGTTTGGGGGCCATTCCAGGCAGGGGGGCGGCGTTTCGGGGATTGAGATTGCCCTGTGGGATTTAGCGGGCAAAGCCTATGGTGTGCCGCTGTATCAGCTTTTAGGAGGCAGGTTCCGTGACGAGGTGCGGCTGTACTGCGACACCGACGTGGAGGGCAGGCACACCGGCAGGGATATGGGATATGCCTTAAAAAAGCGGATGGAGATGGGGTTCACCTTTTTAAAGATGGATTTAGGCATCGGGCTTTTGCTGGATCAGCCCGGAACCCTCAACGCCCCGCTGGGATACATCGAGGAGATGAAAAAGTATGCCCCGCATATCTTAAACGTGCAAGGGGGCTCGGTAACCGCCGATATGGTACGGCACCAGAAAAGCTATCAGATTGTTACCACCCCTCACCCGATGACGGGAATACATATAACCGAAAAAGGTCTGGACTATTTAGAAAACTATGTAGAAGAAGTGCGAGATGTTATTGGGTACGAAGTGCCGCTGGCCATTGACCATTTCGGCCATGTCTGCGTTGAGGATTGCATACGGTTTGCAAGAAGAATGGAAAAATACAACATCGCATGGATGGAAGATATGGTACCATGGATATATACCGACCAGATGGTAAGGCTTAAGAATTCCACCACCATACCCGTATGCACAGGCGAGGATATATATCTAAAGGAAGGCTTTGAAACCCTGATCAAAACGGGGGCGGTTTCGATTATCCATCCCGATATCCTTACCTGCGGCGGGGCGTTGGAGCTTAAAAAAATCGGGGATATTGCTGCGGAAAACGGGGTAGCGGTGGCAATTCACATGGCGGAAAGCCCTGTTGCATGCATGGCGGCGGTGCACGTGGCAGCAGCCATGCAGTATGTGCTGGCGCTGGAATTTCATTCGGTGGACGTGCCATGGTGGAGCGATATAGTCAAGGGACTGCCGAAACCGCTGATCCAAAACGGGTTTATCAAGGTGCCTGAAAAACCCGGTCTTGGTATTGACGGACTGAATGAGGAAGTCATACGGGAGCATATAAACCCGAATATTCCCGGTTACTTTGAGCCCACCGATGAATGGAATACCGAGTTTTCAAACGACCGGATATGGAGCTGAAAACAAGCTTAATTTAATATGACTGGAGTTGTGGATTATGAAGTACGTAGCAATCAGCCCGCCGGAATGGCTGCTTAAGTCGTTAATTTATCAGATTAACCCTAGAACTTTTTCGCCTGAAGGCACAATTGCGGCCGTTACAAAAGAATTGCCGTTTTTGCATGATCTGGGATTTGATATCATTTATCTTTGCCCGATTTTTGAAGAGGATGATTCCACCGACCAAAGGTTCTGGAGCCCGCGCCAAAAGAAATCAGGCACAAACAATCCCAAAAATCCTTACCGCATGAATAATTATTTTAGGATTGACCCCGAGTATGGGACGATTGATGATTTGCGCCAATTGACAAGCGAAGCTCACCGGCTTGGAATGAGGGTTTTGCTCGACCTTGTGTATCTTCATATCGGCCCAAATGCTGATATATTAAAGCGTCATCCGGAGTTTGCAAAACAGAACCCAGACGGTAGTTTTATTTGCACAGAATGGAATTTCCCCCGCCTTGACTTTAACTGCGAGGGGCTTCGTGAATACCTGTGGTGCAACATGGTCTATTATATCGGCGAAATTGACTCGGACGGATTCAGGTGCGATGTCGGTGATAAAATCCCGATTGATTTTTGGGTAGAGGCCCGCAGGCGGATTCAGGCTATAAAACCTGACGCGGTCCTTATCTGTGAGGGCTCTGATTACAGTTATCTGCTGCGCGGTTTTGACACAAGCTACTGTTTCGCATGGCATGAAGGGCTTTATAAGGTTTTGAGCGGGAAGATGACGGTTGCGGAGCTGATTAAGGAAGAAAAGCTGCGCAGCAAAAATGTTCCTGTTGGCGGGCTGCTTATCCGCGATATGGAAAACCATGACCAGGTAACCGACTGGCCGGAGCGTATTGAAATTTTAGCAGGCCATGACGGAATGGAACTTATACAGGTGTTGAATTATGCAATTGCCGGTATCCCCATGGTTTATTGCGGAAATGAGCTTGCTGACAGTTCACACTTAAATATGTTCTCTAACCGTTTTTTTCCCGGGGAGTATGAGGCTACGAATAGGGAGTTGCTTAAAAACACTGAAAGCGCTAAACGCCGCTGTCAGATTATGAAAACCCTCAACAACTGGAGAAGCGCGAGTGAAGTACTCCGCAGGGGCGGCATGGAGTTTCTGGACGTTTTCAAATCCGAGGACATAATTGCGTTTAAGCGCGTTTTGAAAGAAAAAAGCGTAATTTTCATTGGGAACTTCGGGGAAAATGCAGAGATTGTGCCCGGCGACCTATTGGCGGGACATGATTTAAAGATGTCAAACCTGGCTGAATTGGCCGGGAATACCCTGAAGCTGCAGAAATATGGGTATGCTGCGTTCGAAAAACGTTAAACTCTCCAAGTCTATTCATAAGTAAATATCCAGTTAAAGTAAAGGGATGGTGTTATGCATTTTAATGTCGGGGAAGATATTATCCAGTTGACTTCCCAGTGGAAAGGGGAACGGTTCCCCGATGGCAGGCCAAGGGTGCCGGACCGGTATCTTGAGGCACTGAAGGGAATGACCCTTGAGGAGGTTTGGAAACCCATTTTTATAAGGGGATACGAGAACCAGTTTGAAGGAAGGCTGTACACCTTACATAACGATGACAGGAAGTTAATCGGCCGAGCGGTAACCTGCACTTTCTGCCCCACCCGTCCGGATTTGCACGAAACCATGTTCCGGATTGGTAAGGAAGAAGGCAGGAAAGGCAATTACAACCAGTGGGTAATTGACACTCTGGTTGAGGGCGACGTGGTGGTAGCCGATATGTACGATAAGATATATAAAGGCACTTTTTTAGGCGGCAACCTGACCACTGCGATTGCAACAAAGACAAAAACAGGCGGCGGCGTAATCTGGGGCGGAATCCGCGATATTGAGCAGATGAAGCGGATAAATGAGGTGCAGGTATATTACCGCGGTATTGACCCCACACCCATCCGGGATTTCGTAATGACCGGATTCAATACCCCAACCCGTATCGGCAATGCTATCTGTCTCCCTGGAGACGTCGTGTTTGGCGCGGGCGGGGGAGTGTTGTTTATTCCCAGCCATCTGGTGCCTGTCGTGGTTGATGGTGCCGCAAAAACGCATGTAAAAGATATATTCGGCTTCGAGATGATAAGCCAGAACAAATTCACCACGGCTCAGATTGACCGCAATGTCTGGACCGAGGAAATGCTGGACATGCTGGTAGAGTTCATTAAAAATGACCCGAGCGGTGAACCTTATCGCAATCTCGACTGGTCAGATGAATATAATATGGCGCGTTACGGCGACCCGAAAGACACTCAGACCGCGCTGTAAAGTCAGGGGAAGTTTTTATGCTTATTCGCTGGATAGGGCAGGCCGGCTATGTCTTCAAGAGCCAGTCAACCGAAATTATCATAGACCCGTATTTGTCAGATGTGGTGAACAAAGTTGCAAACCGCCCGAGGCTTTTGCCGCCGCCCATACTGCCAAAGGATATAAGGGCGGACGCGGTGGTATGCACTCACAATCATCTTGACCATCTGGATACGGAAGCTATTGCAGGAATGGATAAGGAAAAAATACTCTTTATCGCACCGTATGACTGCGTTCAGAAGTTGAAAGAGCTGGGGTGTAAAAAAATCCTGTCCCTTGACGAGGGGCAGGCAACCTGGGTCGGAGATTTCGAGCT
Source organism: Clostridiales bacterium DTU033 (assembly GCA_001513365.1). Classification (GTDB taxonomy): domain Bacteria; phylum Bacillota; class Clostridia; order Oscillospirales; family Acutalibacteraceae; genus Avimonas. The sequence continues at coordinate 2,571 of LFTH01000042.1, read as the reverse complement.
TACCGCGGTTTTTGCCGACCACACGGTTCCGGCGATTGGGATAATTGCAAAGTGTGAAGACCTGATCCTGTACTTTTCAGGGGATACCCTGTATAATGATAAACTGCAGGATATCCGCTTTTTTGAACCCGATGTTATGTTTATCTGCATTAACGGAAAATTAGGTAACATGAATGTGGATGAAGCGGTAAGGCTTACTGAAATCATCAATCCTCGGCTGGCGGTGCCGACACATTACGGCATGTTCGCAAGCAATACCGAAGACCCGAAAAAATATCTTTTAAGGGTTAACGGCGGGTTTGAGATGGAGTTTAACAGGGAATATAAGTTGTCAAAGCAGGGAGAGAAGGTTTTATGTTCTGCGATTTGACTAGCAAACGGGCGCTTATAACCGGCTCCAGCCGGGGGATTGGCAGCGCGATTGCGCTTGAACTGGCAAAAGGCGGGGCGGATATCGTACTGCACTACGCCGGAAACAGCGGGAGCGCTAAAAAGGTTAAGGATGAAATATTAAATCAGGGGCGGGGTTGTAATGAGGTACAGTGCGATTTCCAGAAACCTGAAACCATAGAAGGGCTGATTGATAAAACAGGCGGGATTGATATTCTGGTACTCAATGCCTCTATCCAGATAAGAAAAAAGTGGGAAGAGATCACTATTCAGGAGTTTTATGATCAGATTAACTGTAACCTTTTGGCCTCAATGCTGCTTATACAGCAGGCGGTGCCCCATATGCGCAGGAAAAAATGGGGCAGGATTATATCCATCGGCAGTGTGCAGGAGTCAAAACCCCACCCCGACATGCTGGTGTATTCCGCCTCAAAGGCAGCCCAGACTCTGATGGTGAAATCCCTGGCAGCCCAACTCGCAAAGGACGGCATCACGATTAACAATGTGGCGCCCGGAGTGGTTATCACAGATAGGAATACTGAGGCACTGTCAGACCCTGAATACGCTAATAAGGTGTTGGACGGCATACCCATGGGCTTCTTCGGGCAAAAGGAGGATTGCGCAGGTATTGTCCGGCTGCTATGCTCTGAAGAAGGGCGGTATATCACGGGACAGAACATATTTGTGGACGGCGGTAAAGGGCTGTAGCTGGTTTTTGCAAAGCGTATTCAATATGTGATGTTCGGCAGTGTTTAAAGCTAACATAGTTTGAGGGGTTTGTTCATTTTTATATAAAAAATTCATACAAAGATTTGATACCGACGTTATTGTTGGTTAGGAGCGAGGATAGAATGGATTTTTCCAACCTTAAAGCTGCGGTTGACCGACTTTTTTCAGATAACCGTGTGAGCAACATGGCCTTGCGGATTCTGAAAAACGAAAACATTGTATACGAGGAATTCCGTTCGGTTGAACGGCAAATTTCAGATACTACATTATTTGATATTGCTTCTATAACCAAGGTTGTTTCAGTTGGTATGTTGTCTTTGATTGCCATGGAACGGGGCCTGTTGCGGCTGGAGCAACCGGTCAGCGATTTTTTCCCTGTTCCGGAACATAACAAAGAGCTTACCGTCAAGCACCTGCTTACGCATACGACAGGCGTGGGATTTCGCCGTGTGGACAAGCCGGAAAACACTTATGAGAATATAGAAAAATACATACTTAGCCTGACCGGAAAACCCATAGGCAGCTCGGTTGAGTATTCATGCCCTGCTTATATTCTGATGGGGAAGGTCCTAGAGAAGGTTTTTCACGAGCGGTTGGAAACCCTTTCGCAGAAAGAAGTGTTTTTGCCTCTTGGGATGGAGCATACCGCTTTTCGCCCGCTTGAACGAGGATTTACCGATAATGTTAATGCAAACCCAGACGATACGCCTGCAGGTATTGTGAATGACCGCAATTGCAGGCATTTGGGCGGGGTTTGCGGAAATGCGGGGCTATTTTCCTGCATCAAAGACCTGACAGCCTTTGCGAAAATGCTTCAAAACGGCGGTGCGCCATTGATTTCAGAAGAAACCCTGAATTTTGCAGTTACCAACCATACACCGGGTCTCAATGATTCAAGAGGTATTGGATTTTTAATTGTTAATCCAGATTACAACCAAACGGCCGACCTGTTCCCGCCATATAAATCCTTCGGACATTGCGGCCATACGGGTGCTTCATTCTTTATAAACCGTGAAAGCGGCATGGCAGTGATATTGCTGACTGACGCTACGCGGATGAATATCTTGAAAAACGGTGTGGAAGTATACTCGGAAGTTAAACAGATGCGCCATGATATCCACGCCGCAATAAGCAGGGATTTATTCGGGTAAATATGCGATTTTAAGCTATCCCCAATTTTGCGCTAAAGACGGGAACTAAAAAAGGGGATAGCTTTTATATCGTCGTTAGCCGCTACGCAATCATGGATTATGAAAGGGTAAAACCGCGCAGAACTTGGATATACAGAAACGGATAGCAACCGCTCTTAACACTACCCGCACCCCCCAAATATCCATAAGTACAATGCAAAATTCGTTGCATAACAAAAACCACAGAATCCGACGATGGCTTGATAAAGTACAATAAATTGCGCAAATTTAAAATCTGATAAAAAGAGGACAAGTTTGCAGT
>LFTH01000083.1 GCA_001513365.1 Clostridiales bacterium DTU033 | reverse complement strand
TATTTCAAAGAAAACAGGCATTTTCACCCGCGTGAAAATGCCTGTTTATCGACAGTCTGACAGGAGGCGGGTAACACCGCCTCCTGTTTTGCTGTCCTGTTTCCGGGCAACGTCTTACTTTACCGAAGTCTTATGGGTCAGAAGCCACCTTGCGGCCAACAGCAGTCCTATTCCGGCGGCAAGGTCGGCAAAACAGCTGCCCACTCCAATGCTGATGCCGCTCAAAAGAGGCTGGCTGCTTCCGAGCGCCTCCATGTTTAACATCATCGAGCCCAGCATGGTCTCAGTGGCCCACACCACGCCCGTTTCGGTGAACTTTAATCCCAGCGGTATCAAAAGCATGGCGATTATCTCCAAAATCCCCACTGCCATATTGATTACAAAGAAGAAAACCACTGAAAAAAGGATGTTGTTATTGATAAAAGGCCGGGTGTTGGCGAGGGTGATTGCGAAATACACCTCTCCGATTACCGCAAAAAGCTGTACCGCGCTGGAAACCAGCGCGAATATTACCAGCGGAGTAAAGGTGCTGCCGAAAAGAAAATCCACAATCTCTTTTATCAAATCGAAATCATTAATAATCACCAGCGCTCCCGCCCATGCGGCGGCCATGGCGATGGTGCTGAAAATCGTCCATAAATATGCGGATATCAGTTTTGAGAGCACCAGCTTCCCTTTTCCGACCGGCAGGGTCTGGGTAAGGTAGCCCTCGTTCCCGAACAGCCCCTTATGATACCGCACCACGGTGAAGACAAAAGCCAGCAGCACAGCCGCCAGTCCCGCCAAAAACAGCAGGAAACACGCCGCCGCAACAATCTGAGGGATTTCTAAAAACCTCGCGACAAGCCCGATTAGGAAGAGCGCCGCAATCGCAATATAAGAAATCGGTACCATTCTCGCTCCGGCGCTAATATCGTATTTGAGCAGTTTTGCTAGCATTTGAATACCTCCCTGAAATACTGGTCGAGCGACATGCCGGTGCGCTCCCTTAAGGAATCGGCGCTTTCGGACACCAGCAGGTTGCCGTCCTTTATCATAATCACATCGTCAAACACCCTCTCCACGTCATGTATCAGATGGGTGGAAAGCATGACGGTGGAGTTCTCACTGTAGTTTTTGAGAATGACGTCCAGTATGATATCCCGCGCGGCGGGGTCAATCCCGCCCAAAGGCTCGTCAAGCAGGTACAGCTTTGCCGCTCTCGACATCACCAGAATAAGCTGCAGCTTTTCCTGCATGCCCTTTGACATTGATTTCAGCTTCATGCCCGGCTCAAGATTAAAGCGTTTCAGCAGTTCGAGGGCTTTCTGCCGGTCAAAATCCCGATAAAAGTCCGCAAACATCGAAATCGCGCCGGCGGCTTTTATCCCCCCGTCAAAATATGTGTTTTCGGGTAAAAAGGATGCCTCCGCCTTTGATTTTACCCCCGGCGGGCTGCCGTCCACCATCACCGTTCCCTGATAATCGGAGATAAGCCCGGCAATTATCTTGAACAGGGTGGTTTTTCCGCAGCCGTTTGGGCCGATCACCCCGACAATCCTGCCGCTGTCCACATTCAGTGAGACATTCTGCAGCACCGGGCCCTTGCCGTAGGACTTTGTCAGATTACGGATTTCAAGCAGCGTACTCATTCTTCTTCCTCCTTTTGCTCTGAACAGGTGCGGTTTTCAAGCTCCCGACCGACAAGCTCGGTTATTCTTTGTCCGGTAAACCCAAGCCCCGTCATCTGCTCTATGAAATCATCCAATATCTGCTCTGCAAGGCCGCGCCTCGCAGTGTCAATCAGTTCGGTATTCTCGGTTATAAAGCGTCCGGCGGTGCGCTCGCTGCGCAGCAGGCCCTCCCGCTCAAGCTCGGACAGGGCGCGCTGCATGGTGTTCGGGTTTACCCCGAACTTTAGCGCAAGCTCCCTGACCGCCGGCACCCTGTGCCCCGGCGGCCATTCGCCCGACGCGATTTTCCGGCGGATTAAATGCATTATCTGAAGGTATATCGGCACGCCGGAATCGAATTTGTCATTGATTAACACAGGCTTTCACTTCCCACGGCGATTATTGTATTAATACACTAATACAATAATACAGCGCCCTTTTGTTTTTGTCAATAGCTTTTTTGTATTTGCCGAGAATAAACCTCAATACTTTGTTAAAAAATTAACTATCTTCGCGGAATAACCCAAAAACGGGTTGCAGTCGGCCTCTAAAACGTGTATAGTATAAACAGTGCAGACAGGGGGATTTTATATGACAATCAATGACATTAAAAACCTGCTGAACGCGACCGTAGTCTCCGGGCACCAGCTGCTTGACACCGAGGTGCACAACGCTTGCGGAAGCGATATGATGAGCGACGTGCTGGCTTTCGTGAAGGACCAGTCGGTTCTGCTCACCGGCCTTGTGAATTCGCAGGTTGTCCGCACAGCCGAGATGATGGATATGGTTTGCATTATATTTGTCCGCGGGAAAGAGCCGAGCGAGGAGATAATCAACCTTGCGGCTGACCGCGGCATTGTGTTGATGAAGACCTCGCTTCGGATGTTCCCGGCCTGCGGCATTCTTTATCAAGCCGGGCTGCGGGGCTGATTTTGAACCAGTATCCACGAATGCGGGGGATTTGTTTTGAAACTGCATTATGAGGTCCCCGGTGATGATTTTACCCGCGCGGGGGATGCCTCCGGAGACGTCAAGCGCAGGCTGAAAAGGCTGGGGTTCCCGCCCGACGTGATACGCCGCGCCGCAATCGCCATCTACGAGGGCGAGATAAACATGGTAATCCACGCCGGCGGAGGAACCGCCGACATTGAGATAATGCCCGACAGAATTACTGCCGTGCTTTCGGATAACGGCCCCGGAATTCCGGACGTCGAAAAGGCCATGCAGGAAGGCTGGTCAACCGCGCCCGATAACATAAGGGCTCTGGGTTTTGGCGCCGGCATGGGGCTGCCAAACATAAGGAAATACTCGGACAGCCTTAATATTGACACGGCTGTCGGGAAGGGCACCACTCTGACAATCACCGTGCTGGCAAACCCGGCGCAGCAGTGATTTGCGGCGGGAGCCGCCAAAGCCATGGGGGTGAATTCCACGGAACGTTTTTATCATTCGGTTACACTTGACAAGGGGCTTTGTGTGGGCTGCACAAACTGTATCAAACGCTGCCCCACACAGGCAATCCGGGTGCGCGACGGAAAAGCCCAGATAATAACCGAAAGGTGTATCGACTGCGGCGAGTGTATCCGCGTATGCCCTCACCACGCCAAAAAAGCGGAGCACGACACCCTCGGTATGCTTGACAGGTTCAAATATAAAATCGCCCTGCCCGCGCCCTCGTTGTATGGGCAGTTCAACAGACTGGACGATATAGATTATGCGCTCACCGGTTTGAAGGCTCTCGGCTTTGACGATGTGTTTGAGGTTTCGCGCGCGGCTGAAATAATCTCGGACGCGACCCGCCAGCTTCTTGCGGACGGCAAGCTCAAAAAACCGGTAATCAGCTCGGCGTGCCCCGCGGTGGTACGGCTGATACGGGTCAGGTTCCCTGACCTTTGCGGGAATGTCCTGCCGCTGCTCTCGCCCATGGAGCTTGCGGCGACCCTCGCAAGGGAGCAGGCAATCAAAAACGGCGTTCCCGCCGGGGATATCGGCGTTTTTTTCATCTCGCCCTGCGCGGCCAAGGTTACCGATGTCCGGGTGCCTATAAGCATTGAGCGCTCCAACGTGGACGGGGTGCTGTCCATCAGCGACATCTACCCGAAATTGCTGGGCTGCATGAACAAAATCAGGGAGGCCGAGCCTATCTCCTGTTCCGGCATTATAGGGGTGGGCTGGTCCTCAATAGGCGGGGAGGCCGCCGGCCTTCTCAGCGAGAATTACCTTGCGGCCGACGGGATTGAGAATGTAATCAAGGTGTTGGAGGAACTGGAACACGAAAGCCTGCAGGAGCTTGACTTTATAGAGCTTAACGCCTGCGCCGGCGGCTGCGTGGGCGGGATTTTCGCCGCGGAGAACGGGTATGTCGCGCGCGCCCGCATAAAACGGCTGCGCAAATACCTGCCGGTATCCTGCAACCGGCTTGGGGATTCTGTCGGGATAAAGAGCCTGTTTTGGACAGAGCCGCTGGAATTCGCGCCGGTCATGACCCTCGCGGAGAAAGTGGAAGACGCGATGCGGATAATGGATGAAATCGAAAAAATCGCGGCAAAGCTGCCCAAACTCGACTGCGGCTCCTGCGGCGCCCCCACCTGCCGCGCGCTGGCCGAGGATATCGTCAGAGGGCTTGCACGCGAGACCGACTGCATATTCCTCATGCGCCGTGAAATCCAGCAAATCTCAAGCAAGCTGGAAAAGCTGAAGGGATTTATCCCCGACTACAGCGACACTTTAGACAGCGAACGGGGGAAACAGGAATGACGGTATCTGAGCTTGCTAAAAAACTCGGACTTGAAATAATCACAATGACCGACCCGGAACGCGAAATAACCGGCGGGTATGTATGTGATTTTCTGAGCTTCGTAATCGGCAGGGCAAACCCCGGCGATGTGTGGATTACGGTTGTGGGCAACATCAACACTGTCGCGGTTTCCCTGCTTGCCGGCGCCGCCTGCGTTATTCTCGCCGAAAACTCCCCGATTGACAGTCAGGCAGCGGAAAAAGCGAAA
>LFTH01000041.1 GCA_001513365.1 Clostridiales bacterium DTU033 | reverse complement strand
GTTCTGGAAGGCATAAAACAGGTTGACAGCCTTGGAAAGCTGTCGTATCTGGCCTACCACGAAACCATTAACGCGCCCAAAACCGTCGAGCCGCTCAAGGACGTTTTCCTTGAGTATGCGCCGATGGAGAGGGATTACCACAAGCCGCTGCAGGACCAAACAAGCGAAAAAAACCAACGCCAGCATGCGGCATTGCCGCAGCTGCTGCGTTGTTTTGGAAAATCGGATTCGACGGTTTTGGATTACTGGATGGACAACTCCCTGTTCTCCGGCTGGAAGAAACCCCCGAAAAAATTCAGGCTACATGAGGATGTGCTTGACAAAGACGCCCGGATGTATAAGGAATACGGGTTTGAGCATATAACTTCCTTTGGGTGCTATCTTGGGGATGAATACACTGCGGAACACGGCGAGTACCCGCCGGTAGGCGGCTATGCGGAAATAATAAGAAAGCTGCGGTAATCGTCGCAGCTGTTCAGCAAAACACAGGCGTCAGGCGAGTTCGTGCTCAAGGCGCTGGGCGCAGATATCGCAATTGACGGTGCTGTCGTCCGCCTCCATAGCGGCGATAAAGATTTCGGTCAAATCGGGGTCAAACTGGGTGCCGCTGTTCTCTCTGATTTCCTGATAAGCCTGCTCGACGGTTTTTACCGGCTTGTAGGGGCGCCGGTGAGTCATTGCGTCAAAGCTGTCTGCCAGCGCGAGCAGGCGCGCGAGGTAAGGGATTTCCTTCCCCTTTAAGCCGTTGGGGTAGCCCGTCCCGTCATAACGCTCGTGGTGGGCGAGCACAATCGGCGCAAGCTCTCTTAATTCGGGTGAGTGAATGATGATATCCGCGCTGTCATTCGGGTGCTTTTTAATCTCCGCCCATTCCGCCTCGGTCAATTCCTCGTCCGAGATTAAAATCTCTTTGGGGATGTTGATTTTGCCCAAATCGTGAAGGTAGGCGGAGCAAATCAGCTTTTTCTTGGTTTCATAGTCCATTTTCAGGTAGTTCGCGACCTTTTCGCAGTACAAAACCACCCGCTCGACATGGCTGTAAGTGTACCTGTCCTTTGAGTTAATGACGGTTATCAGGGTCTTAATCGGCTGCAGCGCGTTGATTAGCTGCGTATCCTTGCCGTGTTTATGCGAAAACTCCTCGAAAACCGAGGCGAACATTTCAACGCGGTTGCTGCATAAAAACTTTGCGCGGTACAAAGCCGAGTCGGTGCGGTCAATCAAAGCGGCGGGCGTATCCTCTTTTCCAAGAGACTGCGACACGCCTGCCGAGATGGTAAGGTTTTGCCTTGGCAGATGGTCCTGCCCCTTGAAGGAATAAGAGTCGATAATGTTTTTCAGGTATGACGCGGTTGCGACCGCCTCCTCTTTTGTTACTCCGGGCAGTATGATTCCGAACTCCTCGCCTCCGTACCTGCAGGCAATCTGCCCTTCCTTGATATTCTTTTTTATAAGCTGCGCGACGGTTTTCAGTACCTGGTCGCCCTGCTGGTGGCCGAAAATATCGTTATATGTCTTAAAACCGTCCAAATCCATCATTATAAGCGATATCGGCCGCTCTTCAATGTCTTCAACTTTTTCGAAATAGTCTTTGAGATAATCGTGAAAATAGCGGTGGGTGTAAAGGTCGGTCAGCCCGTCCTTGTTGACGAAGCCTATCAGGGTGTCAATATGGCTTCTTTCCAGACGCACATAAAATCCCAATGTCCACGCCACTACGATAAACATGGCCGACAGGGCCAAATCGTTTTCAAAATAAATATTTACCAAATGGCTGGGCTTATATAATAAATCTATAATCAGAATATAAGCGGAGGAACACCCGGCAATAACCAGCCCTATCTGGACATTGTATTCGATGGTGTAAGCCACGATTATGAATATAAACAAAAACTTATAGTTGCTCTGGTAAAGCCCGCTGACATGGACCGAAATCATGCACAGGCCGAAGAAAATCACCATTTCAATTATTTTTATGATGTAGTTTTCTTTCTTTTTCTCGTCAATCGCGAACCAGATAATCATAACCAGCGAAAGGACGATTAAAGCGACCGTAACAGCAAACAGCACGTCGATGCTCAGGGCCTCGTCCGAAGTCATGCCTTTGAACACTGTTTGAAAAACCGGCGTAGCGCAGAAAAACAGTGTTAGAATTCTTAATATAAAGAACATCAGGTGTATTAATTCTTGTTTTTGTTTTTCAAACTCATTACTCATGTCTGATACCCATCTTCCTAACAGAGTGTTCCGACCGCGATTAGACGTTTGTTCAATACAGGACGGGATAGGATATGGGCAGACAAATCATAAGATTGCCTGCCCATATCCCAAGAACCATTAACCTATCAGTCCTGCAGGGACTTCGGCTCTTCCGGCTGATAGTAAAAGAGCAGACATGCGGAAGACGCCATGGTGGCTGCAACAAAGGAGCAAACCATCGCGACGACAGCCAATACAGGCCTTACGTACTTTTTCATGTTTGTTCTCCTTTCTTAAGATTTTTATCAACAACCGCCTTGTTTTTGACGGCCATTAACAGAGTTAGCGACTGCCAGAATACCGAAAGGTTCAGGCTGACCGCAAGCGACAGGTATATCAGGTTATTGAATGAAACTGCAAAAAGAAGAAAGGCAAGCAGCGCATAGATAATCAGGGTAACCAAACTGATAAGCCTTAAGCGTCTGATTTTTTCCGCCGATTTTATCGGCTTTTTTTCGGAATCGACCGGAGCTTTTTTATATACTATCAGACAGCTTACAAAGAAAAGTACGGGGCAGATGACAAGCCCGATTAATAAGGCGTGCGGCATCAGCCTGAAATAACGCGAAATTAGCCCGATTAACGAAATCACCAGAACGCTGATTACAAGGCATTCGTTGCTGGTGTTGGCGTGGGCGCCCCCGGTGGATTTGCGCAGCATGGCGACTGAAAGGTAAGAAATCCAACATTCCCATATACAGCCCGCCACAATCCCGAAAACTGAGATAATAACCGCGACAACCAATATCTGAATAACAGCGAAAAGCCCGTACTGGACAACCGCGCGCTGTTCGCTGTCGTATCCGAGAGGCACGGTAATAGCGTCAGCCAGCTTTTTAACCAGTTTTTCCATTATTTTCACCTTCGCGGCGAGCCTTGTTTTTCTTGTAAAAGTAAACCGGGACAAGAGACAGCGCCAACATCAGATTGATAAGAATGCCGATTAGCGATTTTCCGCGGTTTGTTTCAAGGAATTCAGTATAATTGTCTTTCCCGACGATGGCTATACAGATAAGGGAAATGACCAGCTCAAAAACCAGGGTGAGAAGGGCTATCAGCAAGGCGCTTTTGACAACCTTTTGCGCCGGGATTCTAAGTAGTACAACCGCAAGTAAGATTAACGCTATCAAGCTGTACAGAGTGTGGACACCGTAAGTTAGCTGCCTAGCAAGATACGTGGCAACCATAGACAGAAAAGCGCAGATAAAATAAAGCTTCCAACGGACGGGATGATT
>LFTH01000060.1:1770-2379 GCA_001513365.1 Clostridiales bacterium DTU033 | reverse complement strand
GAGGGCGACCCGCTGGAGATATTCACCGACAATGACGGTGAAGTGGTGTTTAAAAAATATTCGCCGGTGGGGGAGATGTCCCCGTTCACCGCGACTTATGCGGATGTTCTCTCCCGCGCCTGCGGCATGCCTGTTTTAATCTGCGACCGCGACCACATAGTCGCAGTGGCGGGCGTGTCCCGAAAGGAATATATGGAGCGGCGTATCTCTTCCCAGCTTGAGGAAATCATCGAACAGCGGCGCACAAAGGTTGCGGTTGCGGGGGAGTCAAAGAGAATTCCGCCGACTGACGGCGTTGACCGCTATGTCGGGGTGGTTTCGCCTATAATCGCCGCGGGCGACGTAATCGGGGCTGTCTGCATGCTGTTGCCCGAAACCGGTGCGGTTCCGAACGAAAGCGATGTCAAGCTGGCGCAGGTGGCGGCCGCGTTTTTGGGAAAGCAGATGGAGGAATAGCCGGCACCGGCAAAAAACCGCCTATCAGGGCGGTTTTTTTGGTATTCTTCGCTGATAAGGTGTTGCTTGATATTTTGCGGTCAAAAGGCCGAAAATAAAAACATGAATTGAAAAGGCGGCAGTTTTGCCGTCTTTTTGAATTAAGACCGCGCG
>LFTH01000060.1:0-1738 GCA_001513365.1 Clostridiales bacterium DTU033 | reverse complement strand
ATCAGGTTTTCCCCGTCCATTTCCGCCGGCTGCGGGATTCCCATAAGATACAGCATTGTCGGGGATATGTCGGCGAGGCGGCCGCGTTCGCGCAGCCTGCACGGGGGACCGACGATACAGAACGGCACGTCGAAGGTGGTATGGGCGGTAAAGGGGGCGCCGTCCTCGTCCAGCATTTTATCGACGTTGCCGTGGTCGGCGGTGATTATTGCGGCGCCGTTCATCTTCATGGTCGCTTTAACCACGCGGCCGACGCATTCGTCCACCACCTCGACCGCTTTGACCGCGGCGTCGAAAATGCCGGTGTGGCCCACCATGTCGCAGTTGGCGAAGTTCAGAACAATCATGTCGTATTTGCCGGACGTAATCCGATTTACCACTTCGTCGCATACAGGGTAGGCGCTCATCTCCGGTTTCAAATCAAAGGTGGGCACGTCGGGGGTGGGTATAAGCACCCTGTCCTCGCCTTTGAACATCACTTCTTCGCCGCCGTTGTAAAAGAAGGTTACGTGAGCGTATTTCGTGGTTTCCGCAATACGCAGTTGGGTCAGGCCCGCCCTGCTGACCGTTTCGCCCATGGTCATGGTCAGCTCGATTGGNNGCGAACGCCACCGAGACATTCGGCATGGTCGCGTCATATTCGGTCATGCAGACATATTCAAGCGAAAGCATGTTCTCCCTTTTAAAACCGGAAAAATCCGGGTCTACGAAAGCGCGGGTTATCTCCCTTGCGCGGTCCGGCCTGAAGTTGAAGAAAATCACGCTGTCCCCGTTTTTGACGGCTTCTCCGCCCTCGATGACTGTGGGCACCACAAATTCGTCGGTGGTGTACTTGCCTTCGGGGTCGAGGGTGCGGTAGGATTCCTCAACCGCCTTTACCGGGTCGGCGGCCCTGATGCCTTCGCGATAAACCATTGCGTCATAGGCCTTCTTGACCCGTCCCCACTGGGATTCGCGGTCCATCCCGTAGTACCGACCCATCACGGTGGCAATTTTCCCGGTGCCGATTTTCGCGATTTTCTGCTGAAGCTCACGCAGGTATCCGGTTCCGGAGGTGGGAGGCACGTCCCGGCCGTCGAGCATGGCGTGGACAAAAACCTTTTCCACGCCGTAATTCTTGGCCATTTCAAGCAGCGCATAAAGGTGGGTGTTGTGGCTGTGGACCCCGCCGTCCGACACAAGCCCCATCAAATGCAGGGCCGCGCCCTCTTTTTTTGCGTTTTCCATCGCAGAAACCAAAGACGGGTTTTGGAAAAAATCACCGTCCATTATCGCCTTGGTTATTCTTGTGTAGTCCTGATACACTATCCTGCCGGCGCCGATGTTGGTGTGCCCGACCTCGCTGTTGCCCATCTGTCCGTCGGGCAGCCCCACGTCCATTCCGGAAGCGCCGAGGGTGGTAAACGGGTAATTGCTGAAATAATAATCGAGATTTGGGGTGTTGGCGGCTTTGATTGCGTTGCCGTAGGTGTCGGGGTTGAGGCCAAAGCCGTCCATGATTATCAGAGTTAATGGTTTTTTCATCAATGTATTTCCTTTCAGCGGGTAGACTGAGTGCGGATTTATAAGGCGGACATTATACTGTCGGCCGCAGCGACAATCGCCGCGAAATCGGCGGGTTTTAAGGATGCGCCGCCGACAAGCCCGCCGTCCACGTCTTTCTGGGACAGCAGTTCGGCCGCGTTGGCGGCGTTCATTGAGCCGCCGTATTGGATAATGGTATTTTCCGCGGTTTCGC
>LFTH01000050.1 GCA_001513365.1 Clostridiales bacterium DTU033 | reverse complement strand
AGGCGCCCCAGAATGGGGCGCCTTGTCTTTTCGTTGATTGGGCTAGAACCCGAGCGCCGGGTACCGGCGCGGGCAACCCTTTCGACCGCCGCCGGTGGCGGATGCAGGGAGAAAGGGTTGGCGCAGCGGTCGGCGATTGACAAGGCAACTTTGTTGCCGCAGTCAGAGCCGGGCACCGCAAGAGGGGTTGCAAAGCAACTTCGAGTCCCTCCTTCTCCGCCAAAGCAAAAATCCTGTCTGAAACCGGGCAGGATTTTTGCTTTATATTGTTCATTCCTCGATTTTCAGTAATAATAAACCATTCAACAGGGTCATTGTCATTGGTGGTTGATGTTCTTTGTCAGTGGATTACATAAAACAAGCGGCAATTCCCGGCCGGGAATTGCCGCTTTATTGGTGCGATGGATGGGACTTGAACCCATACCCTTACGGACACGCCCCTCAAACGTGCGCGTATGCCAGTTCCGCCACCATCGCGTATTTAAACAAAACTGCCGCTCAAACAGCAGAATGTATTATATCATCACATCTCGCCGGTGTCAACCTCTAAATTCATCACACCTGTTTTCATACGGGCGGCAAACAAAATCCCGACAAAATAAGATTTGCAATTGCAAAAACGGCCGAGAAAAGGTAGAATATGTACCGACATCATTTCATTGATTTAAGGGGATTTGATATGGACACTGTCAGACAGATGCTCCGCAAAATTAACAACGGAGATTTGGACTCCGCTTTTGCGCGGCTGTACGGGCCAAAGGAAGTGCCGCAGCAGAGGGCCCGCTACGCGGAAGCGCTGGCCGGTTTTGGGGATTGGTTTGGGTATGAGCGCGAAGTGCTTCTGTTTTCGGCGCCCGGCCGCACCGAAATATGCGGCAATCACACCGACCACAACCACGGCAGGGTGCTGGCCGCCAGCGTTAATCTGGATATCATCGCGGCGGTTTCCCCGGCGAAGGACGGAGTGATACGCGTAAAATCAAAAGGGTATGACCTTGACGTTGTAAAGCTCGACAATCTCAAAGCGGTAGAGAGCCAAAAAGGCCGTTCCTGCTCCTTAATCCGCGGCACCGCTGATGGGTTTGCGCAAAACGGATATAAAATAGGCGGCTTTGACGCGTACACGGTTTCCAATGTCCTCAAAGGCTCAGGCCTGTCGTCGTCCGCAGCATTTGAAGTGCTTATCGGCACTGCGCTTAACCATTTATATAACGCCGGCGGCATAGACCCTGTCGAAATCGCAAAAATTGCGCAGTACGCCGAAAACACCCACTTTGGCAAGCCCTGCGGGCTGATGGACCAGATGGCCTCCTCGATTGGCGGAGTTATCGCGATTGATTTTGCAGACCCTCAAAACCCCGACGTCAAAAAGGTTGATTTTGACTTTTCAAAAACCGGGTACCACCTTTGCATAGTGGACACCGGCGGAAACCACGCCGACCTTACCGACGAATACGCCTCGGTAACGGTTGAAATGAAAGCGGTTGCAAATGCGCTCGGAGCGTCATGCCTGCGCGAGGTTCCAATCGGGGAATTGATGAAAAGAATACCCGAACTTCGCCGGCAGCACGGCGACAGGGCTGTCCTGCGCGCCCTGCATTTTATGCGTGAAAACGAGCGGGTAAAGCTGCAGATAGAAGCCCTTGAAAACAACGATTTTGAGGAATTCAAGCGGCTGGTGGTTGAATCCGGGCACTCCTCGTTTGAGTACCTGCAGAACGTCTATACCGTGAACAATACAAGAGAACAGGGCCTTTCGCTGGCGCTATGCCTTGCGCAGGGAATCCTGAACAATCAGGGCGCGTGGAGGGTGCACGGCGGCGGTTTTGCAGGCACTACTCAGAATTTCGTCCCCGCCGGGCTGCTGGAAGAATTCCGCAGCCGGATTGAAAAGGTTTTCGGCGAGGGAAGCTGTCATGTGCTTAACCTCCGTCCGGTCGGCGGGGTCTGCGTAAACTCGCACTGAGGGCTGATAAAAGTCAATAAATAAACCTGTCAAAGCAAAAGGGCGGGCGCTGCCCGCTCTTATCCTTTTATGCTTTTATAAGCCTTTTCAAACCACACCCTGCCGAGTCTGAACTCCCTGCCGGAAAGGTAATCAAGCAAACCGCCTTCGGCGCTGCCCACCGCTGTTTTAAAGTCAAAAACCAGGCGGTATGCGCAGAGCGCCTGTTTGTCAAATCCCGTTTTTTTGTTGGCATCGGCGCTGCCGTATTTCCGGTCGCCGATAACCGGATGGCCGATTGAGGCCATGTGCGCTCTAATTTGATGCGTGCGCCCGGTCAGCAGCTCAATCTCAAGCAAAGAAAAGCCGCCTTTTTCCTGCATCACGCGGTATCTGGTTTTTATTCTCCGTGAACGGCCCTGCCCCTGCCCGCCGACACCTACCATGTTTTTTGCCTCGTCCTTTGTCAGAAAGCCCTCGATGGTTTCCTCTTTTTTATCGGGCACTCCGCAGACAACGCAAAGGTAAAACTTCCTGATTTCCCCGTTCCTCATCTTATCGGCGAGCGCGCGCAGCGCGGGGGCATTTTTAGCCGCGATTACCAGTCCGCTGGTGTTGCGGTCAAGCCGGTTGACAAGCGCGGGCGCAAAACTGTTTTCACTTTCGGGGTCATACTCCCCTTTTTCATAAAGGTACCGCTTAACCCGCGAAACCAGCGTGTCGGAAGTACCCCTGTAATCGGGATGGGCAAGCAGCCCCGCCACTTTGTTGAGGATAAGAATGTTCTGGTCCTCATATACAATGTCAAGCTCAGCCGGCGCCGACAAAAAGTCAAGCCCTTCGGCTGTCCTTATCAATACATCGTCCGGAAGGTACAGGGTTACCACATCCCCCTGCCGGACAATATCCGATATGCCGCACCTTTTGCCGTTGATTTTGATTTTCTTGCTCCTAATCCCCTTGTACATCATTGACGGGGGCAGGTTTTTAAATGTTTTTTGCAGGAATTTATCAATCCGCTGGTTGGCGTCGTTCGGTTTGACAACAAGGGTCTTCACAGCCGGCCCACACCTTTATGAATATTTATTCAGCAATAAACTTCAAAAACAGTATAACACAGCGGGCGGAATATTTAAACACCCCGCACAGACACGCGCGGTTTTCGGGCGTTTGCGCCGTGCCGGCAGGACACGGCGGCTTGCCTGACTGAAAAAGGCCGCGTATTAGCTATTGGCAATTTATAAAAATAGTGATATATTATACTATATGTTTTCTAAAGGAGAGCGGATGTATGCATTCCAAAATGCTGGATACCATCGGATTTGTAAAACAGGCAGACCCCGAAGTGGGACTTGCCATGGAAAATGAGCTGAACAGGCAGCGGCGCAATCTGGAGTTAATCGCCTCGGAGAATATCGTTTCCCCCGCGGTATTGGCGGCGATGGGAACTGTTCTTACCAACAAGTACGCGGAAGGCTATCCCGGAAAACGCTATTACGGCGGGTGCCAGTATGTCGATGTTGTGGAAGACATTGCTCGCAAGCGCGCCTGCAAGCTGTTCGGCGCCGAGCACGCCAATGTCCAGCCACATTCGGGGGCACAGGCCAATCAGGCGGCCTATGCGGCGCTGCTGAAGCCGGGAGATACGGTGCTGGGCATGAATTTGGCGCACGGCGGGCACCTGACCCACGGCTCCCCGGTCAATTTCTCCGGAATACTGTATAATTTCGTGCCCTATGGCGTTGACGAAGATACCGGCCGCATTAATTACGATAAACTGATGGAGCTCGCGAACAAAGTCAAGCCCCGCATGATTGTCGCGGGCGCGAGCGCATATTCTAGGGAAATCCGGTTTGACATCCTTCGCCAAATCGCCGACTCGTGCGGCGCGCTGCTGATGGTGGACATGGCCCACATAGCCGGGCTTGTCGCGGCCGGCGAGCATATCAGCCCGGTACCCTATGCCGACGTCGTAACCTCCACAACCCACAAGACACTGCGCGGCCCGCGTGGAGGGTTAATCCTCTGCCGCGAAAAGTACGCAAAGGCGATTGACAAGGCGGTATTTCCGGGCACTCAGGGCGGGCCTTTAATGCATATAATCGCTGCCAAGGCAGTCTGTTTCGGCGAGGCGCTGACAGAGGAATTCAGGCAGTACCAGCGCCAGATACGGCTGAATGCGGCGGTGTTGGCCAAAGGTCTGGTTTTGCGCGGGATGAACATCGTCTCCGGCGGCACCGATAACCATTTAATGCTTCTTGACCTGCGCAGCACCGGCATTACCGGCAAGGAGCTTGAACACCGACTTGACGAAGTGTATATCACGGTGAATAAAAACACCGTACCTAACGAGCCGCTGTCCCCGTTTGTTACAAGCGGTATCCGTATCGGCACGCCCGCCGTTACCAGCCGCGGCATGAAGGAAAACGAGATGGATTTGATAGCCGAGTTCATCGCCTGTGCGGTAACCGATTTTGAGAATAAGGCGGAGTACATCCGCGAAGAGGTAAAGGCGCTCTGCGCCAAGTACCCGATATATTCGGTCTAGCGTAACAAACCAGATTAAAGGAGGGATTGCAATGTCAGCGCCTCTGGCTGACCGGTTGCGACCCCAATCCCTTGACGACATCGCGGGTCAGCGGCACCTGCTCGCTCCGGGCAAAGCCTTGAGGAACATAATTGAATCCGGACAAATTCCGAATTTGATTTTTTACGGCCCTCCGGGCGTGGGCAAAACCACTCTTGCCCGCATTATATCTGAAAAAACCGATATGCGGCTTCACCGGCTGAACGGAACAACCGCCTCCACCGCCGACATCAAAGCGGTGGTGGAGGAACTGGATACCCTCGCCGCAGTGAACGGCGTGCTGCTGTATCTCGACGAAATCCAGTATTTCAATAAAAAACAGCAGCAGACCCTGCTTGAACACATCGAAAACGGCAGAATTACCCTGATTGCCTCGACTACCGAAAACCCGTATTTCTACGTCTACGGCGCGCTCTTGAGCAGGGCGACTGTCTTTGAGTTTAAACCGGTTGACGCGGCCGATATTGAGCCGGTCGTAAAAAAGGCGTTCGATTACCTTGCAAAAGAAAGCTCGCTCAATATCATTGTCGAGCCGGAGGTTGCCCCTCACATAGCCATGGCGTGCGGCGGGGACGTGCGAAAGGCAATCAACGCCGCAGAGCTGTGCGTGCTCGGCACAAAGCCGGATTCTAAAGGCGTCCTGCGCGTAACACTGGACACCGCGGAGCTGGTTTCGCAGCGCAGCGCGATGAGGTACGACAGAGAGGGCGACGAGCACTACGACATACTGTCGGCCTTCCAAAAATCCATGCGCGGCTCCGACCCCGACGCTGCAATCCACTATCTGGCGCGTCTGTTGTCCGCCGGGGACCTTTTGTCGGCCTGCAGGCGGCTGATGGTATGCGCATGCGAGGATGTCGGGCTGGCCTATCCGATGATAATCCCGATTGTAAAAGCCGCGGTGGACGCAGCTTTGCAGGTCGGCCTGCCGGAGGCGCGGATACCGCTGGCCGACGCGGTTATTCTGGTGAGCCTTGCTCCGAAATCAAATTCGGGCTACGAGGCGATAAACGCCGCGATGGCGGATATCGAAGCGGGGCTTACCGGCCCGATACCCCGGCATCTGCAGAACATGCATTATGACGGGGCAGACGCGGAACAAAAAGGGCAGTTTTATCTCTACCCGCACGATTACCCCGACAACTGGACACCGCAGCAGTACCTTCCCGATATACTGCGCGGCCGGATTTATTACAAGCCCGGCGAAAACAAGACCGAGCAGGCGTACAAGGAATACTGGGACAGCATTAAACATAGGGAAAAATAATTTTATATATATCTTGATTTTTCCGATTCGCTTTATCTAAAAAGGAGAGGGATGTTAAATGAGCTGGGAAAAAATTGTGATGACTGTTTCAATGGTTTCTTATCTTATCGTTGTATTGTGTATCGGCTTGATTTACATGAGGCGGAATAAAACGTCCAGCGACTTCTTCCTCGGCGGGCGAAAGCTCGGCCCGCTGGTCGCCGCAATGAGCGCGGAGGCCTCGGACATGAGCAGCTGGCTTTTGATGGGCCTTCCCGGTCTTGCGTATTTATCCGGTTTTTCGGAAGCCAGCTGGACCGCGATTGGGCTCGCTCTAGGTACATATATCAACTGGATTGTTGTGGCCAAAAGGCTGCGCCGGTACACGGTGGTAGCGGATAACTCCATCACCCTGCCTGACTTTTTCTCAAACAGGTTCCACGACAAGAACAAGATTTTGATGAGCATATCGGCTTTGATTATCCTTGTGTTTTTTATCCC
>LFTH01000011.1:457-28769 GCA_001513365.1 Clostridiales bacterium DTU033 | reverse complement strand
ATTTCAAAGAAAACAGGCATTTTCACCCGCGTGAAAATGCCTGTTTATCGACAGTCTGAACAACCCCGCAAGGGGGTTGTTCTCAGTCGTTGAGATAACTCTGGACGATTGCCCGCAGAAGTTCGTCGCGGTCTATTTTCCGTATCAGGCTGCGGGCGTTGTTGTGGGTGGTGATATATGTCGGGTCTTCAGAAAGCAGGTATCCCACAATCTGGTTAATGGGGTTGTATCCTTTTTCGCGCAGAGCATCGTAAACAGCAGTAAGAATTTGTTTCATCTCCTGCTCTTTTTCCTTACCGATGGAAAAGGTCATGGTCCTGTCCAGCATATCATCCCTCCGCTCTAATGCCGTTATATCCGTCCACAGCCGGCGGTAACCCTAAAAAACCGTACGAATTGATTATACTTTATTAGGGTGTTTTTTGCAAGGGCTTACGACCTGAGATAACAGCCTTTCCCGCTTAATTCTTCAATCACCCTGTTCATTGCCGGCTCGACATCCTCATCTTTGAGGGTGAATTCGGGGGACCTGAACACCAGCCGGTAAGCGACGCTTTTCTTGCCCTTTTCTATCTGGGTGCCCTGATACACATCGAACAGCTGGACGCTTTCGAGGTACTCCCCGGAGTGCTCCCTGATTACCTTTTCAATTTCAGCCACCGGCATGCCCACGTCGCAGACCAGCGCAAGGTCGCGCTCGATTGCCGGGAACCTCGGCAGGGGCTTGTAAACCGCAAGCGGTTTTTTAGCCGCCATCAGGATATCGGCGCGGATTTCAGCCACATAAACCCGGTTGTTAAATCCGAATTTCTCGGAGGTATCGGGATGTACTTCGCCGAATACCGCAATTGCCCTGCCGTCCGCAACCGCGGCGGCCTGCCTGCCGGGATGAAGGTGCGGCTCGCCGCTCCTTTGATATTCCGGCACAATGTTGAACTCGGCCAGTACCGCCTCGACTATGCCTTTGAGGGTGAAAAAGTCTTCCTGCTCGCCGTACAGCCCAATTGACAGGGCGGGGCGTTCTTCGGGCTGTTTTGTTATCGGTACCGAATCCGGTACAAACACCTTGCTCAATTCAAAAAAGCGGACAGCCGGGATTTTGCGGCTGTAATTTATGGACATGACGTTCAGCATGCTGTAAACCAACTGGGTGCGCATTACCGAGTATTCCTCGCCCAGCGGGTTCAAAATCCTGATTGCCCTGCGGCGCGGGTCGTCCTGCTCTATGCCCAGAATATCCAGCGCCTTTTCGCTGATAAACGAATAGGTCGCGATTTCATGCAGCCCCTGCGCGACAAGGCAGTTTTTAATCCGGTCGCCGCAAAGCCTTTCATGCGACTTTCTTCCCCTGACAACCAGGCCCTTCATCGGCGTGCCGACAATATGATGGTATCCGTATATCCTCATCACTTCCTCCGCGATATCAGCGCGCCCTTCAATATCGTCGCGGAAGGACGGGATAACGCAGGTAAGGGTATTCCCCGACAGGCTGGTTTTGATTGACAGCCTGTTCAGGATTTCAACCATTGTCTCGCCGGGAATTTCAAGGCCCAGCAGGGAATTGACGCCCGACACGGTTACCTTGAGTACCCGCTCCTGCGGAAGCCCGTCGTTGCAGTCAATAACACCCTCCACAATATCCCCGACGCCGAGCTCGTATATAAGGCTTAACGCGCGCTCCATCGCGTATTCAACATTATAGATGTCGGTGCCTTTTTCAAAACGCGCGCTGGATTCGGTGCGAACGCCGAGAGTGCGCGCGGTATGGCGGACGCTGTCGCGGCGGAATTTCGCTGATTCAAAGAAGATTTCGGTGGTATCGTCCTTGATTTCGCTGTCCAGCCCGCCCATAATCCCCGCAAGGCAGGAGGGGCGTTCGGCGTCCGCAATCACCAGCATTTCGGGGCTCAGGGTATGTTCCTTGCCGTCCAAAGTGGTTATTTTTTCGCCGTTCTCAGCGCGCCGGACAATTATCCTGTGGCCGCGGACGTCGCGAAGGTCAAACGCGTGCATGGGCTGGCCGGTTTCCAGCAAAACAAAATTGGTGATGTCCACGATATTGTTTATCGGCCTCATTCCGCAGGCCTTGAGGAATTTCTGCATCCCATCCGGCGAGGGCCCGATACGGACATTGGTAACCACCCGCCCGAAATACCTCGGGCAGAGCTCGTAATCCCTGACCTCGACCGAAATATAGCTGTTTATATCCCCGCCTTTTGTCTTATATAAAGGAGCGGGCTTTTTAAACTCCGTCTTTAAAACAACCGACACCTCGCGGGCTATCCCCAGTATGCTCTGACAGTCCGGACGGTTGGCGGTAACCGAAAAGTCTATAATAACATCGTCAAGCCCAAGCACGGCGCGCATGTCGGTCCCAGGCGGGTAATCGTCCAAAAGGATTAATATGCCGTCCGCCTCGGCGCCCCTGTAGTCGCTCTCTTTAAGGCAGAGCTCCTGTCCGGAGCAGAGCATGCCAAGAGACTCCACTCCGCGGAGTTCTCCCTTCTTAATCTGCATGCCGTTCGGCAGGCGGGAGCCGTGCAGCGCGACCGGCACAAGCGCGCCCTCGAACACATTGCCGGCGCCTGTTACCACCTGCACCGGTTCACCCGCGCCGACGTCCACCCGGCATACCTGCAGCCTGTCGGCGTTCGGGTGCTTTTCCATCCTTTCAATCCTGCCGACTACCACATTCTCCATGCTTTTTGACAAATCCTCAACGCTTTCGACTTCAAAACCGGCCTGAAGCATTTTATCGCACAGTTCTTCCACCGAAACCGGAATATCCACATACCTGCGAAGCCAGTTTAACGACACTTTCATTTTATGCGCCCTTTCCTTTCGGTTGTATTCTTTTCCCGGCAATCAGCTAAACTGCTCAAGGAAACGCAAATCGTTCTCGAACAGCAGACGGATATCGCTGATTTTATGCCTTGTGGTGGTCAGGCGGTCAAGGCCGATACCAAAGGCAAACCCGCTGTAAATTTCAGGGTCTATCCCGCAGCCCGCAAGGACGTTGGGGTGTACCATTCCGGCGCCCAGTATTTCTATCCATCCTGCGTCCTTGCAAACACGGCAGCCCTGCCCGCCGCATTCGCCGCAGCTTACGTCCACCTCAACACTAGGCTCGGTGAACGGGAAAAATGACGGCCTGAAGCGCACTTTGGTCTCCGGCCCGTAGATTTCGCGTGCAAACTGCTCAAGCACCCCTTTGAGGTCGCACATGGTAATCCCCCTGTCCACCACAAGTCCTTCCACCTGATGAAAGACCGGGGAATGGGTGGCGTCAACCTCGTCGGCGCGGTACACCCTGCCGGGGCTGATAATCCTTATCGGGGGCTTGCGATTTTCCATCACCCTGATTTGGGCGGAGGACGTCTGGGTACGCAACAGGAATTTATCGGTCAGGTAGAAGGTGTCCTGCGTATCCCGCGCCGGATGGTCTTTTGGCACGTTCAGCGCCTCGAAATTATAGTAATCCGTCTCCACCTCCGGCCCGTCCACAACATCAAATCCCATCGAGACAAAAATATCTATAAGAACCTCCAAAACCGAGCTTAAGGGGTGCAGCCCGCCTGTTCTGCGCTTTTTGCCGGGCATGGTTATATCCACTGTTTCAAAGGCAAGCCGCTCTTTTTTTAGGCGTTCTTCAATCTCGGCCTCCACCTCGCCGAACCTTTCCTCAAGCTCCTGCCTTATCCGGTTTACAAGCTGCCCGATTTTCGGCCTCTCCTCCGCCGGCAGAGCGCCCATACCGCGCAAAATCTCGGTGAGCTGTCCCTTTTTGCCCATGATTTTGATTCGCAGCTCGTCCAAACCCTTTTTGTCTTTTATCCCTTTAAGGCTGTCCAGCGCCTGTGCGCGCAGCTGCTCCAGTTTCTCCTTCAAGATTATTCCTCCTTTTATGTCTGCGGCAAGGGTGCCAACGCCGCCATACAAAAAGCCTTCGCCCCAAAAAGGGACGAAGGCTGTTCCTCCGCGGTACCACCCTTGTTTTTGCCAAAGGCAAACACTTCTGCGGCCTGTAACGCGGCCTGACGTCGTCGCCTACTTAACCGAAAACCGGCCGTTCAGCACCGCCGCTCCGGAGTGAACTTCCCTGCCAAATTGCCCGCGGGCCGCTTTCAGCCGGCGGCAGCCCTCTCTTTCGCGGGAATTTCAGCGGTACTCTCTCCATCAAAGCGTTTAGCGTTGGAAATAACTTAACACAACCGTCAAAAAAAATCAAGTGCCCAAAATCTTTGCTTATCGGCAGCAGAATATGTCAGTCAAAATCCCGCGCCCTTTGCGCTTGTGGTGCGGTTTATAGGGGCATTCGAAATTGACCAGTATGGTATCCTCGCCGATGACGCTGATATTGCGCCACCCGATGACGATATCCTCCTCCCTGCCGAACAGCCCGAAACACTTCGGCCTGCCGTGGACCACAATCGCGACAAGCTGGGCGGTGCAGGTGTCAATCTCCACGTCGTCCACACATCCGAGTCTGGTACCGTCGCTTAAATTGATTACCTCTTTGTTATGCATATCCGTAATACGGCAGTGCATACCATCCTCTCCCCCGCATATTCTTTCCTTTTAAAATATGCCGGGGAAAAATGTTTTATGCTTTGGGCTAATCCCCCCACCACATGCACCGTTTCAAATCCACCCTGCCGTCATTCAGAAAAGGCACCCCTTCATTAAGCAGCAGCTCGCGCTGCCGGTTCCGCCCGCCGAAAGCGAACGCCTCGCTCATCTCCCCGAAACGGTTCACCACCCTGTGGCAGGGTATTCTTTCGGGGTCGGGGTTGACGTGCAACGCGAAACCGACCACCCTCGCCCACCGCGGGTTGCCCGCAAGGCAGGCGACCTGCCCGTATGTGGTTACATATCCTTTCGGGATACGCGAAACTATCCTGTATATCCGGTCAAAGACGTTACTCATCCGACACTCCCAGCTTATCCAGAACTATCCCGGCGACTGCGCGCGCGTTCTCAAGCAAATCCTCGTTGTTTTTATCCTCGATGAAAACGGTAATGCTAATCATATACTCGCCGTTAAATATCAAAAGCTGCATCTGCTCGGCGCTCCATATCGCGGCAAGGCCGATATCATCGACGTCGGCCGCGTCCTCGTACAGGCTTACGGTTTCGTCAAACATTCCGCGGGTGGCTTCCTGCACGCTGATTTCAAGGTAGGAAAGCGAATCCTCGGAATAATAGCGGGCAGTGGTGTTTTCATCCGCCAAATGCGGCGGCCTGACCACAAACCCCAAAACTTCGCTGACCTGCTCCACCGTAATCAGCTTGTCCACTTCAATATCCAAAAGCGGCGGGGCGGTGCCGATGGTGCTGGGGGTTTCATCGCTGGTTTCCTCCCGTTTTTCGGCCTTGCAGCCCCCTAATACTGCCAAAGCCGCCAGCAGCGCCAGAACAAACGCGAACTGTCTTTTCACAGCAATTCCTCCTGCATTCTGATATAATTCAACTGCCCGATTAGTTTTCCGCCGCTGTGGTAAATGCGCGGCACCCGCTTGCCGATAAGGCATACAATCTCGTAATTTATGGTGCCGGACAGCTCTGATATCTCGTCCACCGAAACCATCTCGCCGCCGTCCCTGCCGATAACGGTAACAACCGAGTTTTCGTCCACTCCGTCAATCCCGGTTACGTCCAGCAGCGACTGGTCCATGCAGACCCTGCCTATCACTTTTGCCCGTTTGCCGCAGACAATCATTTCGGCGCGGTTGGACATGCTCCGCGGATATCCGTCGGCATAACCAATCGGCACGGTGGCAACCGCGGCGACGCCTTTGGATTTGTACGTCCTGCCGTAGCTGACCGCGGTACCTTCGGGGATTGTCTTCAGCATTGAGACGGTTGTCTTAAGCTCCATCGCCGGAGAAAGCCGGATTATTTCCTTCATCCACGGGGCGGGGTACAGCCCGTACAGCGCAATCCCGATACGCGCCAAATCAAGGTGCATCTTCGGGAACCTTATGGCGGCGGCGCTGTTGCAGCAGTGGCGCAGCGGGAATTTAATCCCGCGCTTTTCAAGCTCGCCGATTACCTTGCAGAACAGCTCGAACTGCATTTGAGTATAGTCGCCGTCCTCCCTTTCGTCCGCCGACGCAAAATGGGTGAAAACCCCCTCGGCACAAAGCCCCGGCAGGCTGCAGACCGCCGCGATATCCTCAATGGTTTTTTGCAGCCCGTTCTCGCCGGGGCAGAAAAAGCCGAGCCGGGACATTCCGGTGTCGAGTTTTACATGCACCCGCACCGTAACTCCGGCTTTAACGGCTTCGGCCCCAAGCCGCTCGGCATACCTGCGGTCGAACACCGACTGCGCGATATTGTATTTTGCCAGCTGCGCAGCCTTGTCCGGCTGGGTATATGAGAGTATCAGGATTGGGTCGTCCAAACCCTCGTTTCGTATCTGCATTGCCTCGTCAAGGTTGGACACCCCGAACCACGAAACCCCCGCATCTTTGAGGGTGCGGGACACTATACCGGCCCCGTGCCCGTAGGCGTCGGCTTTGACTATCGCCATCACGCTGCAGCCGGGGGAGAGTTTTTTTGTAATCTCGGCGTAATTATGCCTGATGGCGTCAAGATTAATATCCGCCCATGTCCGTTTTAAAAAATCTATCATCGTTTTACGACCTTTCCGCTGGCCATTAACTTTATTATAACTGATATTATAACTGATTTCAAAGCGGTTTCAACGCTTTTTTGATTTGAGGCCGGCTAAAACGCCTGAGCAAAAACACATTGCCTGATTTTTATACAATAGTTTTTCCACCGTTTTATGGATAATCGTGATTTTTTCCTCTTTTTATCAGAAGGATTTTGTGATAATATAATTATGTTTTTATTACACATCTTATGTTGCACCGGCTTCCGGATTGCCGCCTTTAATGCTGCGGCGAGATTTCTTAAAGAAGGGGCATGGGTTGAATAATGCAGAAGGTAATTCGTGTTTTTGTTGAAAAAAAGGCAGGTTTTGATATCGAGGCAAGGCAGCTTCTGGCTGACCTGCGCGACAACCTTGGGCTGAATTCGATTAAGGATTTGCGGCTGCTGAACAGGTATGACGTCGAGGGGGTTACCCCCGACGAGTTTGAGCGCGCCTGCGGCATTGTGTTTTCGGAGCCCAACGTGGACAACGTATATTATGAAAACTTTAACCCCGGCGACGGGTGGAAGATGTTCGCGATGGAATACCTGCCGGGGCAGTATGACCAGCGCGCCGACTCTGCCGCGCAGTGCATACAGCTTTTGACACAGGGGGAGCGTCCGCGGGTCGCCTCGGCAAAAGTAATCTGCCTTTACGGCAACGTCAGCGGCGAGGAGCTTGAGAGGGTAAAAACCTACCTTGTAAACCCGGTCGAATCCAGAATAGCCTCGGACCAGAAGCCCGACACCCTCGATTCTCCGGTAACCCCGCCGGAAAACGTCCAGCGGGTATCCGGGTTTATCGGCATGTCTTCACAGGAACTCACGGATTACTGGAAATCCATGGGCTTTGCGATGTCAAACGCCGATATCGCCTTTTGCCAAAGCTATTTCAGGGATATTGAAAAGCGGGACCCCACCATCACCGAGCTCAAGGTTCTGGACACCTACTGGTCAGACCACTGCCGGCATACAACCTTTCTGACCCGGCTTGACAAAATCGAGATTGATAAAGGAAGCCTTTCTTCCGTTTTGGAAGCTGCTCTGGCCGCGTACTATGAGGCGCGCCGGGAAGTCTACGGCGATGGCGAAAGCAAAAGGAACGTTACCCTGATGGATATGGCGACCATGGGAATGCGGCTGCTCAAAAAGCGGGGTCTTATCCCGGACCTTGACGAATCCGCCGAAATCAACGCGTGCTCAATCGAAGTGCCGGTTGAAGTGAACGGGCGGGTCGAAAAATGGCTGGTGCAGTTTAAAAACGAGACCCACAACCACCCGACCGAAATAGAGCCGTTCGGTGGCGCCGCGACCTGCCTCGGCGGCGCAATCCGCGACCCGCTCGCCGGGCGGGCTTACGTATATCAGGCGATGAGGGTTACCGGAAGCGGGAACCCGCGGGTACCGGTGTCCGACACCCTGCCCGGCAAGCTGCCCACCAGAAAGATTACAACCACAGCCGCCGCCGGCTACTCCTCGTACGGCAATCAGGTGGGGGTCGCGACTGGGCATGTCGCCGAACTCTATGACCCTGGATATGTCGCGAAACGGCTTGAAACAGGCGCGGTCATCGGCGCCTCCCCGAAAGAGAACGTAGTGCGTAAAATCCCGAAGGACGGGGATGTCGTAATCCTGCTCGGCGGCCGCACCGGCCGCGACGGGTGCGGCGGGGCGACCGGTTCTTCCAAACCCCATACCTTGGAATCCATCCACACCTGCGGCGCCGAGGTGCAAAAGGGCAGCCCGCCGACCGAGCGCAGTATCCAGCGGCTGTTCCGCAACCCCGAAGTCTCAAGAATGATTATCCGCTGCAACGATTTCGGCGCCGGCGGCGTCAGCGTCGCAATCGGCGAGCTTGCGGACGGGCTTGACATAGATTTGGACAAAATACCGAAAAAATACGAGGGGCTTGACGGCACCGAGCTCGCGATTTCCGAATCGCAGGAGCGGATGGCGGTGGTGGTGCACCCCGAAAACGTGGACGCCTTTATAGCGGCGGCTGATGAAGAAAACCTCGAAGCCACCCCGGTCGCCACGGTTACCAAAGAAAAACGTCTGCGCATGAAATGGCGCGGGGATTTGATAGTGGATTTATCCAGAGAGTTTTTGAATACCAACGGCGTTACCGCGACGGCCAGCGTTAAAATCGTACCGCCCAATCCCGGCGCCGATTACAGGACTTCCATCCCCGGTGAGCTGTCGGTAATCCCGGTTGAGGAGGCGTTTGTTCAAAACCTCGGACGGCTTGAAGTGGCCGGGCAAAAGGGCTTGGTGGAACGTTTCGACTCGACCATCGGCGCCGCCACCGTGCTTATGCCGCTCGCGGGGAAATACCAGCTCACCCCCGAAGAAGGGATGGTAGCGAAAATCCCCGTGCTTAACGGGGAAACCGACACAGCCACAGCCATGACTTACGGCTTTATGCCAGGGATATCCAGATGGAGCCCGTTCCACGGCGCGGCTTACGCGGTAACAACCTCGCTTGCAAGGCTGGCCGCGCTCGGCGCGGACACCTTCAAAGCAAGGCTGTCTTTTCAGGAATACTTCGAACGACTGCGCGACGTGCCGGAGCGCTGGGGAAAACCCGCCGCCGCCCTGCTCGGCGCATTTCTGGCCCAGAAAGAACTGGGCGTGCCGTCAATCGGCGGCAAGGATTCGATGTCCGGCAGCTTTAACGAGCTCGACGTGCCGCCGACCCTTATCAGTTTTGCCGTCGGGGTGATGAAGGCTTCGCAGGCGGGCACCGCGGCGTTTCAGAGCCCCGGCTCGCTGGTGGCGTTTTTGCCGCTGCCCACCGACCCGCAGACCCGGCTCCCCGACTGGGGAAAAACCATGGAACTTTTTGAAAGGGTATCAATACTGGTGCAAAACGGAGTAATCCTGTCCGCTTCGGTGGTGCAGGAAGGCGGAATGGCGGCCGCGGTCGCGCGGATGTGCTTTGGGAACAAGCTGGGCTTTGCCTTCCACGGCAGCCCCGACCGCACGATGTTGTTCGCGCCGCTCGCCGGCTCCTTTGTGGTAGAGCTTAAAGAGGGGGACCTCTGCCTTGAAGGGCTGGACTACACCGTAATCGGCTCGACCATCGACAAGCCGGCGGTGATTATAAACGGCGCCGAACTGCCGCTTGAAAGCTTAATCGCAAAATGGCTTGAGCCGCTTGAGCCGGTATTCCCTATTCAGCCTAAGGTAAAACCAGAGATGTCCCCCGACGTCCCGCTTTATGACAAACGCGGCGCCGCCTTACCTGCGGTCAGGTACGCCAAGCCCCGCGTGTTTATTCCGGTATTCCCAGGCACCAACTGCGAATACGACACGGTGCGCGCCTTTGAAAGCGCGGGGGCTGTAACCGAGGTGCTGGTGGTCAGGAACCTGACCCCCGCCGCGATAGAGGAATCGATTGACAGGATTGAGAAGGCAATCCGCAACTGTCAGATAATAATGCTGCCCGGCGGCTTCTCCGGCGGGGACGAGCCCGCGGGGTCGGGCAAATTCATCGCTACAACCTTCAGAAACCCACGGATTAAAGACGCGATAGACCAGCTTTTGCAGCAGCGCGACGGGCTGATACTCGGAATATGCAACGGATTTCAGGCGCTGATAAAGCTCGGCCTTGTCCCATACGGCAGGATTACGGATTTGTCCGAACACGACCCCACCCTGACCTTTAACACATTAGGCAGGCATGTAAGCCGTATGGTTTACACAAGGGTAACCTCGGTCAAATCCCCGTGGCTTGCGGGCTGTAAAGTCGGGGAAATTCACTGCCTGCCGGTATCCCACGGCGAAGGCAGGTTTTACGCTTCTGCCGAGATTATACGGAAATTATCCGAAAACGGGCAAATCGCAACCCAGTACGTAACGCCGGACGGCCGGCCTTCCACCGACATCGAATGGAACCCCAACGGCTCGCTCTGCGCTGTCGAGGGCATCACCTCCCCGGACGGCAGGGTGTTAGGCAAAATGGCGCACAGCGAACGCCGCGGCCCCAACCTGTATAAAAACGTGCCGGGCAACAAGTACCAGCCGATATTTGAAAACGGGGTAAACTATTTCAGGGGCTAGGGAACAAATAGCGTTTTTGGCAGTCTAGCCTCCCACTCAACAACCGTCAAGAATATTTAAAAACCCGCCGGTGTCCGGCGGGTTTTTAGCTATTTTCTGACGCTGTGCATTTCAAGCTGCGCCATCACCATCTTGTAGTAAATCCCCTTTTTGCGCATCAGCTCATTGTGGCTGCCGACCTCGGCTATTCTGTGATTGTCCAGCACCACTATCCTGTCCACCTTGCGCAGGGTGGAAAGACGATGGGCTATCGCAAAGGTGGTGCGCCCCGCAATAAGCCGTTCCAGCGCCTCCTGTATCTGATACTCGGTCTCGGTGTCAAGGCTGCTGGTGGCCTCGTCCAGAATTATAATCCGCGGGTTATGCAGAATGGCTCTCGCGATTGCGATACGCTGGCGCTCTCCGCCGGACAGGGTATACCCGTGCTCGCCCACATAGGTGTCGTACCCGTTCGGGAAATGGGTGATAAAATCGTGGGCATTGGCTATTTTTGCCGCCCTTATCACCTCAATCCGGGAGGCGTCCGGGTTTGCGTAGCGGATATTCTCAAGCAGGGTTCCCGAAAACAGGTAGGTCTCCTGCAGCACCACCCCGATTTGTCTGTGAAGGCTGTTTTTGGATATCGCGGTTATCGGCACCCCGTCAATCAGGATACTGCCCTCGTCGGGGTCGTACAGCCTCATCAAAAGATTAATCATGGTGGATTTCCCAGTGCCCGACGAGCCGACCAGCCCAATCATCTCGCCTTTTCTGACCGACAAATTGATGTTTTCAAGCACCGGCTGGTATGACTTGTAGCCGAAAGTGATATTTTTAAACTCTACATCCCCTTTTATCTCGATGTCCACAGCGTCTGGGGAATCGGCGATTTTCGGCTCTTCGTCCAATATGTCGTTAATGCGCTCTATCGACGTCTTAAGGCGCATAATCATGCGCGGAAGGCGGCTGACAAACTGCAGCGGCATATACAGCATGTTGGCGTAAGCGATGAATTGTATCAGCTGTCCGGGCGTCATCCTGTCGTTCAGCACGTCCCTGCCGCCGAGGTAATAAATAAGGAATGTCCCGGACGTTATAATCAGGGTAATAAACGGGTACAGCGTCGCCCAGAACAGCTCGTTGCGCTTTTGAATATGGGTCATCCTGTCGACATAGGATTCAAAGCGCTCGGTCTCGCGCTTTTCCTGCCCGAAGGATTTGACCACCCTGATTCCGGAGATGACGTCCTGCAGCCTGTTGTTCACCTTGTCGTCAAACCGCCACTGCTGGCGCCATAATCTTCTTTCCATCCTTCTGAAAGCCCGGATAAGCGCAAACGCGGCCGGTGCAAAAGCCAAAGTCAGCAGCGCGAGCTTAAAGTTCATGGTAACCATCGCAATAAGCGCGCCCGCCATTATGAATATCCTTGTGAACATCTGGGCAAACGCATGCTCCATAAACGCCCTGATATGCGAGGTGTCGTGCACAACCCGGTTCATAAGCTCGCCGGCCTGCCTTGAACTGATGAACTCAAGTGAAAGCTGGTTGATTTTGGCATAGACCCGCGCGCGCAAATCCCGGCTTATTCTGGTGCCGATGCTGTTGCTCCATATTGTATTGAACGCGGTCAGCGCCAAAGCCGCGCCTGTCAGCAGCAGCATTGTAAAGAAAAATGCCGAAATCTCGCCCAAAGTACCGGTCGCCGGGACCAGCACGTTATCTATAAACCTGCGGTTGACATACTGCTGGCTGACGGTAATCGCCGATGTCGCGGCCATCAGAATTGTAATCGCCGACAGCCTTATCGCGTACGAGCCGCACAACTCCAAAAACCGTCTGAACATCCTGCCCGACTTGGCACACCTTGGGCATCCCTGCGTACCGGGAAGCACCTTGCCGCATTTTGGACAGTACTTTTCGCGCTCCTGATTTTCGAGCACCCGACTGTCCCCCCGGCAGAACAATGTCGCCCCCCGTGCGACATAGGAATATTGCGTCAAATACCTCATGCTGAACCTTGCGAGCAGCCTGTCGCTGCCGTCCTGCCTTGCTATCAGGATACCGCCGTTTACCTCGTGGGAGCAGATAATCTCATCGGCTTCAGAAAGCTCTATGATTTCGCCAATCTGGTCGTCGCTGATAACGACCAGCCTGCGGCGGGTAACCACCGTCCAGCCGAATTTTGTGAATTCCCCGTTGAGGTTTAAATCCAAAGGCAGGCAGTAGATTATTTTTTCGCCTTTCAGCACGGGTCTGACCTTTTCAAAAAGCTCGTCCGGCAATGTGTAGCATAAATTCAACCCGACACCGCCTTTATATCATATATACAAATCCAGCAATTTTATCTCTCTTGCGGTCAGCTTGTATAAATCCGGGATTTCAAACCTGTTCCCGTCAATGTCGTTGACAAGGTACCTGTTTTTCCCGATTGAATAGACGTTGCTGCCGCCCATGCGGACAGTAAACCTGCACGGCCCCTTGTCGGTAATCACGTCCCAGTATGAATAGCCGTATTCGTCGCGGATACTGCGTATTTTTATTATCACGGGCGCAAAATAGCGCAGTTCAAGCTGTTCGAGTATCATCTCTTTAGTCTTCTTTGACATCTTGTTCAAATCCTCTATCAGGCCGATTTCCCGCCCGTCCCTGTCCGGTTCGCGCACCGATATGTACCGGTCGGGGTCGGAATACGGGAAACACTGGTGAACCGAAACCCTGCTGTAAAACTTTTTCTCTCCGTTCCCGTCCGTAAACTCAAGGCTGACAAATCCGCCTTCGGTACGCTCAAAAACCGAGTTTTCTTCGGTAATCAGCCGCACCGAGATGATATCCTCAACCACTTTTTTCTGCTGGGCAATTATGTCGTCCTCTTTGACCGCGTGTTCATTCAGCATTCCATGGTCAGCTCCCTTCGTCAGTCTCCGATACCTCTCATCGCAAGCGCCTTTGCTTGAAGCTGGAGGAGCTTGTAATACTCCCCTTTGGCGGCAGCAAGCTCTTGATGGGTTCCGCTCTCTACAATCTCTCCGTCTTTTAAAACTATCAGATAATCGGCGTTCCGCAGGGTGGACAGCCGGTGCGCGATTGAAATCGTGGTTCTGCCCTGCACCAGTTTTTCCAAAGCCTCCTGAATTGCGCGCTCTGTTTCGGTATCCACCGAAGCGGTCGCCTCGTCAAGTACAAGTATTCTGGGGTCGGCCAAAACCGCCCTTGCTATCGAAATCCTCTGCCTCTCTCCGCCGGACAATTCACGCCCACCGGCTCCGATTATGGTGTCGTACCCGTCGGGAAGGGCGCTGATAAACGGATGCGCGCTCGCAATCTGCGCCGCCCTTATAATCTCCTCCCGACTAGCGTCCGGCCGGGCATAGGCTATGTTTTCGGCTATCGTGCCCATGAAAATATATGTCTCCTGACTTACCATCGCAACCGCTCCGTGCAGGGATTTAAAGGATATGTCCTTTATGTTGACGCCGTCAATCAATATTTCGCCGCTGTCGGCGTCATAAAGGCGGGAAATGAGATTAACCAGCGTTGACTTTCCCGCGCCCGACTTGCCTACAATCCCCAGCACCTGCCCCGGTTTTACGGTAAAGCTGATGTTTTTTAAGACCATTTTGTTGGGCTCATATCCAAAACTGACATCGTTAAAGGTGATTTCACCTTTTATATCCAAATCCACCGGGTCGGCGCGCTCAACCACATCCGGCTTTGAGTCTATGATTTCAAATATCCGCTGGGCCGCGTTCATGCTGCTTGACCACCATCTGAGTATCGAGGAGATAAACTGCATCGGCCCCTGCAGCATGCTGAGGTAGTTGACAAAGGTTATCAGCATTCCGTATGTAAAAACGCCCGGAGAATTGATTATGAACACCGCGCCGAGGCTCCCGACAAGAATTGCGGGCACCTCGCGCGCGAGGCTGAAAGCGATGTCGAACTTGTTGCCGTACTGCACCACCTTCATTTCCGCTTCCCGTACATCCTCGTTGACCCTTGAAAACCTCAGGTTTTCGTAATCCTCCTGCCCGAACGACCTGACCACCCGCGCTCCGCCGATACCGTCGTTAAGCAGGGAATACATCGAGCGAACTGTCTTTGAGCGCTTGCCGTTAGCGTGCCACAGGCGGGGCATCAGCCGGTAGCTTATAAAAAGCAGCGGGGGCAGCAAAATAAACGACACCAGCGCGAGCCGCCAGTCCATGCTGAACATCACCACTGCCGCAAACCCGAAGGTGAAGACGTTGTATACAAGATAGGGCAGGCCGTCAATGAACAAAGCCATGACTTCGTTCGCGTCCCCGTTCACCCTCTGCATCAGGCTGCCGGTCTGCCGGCTTGTAAAAAAGCTGATTGAGAGCTTCTGCAACGCCGCGAATACCGTCTTCTTGATTTTTGATACCACTTCCGGCACCATAAAGGCGTTAATCCGGCCCTGAACCACCCCGACAAGCTGCTGAACAAGCTGAAGGATTGCCAGCGATATGACTAAAGCCAGCAGCGCGGCAAAAAAATCCCCGGCTATGCCGATTGTATCCAAAAACGACTGGTCGCGCCTCAAAACCCTGTCGTACAGAACGGTACCGGTAAGGTAGGGAGTCAGGGTGTTCAAAACGCCGGTCGCGACCATGCACAAAAACAGGGCGAAAATCCTGAATTTGTAGGGCTTAAAGTAGGCGAGTATCCTGAAAAACACCGCCCGCTTTTCCATGCATTTTGGGCATACGAACCTGCCGCGTTCGGGATACGGCATCCCGCATTTCGGGCAGACCTCCGGCTCATCCGGCTTCTGCTCCGGTATCTCCCTGTCCGCGAGCTTTGCCGCAAGCGCCTCGCGGAAACGGTGCATTTCCCTCATTCTTGTGCCCGTAAAGCGGCAGAGCCACCTTTCCACCCCGTCAATGTCGACAACAAACAGGCCACCGACAACCTGATTTAATATCTTGGGCCGCGAAAGCCTGCAAAACGGATACTCGTACAGCTCGCTTATCCCTTCAGCAACCCTGTGTTTTGCGGAGGCAATCCCCGAAAACACCATCTCGCCGGAATAATCCGAAACCGCAAAAACAAGGCTTGTGTCGGTCAGCAGCAGATATGTGTTCCGAAGCTCGCCCTGGCTTGTGATGTCGGCTTTTGCCGCACAGCGGATTTTGGCGCAGTCAATCCCCCTGCTTTTAAGGGCGCCGCGCACCGACGCAGGAATAATTTTTTTTACAGAGTCATCCAAATCAACTCAGCCCTTTTGATTGGTGTTGCCTTGGCGATTTCCCAGTCAAAGCCTGCCGGCGGTACTTGTGCCAGAAGTTTCAACAATAAAGGCACTTCCCATGCCGGAAGCGCCTGTGATTGAAAGTGTTTGAGAGGGCCTGTAAGCCGAGTTCTGTCTTGACAAAACGTCATGAACAGCCATCTATCTAGGCTGCATGTTGCCATGCAGCTCAAGCCGCCTGTTGAAGCACATCGGGCCGATGTATCGCTTCGGTCGGCGTTGCACCGGATAGGGTTTGCAGGGCCACATAGTCGCCTATGTGCCGGTGAGCTCTTACCTCACCTTTCCACCCTTACCGCAAAAAGCGGCGGTATATTTCTGTTGCACTCTCCCTAGGGTCGCCCCCGGCGGCTGTTAGCCGTTATCCCGCCCTGTGGTGCTCGGACTTTCCTCATGGGGCGCTGGACGCCCCACGCGGCTGTTCAGCCCACTCACATAAAGTATGATATTACAGTCACGCCTTTTTGTCAAGCGAGTTTTAAAGCGCCGGACGTCAGTCAGGGCGATATAACACCGCAAAACCCGCAGACTTTAAAATGTCATAAAAATGTTTTATTGTAACCACACCGCAATTATCCATTATTAATTATTAATTTATAAAGTAGTCCCACTGCCCGGCCGGATTTTTGAACACCTGCGCTTTTACCCCGTAGGCGCGCTCTATATTCCCGGCGTTCAAAACCTGATAAGCGTCTCCGCTGTCCAAAATCCTGCCGTGGCTTAAAAGGCAGACCCTCGAACAGGCGAAGGCCGCCTGCCGCAAATCGTGCAGTACGGCGACCACACAGCGTCCCGTTTTTGCAAGCTCGCGGCAGATTTTAAGCACTTTCTGCGCGTTCCCGATATCAAGACTGGATGTCGGCTCATCGAGCAGGATGATATGGGTATCCTGCGCTAACGCCCTCGCCAGCATAACCATTTGCCGCTCCCCGCCCGACAGGCTCTGGATAAAGCGGTCGGACAGCCCCTCGCAATCAGCCTTCCCCATCGTCTCGTTTACAATCTCATCATCTGCCGAGCATGGATTTGAAAACCTCCCCTGCCACGGATACCTGCCCATCGCGACCACTTCCCGCGCCGTAAACGCGAACGGGACGTAGGTATCCTGGTGCATGTAACAGACCGCCCTTGCCCTCTCCCGAAAGGAAAGCTCGCCAACCGGCCTTAATCTGCCGCCCCGGTCCCTTATCCTGATTTCGCCCTCGGGCTTAATCAGACCGGCAAGCGCCTTCAGCATGGTCGTTTTGCCCGCGCCGTTCGGCCCTACTATCCCCACAAACTCTCCCGCGGCGGCAGAAAACCCGCCGCAGTTCAGTATTTCATATTCACTGCCGCCGCGTTTTACCGAAAATCTTATCCGGTCGGCTTTTACAAATACGTCCGACATCTCGCCCTCCAAAAACCTTATTCCGGCGCCGAGCCGCTTTTTTTGACCAGCAGGAACAAAAAGAACGGCGCGCCGAGCAAAGCGGTTATTATCCCGACCGAAAACTCGCGTGCATTAAACCTTGAAAACCACCGGATTAACGAATCGCACAGAGTCAGAAAAACTCCCCCCGCAAAAAACGAAGCGGCGCACAGCAACCGGTGGGACGGGCCTACAATCAGGCGCATGATATGCGGCACCATCAGTCCCACAAACCCGATTGGGCCGGTAACGCATACTATGGACGCGGTACACAGGGATGACAGCATTATCATCACGACCCGGTTCTGACCGCTGTTGACCCCCAGCGCCTTTGCCTGTTCGTCCCCCAACATCATGACGTCAAGCCTGCCCAAAAGCAGTAGCAGCAAGGCGGCGGACAGCAGCACCGGCAAAGCCATGGTGCCCGCATGCTCCCACCGCCTGTTGGACAGACCTCCCAAAGTCCAGAATATATAATTGTTCACCTGATATTCGTTTGAAAGGGTGAGCAAAACCGAGGTAAAAGCGCTGAACAGCGCGCTTACCGCCATCCCGCTCATAACCAGCGTAATCGAGGACGTCCTGCCGCCCCTCACCGCAAAAGCAATCCCGATGATGGACGCCACCGCGGCAAGCGAGCCGGCAAAAGAAAAGGCGGGGAGCAGAAATAACGAGGCCAGCCCCGTTTTAAACGCCAGCAAAGCCCCAAACCCCGCGCCGGCCGAAACCCCCAGCAGACCGGGGTCGGCCAGCGGGTTTCGGAACACACCCTGCATTACCGCTCCCGAAATCGCCAACCCTCCGCCGGCCAAAACGCCGCAGATTACCCGCGGCAGCCTGATTGAGGTTACCGCGAGGTACACCGCAGGGTTCACCGAGTCGCGCGGCGCCAGCCCGCAAAAGACCAGCAGCGAGCGCACCACGTCGCTTATGGCGATTGATGTGCTACCGACATATATCGAAACCACGGCGGTAACAAGCAGGGCAATAACCCCCGTTACCGTTACTGCGGCCGCCGGCAGCGGCGCCCTTTTTTTTGCCGAATTTTCCATTAAAGCACTCCCCATCTTATAAAAAGCACATCACAGCGCCTTTGAGCAATCATTCGCCGAACAAATCGGGATAGCAGGCTTTTGCCAGCTCCTCAACCGCGTAGGACATGTAGTGGGAAGTGGACCCGCGGTATTTTTCAGTCAATGCCACAATCCTGCCGTCTTTTACGGCGGGCAGGGTCTTTAACAAATTATCCTTTTTAATCGCCGCGATTATGCTCTCGCCCCCGTCGTCGACCGGATTGAAGTTTTCGTCATACCTAATGCCGGGGACAACCAAAAGCTCAGGCTTCCAGTCATTAATCACGGTTTCCTTGCTCACAGGCGAATAATTCTCGGCCGTGCACACGTTGACGGCGCCCGCGGCCTCGGCTATGGCGTCGAACGGGGAGCCTTTGCCGTATGCGCTGAGCATTCCGGTGCTTTTGCCGTCGGTGCCGTAGTAGTCCTCGTAAAACATAACCTTAACCTTTTTTGAAACGCCGCTCACCTTTTGCTTTACCTCTGACAGCCGCTGGTTCATTTCTTCAATCAGCTGCTGCCCTTTTTCGGGCACAAACAGCGCCTTCCCGATGGTGTCAATCCTGTCGCCAATCTGTTCAAACGAAGTCGGGGAAGCAAGGGTCAGCACCGTTATCCCGGCCTCTTTCAGGGTCGCGGTCAGCGAGCCGTCAAAATCGTTGAAGGTGTCGAGCACTACCAAATCCGGCTGCAGCGCCACAATCTTTTCTGCCTCGCTGCTTGTAACCCTGCCCTCGATTTTTGCCGCCTCTTCCGCGCAAGCCGAGGTAACCGGATTGTCAATCCATGGGGATACGGCGGCAACCCGCTCGGTGCCGATTAAATCGATGATTATTTCCGCGCCCCAAATCGGCAGAACCACTATCCGCCGGGGGGACCCATTGATTTTCACATCTTCCCCGTTGGCGTTTTTGACCGTTACGACAGAACCTTCCGATTTTGACGCGGCCGACTCCGCTTTTTCCTTTCCCGCGCAGCCCGAAACGGCTGCAATCAGGAAAGCTGCGGCCAGCAGCAATGCCGCAGTTTTTCTTGCTTTTGCCTTCATCCTTACACTTTCCTTTCCTTTTTCGGAGGGAAGCCTCCCGATTTTTTGATTTCCAACCCTCTTTTTTGGAAAAGAAAACCGCCCGCTCGATAGAGCGGGCAGCACAATCGCCGAAAAAACGGTTTTTTAGAAAAATTATGCCGACTCTATCTTCCGTAGAGGGGACATCGTCAGCACAGGCAGGTCTTCTGGCTTATAGCAGCAACCGAAGGTTTCGCTGTTTCCGCCTTCCCGGAAAACTCCAGTGGCGGTATGGAAACAGCTCTGCTAATCACAGCGGCGGGACCGCGCGGGAATCTCACCCGCTTCCCTATTCTCCCGGCGAGCCGGGCACCTGTACCGAAGAATATTCATTTTTGGAAATCAATTATTATTATACAGTCAATTCAGCCAAAGTCAATCGTTAATAATAAAAAATTGCGGGTTAAAATTTCAAATAATTGCCAATGCTATCATTGGGGTTAAATTC
Organism: Clostridiales bacterium DTU033; assembly: GCA_001513365.1. Taxonomy (GTDB): domain Bacteria; phylum Bacillota; class Clostridia; order Oscillospirales; family Acutalibacteraceae; genus Avimonas. The sequence continues at coordinate 8,804 of LFTH01000011.1, read as the reverse complement.
ACAGGCCTTTACCGGCGGGCTTTTATGGAATTTACCTATTACAAAAAGATAAAAACTATGCTATAATGATTATACGGCGTGTTGTTTTGATAACAGGCTGTTATCGAATACCACACGTTTTTGAGTAGGGGCGAACAATACTTATGGACAAAAAACCGAGCAACAGCGCAAACAAACAGGAAGGCCTGCACATGCTTGACCTTCCCAACTGTGTTTCCTTATCCGAAAACGGCGGCTGCACACTTTTGAACATGAAAACGTGTCAGGGTCTTGGCTGTTCTTTCATGAAATCGTACGAAGAGATGGTTAACACGACGCGGTACTGGGAGGAACGCCTCGCCAGTCTGGACGAAGAAAAGCAGGAACGGATTGCAAAATTGTATTACGGTGGGAAAATGCCATGGTTAGGTAATTCGGAGGATTGAGATGTTTGATATTAACGAATATGTTGTTTACGGCACAGTTGGCGTATGCAGAGTAGTGGATTACAGGAAAGAAAGTTTTGGGAGCATTGAAGAAAAGGAATACTATATACTGGAACCCGTTCATGCAAAGAATTCGTCGATATATGTCCCTGCCGACAATCAGGACGTCATAAGAAAAATGCAGCCGGTACTCACAGTTGAGGAAGTTTACGAATTAATCGATTCAATTACGGACGAGGAAACCACGTGGATAAGCAACGACACACAGCGCAGGGAAAAGTTCAGCCAGATTATCAAGTCCGGCAACAGGAAGGAAATACTAAAACTCATCAAGGCGCTTTACCAGCACAGGGAGGAACGGCTTGAAAGCGGGCGGAAACTGTACGCCGCCGACGAAAACATCCTAAATACCGCGGAAAGGCTTATCAACAACGAGTTTGCGCTGGTCTTAAACATCGAGCCTGAAGACGTGGTGCCGTTCATACGCAATCACCTGAAAGCGCAATAAGATTTTTAAAAGGCCGCTTGCCGGGTTTTACGGCAAAGCGGCCTTTAGATTTTATCTTTTAATCAGCATTCATTGCAAAAATCCTGCCGAATAAAACTGGCAGGATTTTTGTTCTGGTGGACCCGAAGAGAATCGAACTCTCGACCTTACGGATGCGAACCGTACGCTCTCCCATCTGAGCTACGGGCCCGTGCACCTGATATATATTAGACGAAAAGCGCCGAAAAGTCAATAGCCGGCGCTTTAGTTTTTTTGTTTTTGGCGCGGCTTTCAGGCGGTCATGCAAAACGGAGGGGCGGCCCGTCAAGCTTTATAACATCGGCCTTCAGCGCCACAGCCTGTTCGGGGATATGGGTTACAAGTATAATCAATTTATCGGAATACTCGGTCAAAATCATATCCGATATCTGCTGCCAAAGTGAGATGTCCAGCCCGGCGAAAGGCTCGTCCAGAATAATGAAATTTGCTTTGGCCGCAAGCGCCCTTGCAATCGCCACCCGCTGTTTCATCCCGCCGCTTAGCTCTTTCGGGCGTTTGAGCTGGTTGCCGCCAAGCCCCATCTTTTCAAGCCAGACAGCGGCGTCGGGCTGCCTGCCAAAGCCGCCTGAGGCAATCGCGACATTGTCAAAAGCGGTCATCCACGGCAAAAGCCGGTTTTCCTGAAAGACATAGGCCGCCCTCAAACCTTCAAGTCCCGTAACAGTGCCGCTTTGCGGATGTTCAAGTCCGGCAATCAGGCGAAGCAGGGTGGTTTTCCCGCAGCCGGAAGGCCCCATCAGGCAGACCGCGCCCTTTTCAGGAAACTCTATCGAAAACCCGTCCAGGATTTTTTTGTTGCCGTCATACGAGAACGATACATCGCGTAAAGTTATCGCCAACCCAATCCCCCCTACGCGTTAAAGCGGCTGCCGAATTTTTTGGCGGCCGCAGCCAGCAGCTTTTCAAGGCAGAGGCTTATCAAAACAACCGTTATTGTCCATGCAAAAACGCCGGGGGTTTCAAGATAGATTTTTGCGTTGTAAAGCTGCCTGCCGACTGACAGCCCGGGACGGCTGATAACCTCGGCCGCAATCCCCGATTTCCACGAAAACCCCATAGCGGTGGCGCAGGCGGCCATAAAATACGGCATTACCGACGGTATCCTGACAAAAATCAGGGTCTTTAAAAAACCCAGTCTGTAAACCTTCGCCATTTCAAGCAGTTGGACGTCAATCTGCTTAATCCCGCTCTCAAGATTGCTCCAGACAATCGGCACCACCATCAGAAAAGAGATGAAAACCGGCAGCCAGTCGTTGTTAATCCACACCAGCGCCAGAATGGTAAAGGAAGCCACCGGAGTAGCCCGCACAATCCGCAAAAACGGAGATATAATGCAGTCGGCCGCCTTAAATCTGGTGGTAAGTGCGGCGGCAATACAACCGGCCGCAATCCCCGACAAAAAGCCCAACATAATCCTTGCCAGCGATATGCCGGTAATCCTCCAAAACTCCATAGTCTTAATCAGTCCGGACAAAGCGCTTAAAACCGCCAAAGGCGCAGGAACAAGAAGCTCCTGCGCCACAGCCATGCTGATAAGCTGCCATACCCCGACCCAGAACACGGCAGCAACTAAACCTTTGAACAGTTTATTACTTTTTAGGGTTATAGTAAAACGCCTCATCAGGCAGCGCCCCTCCGACCGACTTGGGATTGGCGTTGAACAAAACGTCAAAATACCCCTTTATCTGCTCCATCATATCCTGTCCATCAATATATGTCAAGCCGCACCTCGGCAAAGCCGCCTTTGCTACCGCCGCCTTCGGGATAATCCCGTACTTCTCGCACAGCGCGGCGGTGCCTTCGACATCGGATATCGCCTTTTCAATTGAGGCCTTATACTCGTTCAGGAACTCAAGCACCGCCTCCTGATTATTATCCACAAATTCCCTGCGCCCGATTACGCAGCCCATCAAAAGCCGGCTTTCCCCGCCCGAGGCGTTCTCCCACTCCTCGGTGATATCAAGCGCGACCCTTATATCCGGGTTTTTAGTCATTACTGTGGTTACAAACGGCTCAGGGACAAGCGCAATCCTGGCGGTTCCGGTCGCCAGCAGGGTCGCAAGCTCGTCGTTTTCTGTTCTGAACTCGATTGTTACGTCCTTTTTGGGGTCAATCCCGTTTTGGCTCAGGATATAATTCAGTATATATTCGGGATTTGCGCCCTGTCCGGTGGAATAAATGGTCTTGCCCTTAAGGTCGGCGACCGATTTAATGGTCTCCCCGTTTTCCATGATATAAAGCACGCCCGTGGTGCTTGCGGCAAGCATCTGCACCTTGCCGCTTGTATTTTTGTATAACGCGGCCGCAAGGTTTGTGGGCGGAGTAGCCAAATCCGCCTGCCCGCTGCTGATTTTATTCACAATCTCCTCCGGAGAGGAAACAATGCTGAAACTATAATCGTTGGCGGCAAAGCCCTCGGAGTTTTCCTCCATCAGATTTACCATTCCAATCCCCGACGGCCCCTTGATAACCGCGACATTGATTTTGGTCTTAACATCCGATGAAATCTCATCGGCCTTTGAAGAAGCCTTATCATCGGCACAGCCGGCCAGCAAGGCAAATGACAAAATGCCGGCGAATAATAGTGCAAGCAGTTTTTTTGTCGTCTTCATTCTTACTACCCCTTAAATCGCATTTTTCCTGTTCCTTTATCTAGTATACCATATTGGTATACTAGATAAAATAGACACAGATACGAAAAAACGCCCCCTGCCGAGCGTTTTTTCGTATCTGTTGCAGCATTCGTCGCAGTTTAAGGTTAAAACCAACGTATTCACCCGTTTATTATGGAAACGCCGCCGTTACGCGACACGGGCTGTTTTACCTGCGCGTTTTCTCCGCCTTACCAGCGCAATCAATCCCGCCGGCAAAACTGTCGCGACTGTGGTCGCCTCGGTCGGCGCGGCTGTTGTTGCCGGCGACACCGCGGTCTTTTCGGCAATCTGTGATATTGACTTAAAGTAGGCTGCAAACGCGTTCGCCAGTTCTGTGGTCAGGTTTTGCTGGTACGTATCGGATATCAGCATTTCCCGCTCCTTCGTGTTGGACATAAACCCGCATTCAAGCAGCACCGCCGGGCAGTCGTGCAGCCTTGTAACCGCGAACGGGTCCCAGCAGACGGTTTCGCTTCGGTTGCTCATTCCGCCTGAACTTTCATACGCGCGTTTGGCATACACATCAATTTGTTTGGCCAATACATACGAATATTCATTGAAATAATGTATAGTATAACCTCTTGCGCCGCTGTTTGTGGCACTATTCATGTGTATGCTGATAAACAAATCGGTGTAATTGTTGCGCGCGAAATTGGTCCTCGCGTAAAGGCTTGGAGGATTGAGCAGCTTGTCCGGCAGGGTATCGCCGGTTCTTGTCATAATCACCGTAGCGCCCTTTGCCGCCAGCTTGTCCCTAAGCAACAGCGAAAACCTCAGCGCCAGCTCCTTTTCCTCGACTTTACCGGCAACAGCGCCGGGGGAGGTGCCGCCGTGCCCGGGGTCAATCACAATTCTTTTGCCGGTAAGCGGCTTGTTCTCGGATTGGATTACTGTCGGGTTTTTAAAGGAGAATACCAGTTTTTCCTTGTCCCAGCCCACCGAATAACCGTAGAAAACCCCTTTGTTCCTCAAATGCAGCCGCAGTGTATATGTATTATTGCTGCCCTTTATCCATTCGGCTGATTTAAACAGCGGACTTGAAGAGACATTGGGAGCGTCTTTCACCTCGGTGGTATACGAGAAAATGATATCGACATAATCCGCTGTAAATGAGCTGATATCGTATGCCTGCGTGTTTTCGTTTCGGTATTTCTGCGGCAGCAGCTTTAAGTTATAGGGCACATGCCATATTGAATTCAATGTAATGGTGGTGGCTTTGGTATTAACGCTGACCGAGGCGCCGGACATTTTGTTGGCGGTAATCTTGCCATTTTTGATAAATGTGGCAACATCCTTCTGATATACCCGTCTGCCGCAACCCAAAAGGTAATAGGTACTTACACCGAAAACCTGTCCCACAACTACATCTGTTGTGCCTTTCGGCAGATAGGCATTATTTGGCCGGGACCAGTCGTCTGCTGTGTTTCCGTCAAAAGTCTCGGCATAGTTCTTTGTTACAGTGATAATCTCGCCGGTTTTAAGCACCTTGTCCCCTTTTCCGGGGTCAATCGGGCTGTCGTCCCCGGTAATCATCGGCTTGTCGTCGTCGGGGGAAGGCAGCGGTAGCGCCTTGATTGTAATCTGTCCGCCGGTTTTGGTCTCGCTAAGGCCCTTGTAGCTGCCGTACACCGTGATTTTTCCAAGGTTCTGCGCTTTATTGATTATTCCCGCGGGCAGCTTGTATTCGCCCGCATAGTCGGCGTAGTCGGATTCCTGTCTGCCTTCTTCCTCGTCCGACTGCCTTGCCACCTGTTTCATCTCAATTTTTTTGCTGCCGATTGTCGCATAAACAGTGGAGCCTTTGCGGGCAACCGCGCTTATTATAAGGACAGTGCCGCCGTCCAGGCTTAAAGAGGACGCGGGCTGAATGCTCTGCAGGATAACCACCCTGTATGTGATTTTATATGTAACCGTTTCCCCTTTATGCTTAAAGGTAAAGGTGTTCAACCCAATCTGCAGATTAAAATCCAGCGAGAAAAACCCGTGCTCGGAAAGCTCTACCTTTTTGCCGTTCATCAAAAGGTCAAAATTCGGGTCCGCGCTGCCGCGTATATTGATTTTTGACTCATAGGTCGTAATAGTCGTTTTCGCAGGTGTATTTATAATCAGTTTATCGCTGATATACTTTTCATTCAGCGTGCCCTTGAAAGCTCTGACCACAGCCGAGGTGCTGCCGGAAGTGTCGTTTTTAAGCGCGGTAAAGGATGTGAACGCGCTTCCCGACCATTCCTGACGATTTTTGCACGCCAGCACCTGCTTCGCCAACTGGTCAGGCGACTTCCATCCCGCTTCGCCGCTGCCGACTTTGGCGGAATCGTGCGCGACATACATCGGAATTGAGATTTCATTGCACAGCTTTGCCCACCATTCGACCACCTTGCCAAACGGCGCCGTTTTATCCTCGGTAGAATAGGGGTTCTTGACCATCACAAAATCAAACAGTCCGTCAATCAGCCATCCCCGCGTATCGGCAAACCCGTCTGTCAGCGACTCGTAAACCGAACTGGTCTGCGAGCCCCTTTCATCGGATGTGGAATGCGCCCACACCCCGTCGGCAAGCAGGCCGACATAAAGATTAACGCTTTGTTTTTTGATTATCTTTATTACATCAATAACCACAGACGTAACGCTGTCTTTTAAAAACCTTTCAAACCCGCCGCCGGGCATGGTCTTCATGTACTCGGCAAAACTGCCGGCCGTGCCAAAAGCATAACCCGGATTTTCGATAAGCCAGCCGTCAAAAGGGCAGTGTTCAACCGCCCGGGACGCCATATCCCGGATTGCGTCTGCGCCGTCGGGGGTGCTGGGGTCGGGGCCGCCTTCGGAATTGACCATCAAATCAATCACGCCGTATGTAAAAACCCCTCTGTCCCTCGCGCGTTCAAGTATGTAGTAAAGCGGGTCGAACCGGCTGCCGTCATGGTCTTTAATAACAATCTCCTGCCCGTCATTATACGGAAACAGCATTTTCCCGCCGACAGACACGGGCACAACAACGGTGTTAAAACCCCATTCGGCAATTTTTTCGAAAGCCGCGTCAATCTGTGCCCTGACAGCCTCGCCGCTGTCGCTTTCTTTCAAATAATAATCCGCCCCCGCTTTAAGCCAGACCCCTTTGAGCTGGCTGGGCTTCGCAAAAACGATATCCTGCTCAAACGGCGGCTCATCAGCGCTCGGCTCGCTCTCGCCGGTATGCGGCTCAGCGGGGTTTGTATCCGAAATATCGGGAATATCCGAAATTTCAGGCACAGGGCTTTCGCCGCCTGTAATAAAAGAAGACATGGTCGCCAACACGCCGCTGTTTACCGTAAGCAGCGCGGCAACTGACAGCAGCGAAAGCGATATTGTCAATATTGAACCCGCAACAATACCGGGATGCTTATGTCTGGTTTTTGGCCGCTTCCGCATTTTTAATCCATTCCTTTACAAGTCCATTAGTTACGGTCTCAACACTGACAGCAGGTTTTCAACCTCTCGAACCGCAATTTCTTTAATCCAACTGCTACTCTCCTTCATCTGCGACGCCATGAAAAACTCGTATCTGAAGAAGATTACACCGCCGCATTCGGGTTTTGAACGGACATAAAGCAGTGAACGCTTCATAATATCGTCATAGGTTTTCCATTCGCTTTTGCCCTCTTCGCTTCTCGCATGCTGGTCGTTTACCGTCCCGATTTTGTGAAGGGCAAGCCCGATATACAGCCTGACGCTGTCGTGGCGCTCCATTTCCGCCCAGCTGTCGACTGTTTTATCAAACGCCCATGTTTTATGCTTAAATCCAAAATAAACCTGCGGACAGATATAGTCAAGATAACCCTTGTTCTTCATCCATTTTTCAACGTCGGCATAGTATTCATCTCGGTTTTTAGCCACATTCGCGCTGGGACTCACCCCGAAAACGCAGCCGGAGCGCTTGTGCGACGCGGTATATGCTTTCTTTATAAGCTCGCTGACCCTCTCCCGTCGCCAGCCCCCGATATGCAGCTTGCCGCCGCCGGATTTGTATTTATTATACAGCGCCTGTTCGTATGCCGCCGGCGAAGACCCAGGAACAGCACGATAAAAATAATCGTCAAAGTGGACGCCGTCCACGTCATAATTCTGAACAATCTCCTCAATGCCCGACACTATTAGATTGATAGCCTTGTCCGAAGCCGGGTTGTAGAAATAATTGCCATCTGATTTAAAATAATCCTCGTTTTCCTTAAACCCTTTAAAGTGCGCGCTTTTCGGGAAATTAGAGCTCGCCCCAATCCTGTAAGGGTTGACCCACGCGTGGATTTCCAGCCCGCGGCTGTGAGCCGCATCCACCGCATATTCAAGCGGGTCAAAACCGCCTTCAATCAGCGCCTTAGCTTTTGCCGCCGGTTCAAATATATCGGATATATAATACGCGTTGCTGTGCGAGCGGACATGGAAAAACACCGCATTAAGCCCGTATCCTTTGGCTTTAATCATAATCGTATCTATCTCCGACTTTACCTGTTCCACCTGCGCCATGGTCTTGCCCTTAAAAATCGCGTCCAACTCCATATACGCAACCCAAACCCCACGCAGTTCCTCGCCTGTATCGGGTTTTGAGTATTTCTTTTTGGTCGTGGTGGTCACGACTTTTTTAGTGGTGGCGCTGCCTTCGGTGGTCGTCGTGTCGGACGGCTCGGTACCTGTCTGTGTTTCGGTTGCGGTACTATCAGTCGTTGAAGAATACTCGGTCGTACCGG
>LFTH01000011.1:0-330 GCA_001513365.1 Clostridiales bacterium DTU033 | reverse complement strand
ACTTTTATTTTAAGCGTTTTGCCTGTAATGGTCAACACAATCTGACGAAAATACAAAAAATTCCATCAGCCTCAACAGTTCCCGCGTCAAACATTTTGAGCAAAACCCCGTTTATATTTATGCGGACATGCAGCAGCAAATGCAGCAAACAAGTATAAATAAGCAAACCGGCCTGTTAAACCATTCCAACCCAGGACCCCCGCCGGCAACATGCCCGCCTCACCATAGTATGCCGCTGCCGGCTTGATGTCCGCGCCTGTCGAGGCAAGCGGGAAATAACCCGCTCCCCTGCACCGCACCGCAGCTACCGCCAGCCGCCTTGTATTTATG
>LFTH01000064.1 GCA_001513365.1 Clostridiales bacterium DTU033 | reverse complement strand
CGCTCCCAGTCTATAACAGCCTTGTACCCGCGGATAATCCCGTCCCGCTCCCACCCGGCAATCCGCTCCGAAACCTCCTGTTCAGAACGGCCGAGCATGATTGCGAGCTGTTCGTCGGTAAGCCGCGCGTTCCTGTCCAGCAGCTCAAGCAGTTTATCCATTCTTAATCAACCCCTCCTGCTTTCCAAAGTATTTAGAAAATTATACACAACTTAAAACCCGATTACAATATTATTAAGAAAATCACGGTATGGGTATCATCTCGGCTTTCCCGCCTTTAAACGCTGCGATATGCCCGAACCCCGCGCCGGCGGCCGCCCGAATACCGTCAAGGATGTTCTTCCCGACATCTTCCGCCTTGTGCGCGTCCGAGCCCACCGTAACCATCTCCCCGCCGAGTTCGCGAAAACGTTTTATAATCGCCAAATCCGGCATCAGCTTGTCGATTTGCTGGCGGAGCCCGGAGGTATTGATTTCAAGCGCTATCCCCCTGCTAGCGAGCAGCCGCAGAATCTCGTCAATCTCATCCCGCCAAAAACCGTAATCCTCAGGGTATTTCCCCTTCGGTATGTACCTGAACGGATATGTCAAATGGGCAAGGGAATGGAACCTGCCCCACCTGACAATCTCAAGCATCTCGGCAAAATACCTGTCCATCACGCTGCGGACATCCACGCTTTCAAAATCGTAATAGTAAAAATCCTTTTCGCCTTTTAGGTTATGTAAAGCTCCGAGCACAAAATCAAAATCGTATTCTTTAAGCAGCCTTTCGGCGGTGTCCAAATCGTGGGTGGGCTGTCCGAGCTCAATCCCTCTGATTACATCCAGCCTGCCTTTGAAAAGTCGCTGCATCTCCCCGGCCTTTTCAAAAGACAGCGCGGATGTTTTGTCATACCCGTTTTGATAAAAAGCCGAAATCTCGACATGGTCGGTGATAGCAAGCCTAGAAAGCCCAAGTCTTGCCGCCTGTTCGCAGACTGTCAGCATCTCGGCGTCCGAATCCGGCGAAAACTCCGTGTGGGTGTGGTAATCCACAAAGTATCTGGCATTCATCGACTGGTCTACCTTCCTCCTGCATTGTTTGTCTGATACTCGATTATTATAGCATAATATCCGTGGTTTTGATTATTTTTACAAAAAAATTTTTCGATATTGTTCATACTGCCGGCAACTCCGCTCTTTTGCGGCGAATATTCGTTGCAATTCTCAGGATTTATGTTAGAATAATGGTATATTTCATAAAATGCCAGCCGCTTTTTTAGGGAGGATTTCAATATGCGGGCAGTCATTACGGTAATCGGCAAGGACGATGTCGGGATTTTGGCCAAAATCTCCGCCGCCTGTGCCGAATACAACAACAATATTCTTGAGGTAACCCAGTCGGTATTGCAGGAGCTTTTTGTGATGATAATGCTGATTGACATCAGCAAATGCGCCATCCCGTTCACCGAATTTGCGGACAAAATGGCCGCTTTGGGCGAACAGATGGGGCTGTCCGTCCGAGCAATGCACGAGGACATATTCAATTCAATGCACAGGATTTAAGGTTTAATTAGGCTGGAAGGGATTTAAACGTGATTAACACCAAAGATATTCTCGAAACCATCAGAATGATACAGGACGAAAATCTCGACGTACGCACGATTACTATGGGGATTTCGCTGCTGGACTGCTGCGAGAGCGACATAGACAGCGCATGTGCGCGTATATACGATAAAATCACCCGATATGCCCGCAATCTGGTCAAAACCGGGGAGGATATCGAAAAGGAATACGGCATCCCGATAATAAACAAGCGGATAGCGGTAACCCCGATGTCTATGATACTTGCAGCCTGCGCCAAAAAGGAGCCGGTGCGCCTTGCCGAAACTCTGGAAAAGGCGGCGCGCGCCTGCGGCGTCAACTTCATCGGCGGTTATTCGGCGCTGGTTCACAAGGGCTTTTCCCCGGGCGACCGCGAGCTTATCGAAAGCATACCGGAAGCCTTGTCCGCCACCGAGCGGGTTTGCTCCTCGGTCAATGTCGGCTCTACAAAATCGGGGATTAACATGGACGCGGTCGCGCTGATGGGCGGGATTATCCGGCGCACTGCCGAGCTCACCGCCGACAGGGACTGCGTAGGCTGCGCCAAGCTGGTGGTGTTCTGCAACGCCCCCGAAGACAATCCTTTTATGGCGGGCGCGTTCCACGGCACGGGCGAGCCCGACTGCGTAGTCAATGTCGGCGTTTCGGGCCCGGGCGTGGTGCGCGCGGCGCTTGCCAAAGCCGGGGACTGCGATTTGACCGAAGTCGCCGACATTGTCAAAAAAACCGCATTTAAAATCACCCGGATGGGCCAGCTGGTGGCGAGGGAAGCCTCAAAACGGCTGGGTGTGCCGTTCGGCATTGTGGATTTGTCGCTCGCCCCAACTCCGGCGGTCGGGGATTCGGTCGCCCATATCCTTGAGGAAATGGGTCTCGAATGCTGCGGCGCTCACGGCACCACTGCCGCGCTCGCGCTTCTGAATGACGCGGTCAAAAAAGGCGGCGCGATGGCGTCCTCCCATGTCGGCGGCCTGTCCGGTGCATTTATCCCGGTTACCGAAGACGCGGGTATGGTGAATGCGGCGCGCAATGGCTGCCTTAGGATAGAAAAGCTGGAGGCGATGACCGCGGTCTGCTCGGTCGGCCTTGACATGATTGTAATCCCCGGCGACACCCCCGCCGAAGTGATTTCGGCAATCATCGCCGACCAGGCCGCAATCGGGATGGTGAATTCCAAAACCACCGCAGTGCGGCTGATACCCGCCATCGGAAAAGGCGCCGGCGAAGAGCTGTCGTTCGGCGGCCTGCTCGGCGGCGGGCCGGTAATGCCGCTGAACACATGGTCTCCGGCCCGGTTCATATCCCGCGGCGGCAGAATTCCCGCGCCTATACAGAGCCTTAAAAATTAAAGCAGGGTTGCCGTCAAAAACCCTGCTTTTTTCTATTCTATAATCCCCGGTTTCCGACCACCGATACCCGACCAAGCCGTTCAAACCAGAAAATTTTATTCCTGTTATTATATTGCATTAATTTGTTATTTCTGGTATCGTGTTATTATAAGCAAACGTCCCGATAAAAATGATTTGGAGGGTATTCTCATGGACGATTTTGAAAATAGCGTAAACTCCAAAACCCCGGTTGAAAACAACGAGGCGGCAGTTCAGCAAAACAATTCCGAACAGGCCACGCGGGATACCCCTGCCGCCGGCCAGTCCGGCTGGTTTGCGCAGAATCCGGCTGCCGAACAGCCAGAGCAAACTCAGCCGCCGCAGTACCCCCAAAACCAGCCCCAGTACCAGCAGGCATACGGTCAGCCGCCCTTCCAGAACGTCCCCCCGCAGGGCAGTTATTACCCGCCCGGTGTTTATTACCCTCAGCCTGCCGCTTTACAGCGGAAAGAGCCGGGCATTTCAATCGCGTCGCTGGTTATCTCAATAGTATCGATTGTATTCTTTTGGGCGCCGTTTTTAAACATACTGCTCGCCTTAATCGGGCTGATACTCGGCATCGTCGCAAAAGTTAAAGGCGGCGGCGGGATGTCAATCGCCGGTATAGTAATCGGCGCGCTATCTTTGGTAATATCGATTGTGGTAACAGTATCGTTCATCATAGCCCTGATTGGGTTGCCGATGGTATACTCCGATGAGTTCGACAATTATTTTAACGAATTTCAGTTTTAGCAATCAGTCGGTGTTACCGCACTCACCCGGCAAAAACAGTTTTAAACAATAAGCCGCTTTTCCCCACGCTTATACCGGCGGTATCTGAATACGGCTGGAGGGCATTATATGGATAATCACGATTACTCCGATACTACGGTTGGCAACAGCCAGGTTCCGCGTCAGGATAGCGTTTCCGGCAAAAGCCCGCAGTACATACCGCAGCCGACCAACCGGCAGAGGCAGCGGTCGGACACCGAGCCGGCGTATCACTCGCGGTACCCGCAGTCCTGGCAGCCGCCTTATAATCCGTATTATTGGCGGGATTTCCCGCAGTACGGCTATTACCATTATCCTTACGTTACCCGCAGCCGGCGATACCTGTAGCGCCGCTGCGCAAAGAGCCGGGTATCGGGATTGCTTCATTTGTGATTTCAATTGTCGCATTTTTCCTAGTCTTTGTGCCGGTTTTGAATTTAATCCTCGCGCTGCTGGCGCTGGTGCTCGGTATTGTCGGAATGAAGCGCGGCGGCGGGTTTGCAATCGCCGGCACCGTTATCGGCGCCATATCCCTGATAACAGCTCTTTCTGTTTCCTCTCTGTATCTGCTTTTTTGGTTATTCATTGAAGAAGGCGCCGAATACGGCCCCAGTGTTTACGACTGGTATGTCGAGTATTTATCCTTAATAGGAAAACTATAATTCCCAAAACAGCGCACGGGACAGCCCAAAACGGCTGTCCCGTTTTTTATTTTGCCCATTAACCTTTTTTCGCCATAATCACCATTGCCGCGCCGGTATAATAAAGTGCGGGCCTGCAATCAGCCGGAGGTGAACCGACAAATGCCGGTTATATACATTGACGTTTTATTGGCGCTCAATTTGTTTATCGACTTTCTTCTTTTGTCCGCTGTTGCGCGGATTCTGCGGCTGCCGTACAGGCGGCTGAGGCTTGTCGCCGGAGCGGCTGCCGGCAGCGCGTTTTCCGCGGTTTTGTTCCTTCCACCGCTGCCCGCCCCTGTATCCATTCTAATCAGGGCAGCCTGCGCCTGTATCATTATCAAAATCGCGTTTCGGTGGAGGGGCGTTGTATTATACATAAAACAGCTTGCGGTTTTTTTAGTCTCATCTGCCCTGTTCGGCGGTATTGCGTTTGCAATCTGGTTTTTTGCTGCGCCGTCGGGATTTTATGTGATAAACGGGATAGTGTACTACGACGTCTCCCCGCTCGTCTTAACGGCGCTGACGGTCGCCAACTACTTTGCAATCAGCCTGTACGACCGGCTGACCCACAAAAGGCTGGCCGCCGGCAGGGACTACCGCCTTATAATCGACTGCGGCGGCAGAGCGGATTTACGCGCGCTTTACGACACCGGCCACCACATGACCGACGTGTTTTCAGGCAAGCCGGTTGCGGTGGTGCGCTTTGGGGCAATCGAGCCCTTTCTTTCCGACAAGCTGCGAAGTTCAATCCTGCCGCTTTTGGATTACAGCGAAGCCTCTAAAGCGGACTGTGCCGCGGCCGCCGGCGCCCGCATCAGGATGATACCGCTGAAAACCGTAAGCGGCGCCGGGCTGCTGCCGGCTTTCTGCCCGAAGTATATGGCTTTGCGGACTTTAAAAGGCGGGGACGCCGATTTGTCCGGGTGTTTTGTCGCGGTGTGCCGGGTGCTCGGACGTGGGGAATTTGACGCGATAATCGGAACCGACATGGCATGCCTTGCGGAAAGGGGGCGGCGTTAAATGCAGCAGGTAATCCTGGAAATACTGTTTTGGATACGGCAGCTTTGGATAAGGCTGATTAAATCGCAGGCGGACGACGGTTATTACATAAACGGCTCGGACACCCTGCCGCTGCCCCTCAGCGCCGAAGAAGAAGCCGAGATATTCCGCCGGATAAAACAGGGGGATTACACCGGCAGGGACAAGCTGATAACCCATAATTTAAGGCTGGTGGTCTACATCGCGCGCAAATTTGAAAACTCCGGCGTCGGGATAGAGGATTTGATTTCAATCGGCACAATCGGTCTGATAAAGGCGGTTAATACCTTCTGCCCCTCAAGGAACATAAAGCTGGCGACATATTCCTCAAGGTGTATTGAAAACGAGATTTTAATGTATCTTCGGAAAAACGCCCCGCTGCGCAACGAGATGTCGATTGACGAGCCTCTTAACGTGGACTGGGACGGCAACGAGCTGCTGCTTTCGGATATTCTCGGCAGCGACCCGGACATAGTCAACCGCAACATCGAGCAGGAAACCGAAAAAAAGCTGCTGCTTGAATGTATTTCGCAGTTGACCGAACGGGAGAGGTTTATAATGCACCTGCGGTTTGGGATAAACGGCAACCGGGAGCACACTCAAAAGGAAGTCGCGGATTTGCTCGGCATATCACAGTCGTATATATCAAGGCTTGAAAAAAAGATAATCAAACGGCTGAAAAAAGATTTGGAACGGGTCTGCTGACCTGACCTGCCGGCAAAGCCGCAAACCCCAAACGCGCGGTTTGTCGGTTTTCAGTCAATACAGGTAAAAAAACAAGCCGGCAAATCCCGGCCTGTTATGTAGCTTCAGATTAATAAAAGCGCCTTCTGCGGCGGAACAGCTCGGAAAGCAGCAGTATCCCGATTATATCCCGCAGCATTCCCCTCCTGCGGAACCTGCCGCGGTAAAATCCGTTTATCACCTCGGCGATTTGAGGGCTCTTATTAGTTTTATCGTATTCCCTCGCGTATTCCGCGATATCGGGGTAGATGCGGCAGACGTCATTGTATATTTGCTCAATCATGTGGTCGATTACTTCCTGCGGCGGGATACTGTCCCCGTAAACCTCCATCTGGTCACAGCAGACCATTACAAACGGCTGAATTTTATAATAGATTTCAGGGTACACTACCCTGTTTTTGATAAAATCATCCAGCTCCTGCCGGCCAAACTCCATATTGAACTCCTGCGGTCCCTGCTGGCTGTTTTGCTCCTCGTTATACACGGCAATCCTCCTTAAATAGCTTTCCCGCATTGATGTAAATGCAGTATTGTTATAGAATATGATTTTTCACAGGCTAGCGTTACAAACTCTTTTCGCGTAAAAGAAAAAAACCGACTGCAACGCAATCGGCTTTTTACACTACATTTTTTGGTGCCGGTGGCCGGGGTCGAACCGGCACGGTGTCGCCACCACTGGATTTTGAGTCCAGCACGTCTGCCAATTCCATCACACCGGCATATCTTTTTGAGCGAACTTCAGTATACAATATCAGCCCCGAAAAATCAAGTGCAAAATTCGGCCGGCCGCAGGCCGACCGCGTCCTTTTTCAGTTTATACCGTATATCAAATAATTGCCGCGCAATCATTCGGGTTCATTTTCATTGCTTGAATAATTCCGGCGTTCAGCCCGATACTTCGCTGTTCTCGTGTTATTTATTGCATCATATTCGGACGGCGAATCCAGAACAACCAAATCCGTTTCCTTAACAGAAATACAAGCGATTTCCGGCAATTCCCCATATTGCTCAAAGCTGACCAGCCACATGCCATTTACCCGCTCAGGATGACATATCACCCCGCTCATACCCTTATGAACGCCGTATTTTGCATATTTACTATTTTTTATAAATATTTACTAGTTTTAAAGCAATTGCCAATATAAACGATAACACCATTATGCCAATATAAACCTTATAGATTAAATATGTAATATCTGATGACCAAGGGAAACTTCCTGTAGGATGATTTGCTGCATAGAATAAAAAAGCAATCATAAAAACAAACATTGCTATACCAATGATGAAAAATATTTTTGGTTTCATGTATCTTACTCTTTTCAATGGAATTTTATGTTGCGATATTAGCCATCACCGCCCTTTTATTTTATTTTATACTAAAAATTATTTGATATCACCTACATTGCCGCAATTTTCTTATAAATGCAATCATAATGACGTGCCCTAATGTATGTTCCAACCTGTTGTAGAGCAAAGACCTTGGTTTCGTAATAGCCAACGAGGTGTTAAAATGAGGAAAATGCTTTGCGTTAATGCACATTTCATATTTACATAGCAATATTTCATAGCGTAGCTATTTCACTTGCCTGTAAAGGCAAATTTCATTGAAAAACCGACTTGTATACACAAGCCGGTTTTTCTGGTGCGGGCAAAGGGACTTGAACCCTTACTCCGGTTGTGGAACTGGCTCCTAAGGCCAGCGCGTCTGCCATTCCGCCACACCCGCACATACTCTATGTAATCGCCTGGGTATTCTGTATAAGCGCCTAGATATACTAGCACAAAAACACATAAATTTCAATACGGCGGACACCGGAAAATGGCGGCTAACAGTTTTTTGAGGCGAGCATATCGAAATTGTACTCGTCCAGCTTTTTTATCACCAGCCTTGTTACCTCGTCAAACGCGGCGCGAAACGCGCATACATCAGGCGGACTGCAGTCGCAGATATAATCGTCGTCCACGCAGCGGCTGAACCTGTACGGCCCTTCGACCGCTTCAATCACCTGTCTCAGAGTAATGTCGCGCGGCGGTTTTGCAAGCCTGTACCCGCCATGAGCCCCCCTGTACGATTTGACAAAACCTGCAGACACCAGCTTGCGCATGATTTTTAAAGTGAACCTCAAAGACACCGCGGTGCGCTCCGAGATAGTCTGCGCGTCAAGCCTGTGCTCGCCGCTCGCGTCTTCGGACAGATACTCGCAGGCGAGGCAGTGGACTAACCGTACCGCATAATCCGATTCAAGGTTGATGTGCATTCTGTTCATTCCTTTCCGCTGTCCGCCGCTGCATAGCCCTTTCTGGCCGGTCAGACTGGGGTTTGCTCAATCGAGAAAATCCTTCAGCTTCTTGCTCCGGCTCGGATGACGGAGCTTCCGCAGGGCCTTGGCTTCAATCTGCCGGATACGTTCGCGGGTTACGTCAAACTCCTTGCCGACTTCCTCCAAAGTGCGCGGCCTTCCGTCGTCCAGCCCAAAGCGCAGTTTCAGCACCTTTTCCTCGCGCGGAGTCAGGGTTGAGAGCACTTCGCTTAGCTGCTCTTTCAGCAGGGTGTGGGACGCCGCGTCGGCCGGAGCGGGAGCGTCTTCATCGGGGATAAAATCCCCAAGATGGCTGTCTTCCTCCTCCCCGATTGGGGTTTCGAGGGATACCGGCTCCTGCGCAACCCGCATGATTTCGCGCACTTTGTCAACCGGCATGTCGATTTCGGTCGCAATCTCCTCAGCGGTCGGCTCGTAGCCGTTTTTATGCAGCAACTTGCTGGATACTTTTTTGACCTTGTTTATGGTTTCTACCATGTGGACAGGAATACGGATAGTACGCGCCTGGTCCGCAATCGCGCGGGTTATAGCCTGCCTTATCCACCATGTGGCGTAGGTTGAAAACTTAAAGCCCTTGGTGTAGTCAAACTTCTCCACTGCCTTGATAAGGCCGAGGTTGCCTTCCTGAATTAAATCCAGAAACTGCATTCCCCTACCGACATACCGCTTCGCAATGCTGACCACAAGCCGAAGATTCGCCTCGGACAAGCGTTTTTTTGCGGTCTCGTCCCCGTCCGAAATCCTGATGGCGAGCTCGATTTCCTCCTCAGGCGTCAAAAGCGGGACCCGGCCGATTTCCTTAAGGTAGACTTTGACGGGGTCGTCAATCGCTATCCCGTCGCCGGCAATCGCGTCCTCAACTCCCTCAGCGTCGGTGGCCTCGACCGCTAAATCAAGGTCGCTGAAAACCTCGGTTTCAAAATCATCCACGATTTCGATATTCTGAGCTTCCAGCATATCGTATATTTTATCCATCTGTTCAGGGTCAAAATCCACGTCCTCAAGCGCGTCCAGGATTTCCTGAGTGGTGAGCTTGCCCTTTGAGCGGCCAAGTTCAAGCAGGTTGCGCACCACCGTCTTGCGGTCCTTCTTCTCCGGCACTTTTGAAACGTTATTTTCGTTGTTTTCACTGCCGCCGGAGCCGTCGCTGGATTTGGGCTCGCCTCCGGAGTCTTTTTCCTTCTCTTCCAACAATTCTTCTATTGAAAGGTTGTCCATCTCTTGATTGCTCATCTATCCTTCCCTTTCCTATTCCTTTCTGCTTAATAGTATTATTAAAACCATTAAAGGATATGGCATTTCACTTTTTTTGCGAACGCATAATCTCAAGCATTTCTTTTATCTTGTCATCGGGCAGGTTTTCGGCATCGGCGAGCAAAAGCATGTTTTTCTCGGTATTGATTATTTCAGCGTACTCAAGCGCCTGTTCAGGCGTGCCTACGCTTTCGCGCGCGTTCTGCACCATCCTTGAGATGTACGACATCTCGTCGTCCGGATAATCGGCCGAAAGGAATGTCAAATCAATCATCTGTCCGTTTTTATATCTTTCAAGCAGTTTTTTGTAAAGGGCTTTGTTGAAATCGGTTACCATGTTGTCGGGGTCCAGCTTTTCTGACACGTGTTTTATATAATCGGGGTTGAGTATCAGCAGCCCCAAAAGACCTTCCTCTGCCTTTGAGGCTCGCAGGTGGGATACCGCCATCGGGTTGACCCTGCGGACAATCTCCTCGGTCTGCTTAATAGCCTGTGAAAGCTCCCGCTTTTGCTGCTTTTTCCTTGTCGCAGTCCTGTACCGCTCAATCTGTTCAAGAATTGACTGCTTGCCCACAGACAGCTTTTCCGCCAGCCTGCCGGCATACACATCCCTTTCAATCGGGCTGCCGAGCTTTGATAACAGTATAGCCGCTTCGTTAAGATATGATACGCGCCCGTCAGACGTATCGAGCGAATATCTGCCCTCAAGCTGCATAAGCTGGTATTCAATATCGTTTGCCGACCGCTCAATCAGCAGTTTGAACCTTTCGGGGCCGTACCGCTTGATAAACTCGTCCGGGTCCTTGCCGCCGGGTATGGTTACCACGCGGATACGCACACCGGTCTGCCGCAGCAGGGAAATCGCGCGCTGCGCGGCTTTCTGCCCGGCCGAGTCGGAGTCGAAAACCAAAATCACTTCCTTGGCGTATCGGGACAGCAGCAGCGCATGCCCATCGGTAAACGAGGTACCGAGAGCCGCGACCGAATTTGTAAAGCCCGCCTGATGAAGAGAGATGACGTCCATGTACCCCTCGCACAGGATTATGCTGCTTTGTTTTGAGGCCTTGGCGAAATTAAGGGCAAACAAACCGTTGGCTTTTTTAAATACAAGGGTATCGGAAGTGTTGATATATTTGGGCTCCGAATTGTCCAGAACCCGCCCGCCGAATGCTATCACGCTTCCGCGTATATCAATAATCGGGATAATCACCCTCCGGTAGAAAATATCGTACAGCCGGTCGTTTTTTTGGCTTTTGGTCGCCAAAAACGCCAAAACCAGCTCCTCGTCGGTATATCCCTTTTTGCGCAGCTCATTCAGCAGGGCACTGTTCCCCGGCGCGTAACCCAGCCCGAACCTGCGTATAGTTTTGTCGGTGTATCCCCTGCTGTAAAAATACTCAAGGCCTTCCCTGCCTTCGGGGGAATACAGTACCCTGTGGAAAAACCGCGCCGCCTCCCTGTTTGCCTCAAGAATTCTCATGCGCAGCTTTGAAACCGCGTCGTCCTCTCTTTCCTTCGGCATTTTCATGCCGGCGCGGTCGGCCAAAAACCGGACAGCGTCAATATAGCTCAGGTTTTCGATTTTCTTGACAAAAGTGATGGTATCCCCGCCCGCCCCGCAGCCGAAACAGTAAAAGGAAGAGGTTTCAGGATACACGGTGAATGACGGGGTCTTTTCGCCGTGAAACGGGCACAGGCCGACCAGAGTCCTCCCCCTCTGCTTTACACGCACATAGGAGGAGACCACATCGGTTATAGGGTTGCGGAAAACAAGTTCCTGCAGAAACTCATCCGGCAGCGGCATGGTTATCCCTCCTGACCCGTACCGTGATAGTATGCCCTAATCAGTAAAGTTAATTCCCTTTACCTCCCAGCTTCTGGGAATAAACAGCCGGTGGTAAACATCCAGCAGGTAATTGTCGGTCATGCCCGCGATATAGTCGCACACGGCGCGCTCGGCGCCCTCGCTTTCCAAAATCCTTTTATACTCGCCGGGCAGGCGTGAGGGGTATTTCAGAAAATACGCGAAAGTCCTTTGAATCAGCCCCTCGACCTTTGTTTCTTCCCCTTTCGCGACCGGGTTTTCGTACACCGACTTGAACATAAAATCTCGAAGTTTGTCGAACGCGTTCAGAACATCGGGCGCCATTGCGATATTGTCCCCGCTGTTTTCCACAATCGAAGAAACCAGCAGGTCAATCCTTGCGGAGCGGGTGGGGCCCAGAACGCTGCGGATTGAATCCGGTATGTCGCTTTCGCCGAGCACACCCGCCCGGATTGCGTCGTCAATATCATGGTTTATGTATGCAATCCGGTCCGAGATACGCACTATCCTGCCTTCGAGGGTTGCCGGGCTCTGGTCGCAGGTGTGGTGGAGGATACCGTCCCGCACCTCCCACGTAAGATTTAAGCCCTTGCCGTCATTCTCAAGCCTTTCGACCACCCGTACGCTCTGCTCGTAATGCCGAAATCCGCCCTCCATCACGGCGTTGAGCGCGCGCTCGCCCGCGTGCCCGAACGGGGTGTGCCCAAGATCGTGGCCGAGCGAAATCGCCTCGGTCAAATCCTCGTTCAGCCGCAGCGCACGCGCGATTGTCCGCGCAATCTGCGATACTTCCAGAGTATGCGTCAGCCGGGTGCGGTAGTGGTCCCCTTCAGGAGAAAGGAACACCTGGGTTTTATGCTTAAGCCGCCTGAACGTCTTGCAGTGGATAATGCGGTCGCGGTCCCGCTGGTAGGCGGTGCGGTATTTGCAGGGCGACTCTTCCCTTTCCCGTCCGCGGCTTTTTGCCGACAGGGAGGCCAGCGGGGAGAGGTTTTGCTGTTCAAGCAATTCAATGCGCTCGCGCACTAGCATGGCACAGCCCCCTTAAATTTGACAATACGCGGGAATATAATAGATTTTTCGCGTAAAAAACGCACTCATAATATTTATACGCTATATATCAGGATTCTCCTTTATTTTCATATTAAATTTTTGTAAACTATTCAAACGGCGCAAATTCTTCGCCGATAATCTTCACCGTAATACTGCCAGAGCTTAGTTCGCTCAAATCATTTATCAGCAATTCCACCGCATTGAGAGGAACCACAAACTCAATCTCAACCGAGTCGGTATAGACAGTATCCCTGACAACTCCGCCGTACGCCGGTATCAGCGAGGACACCTGCCCGTACCGGGAATACTCGCAGCTTGTTACCGCGCGGGCGCACATCATCATATTCACCGGGCCGGCGGCTTCCACCGCGAGTTTTGCGGATTGGGTATAAGCTCTCACAAGACCGCCGGTGCCGAGTAGAATACCGCCGAAATACCGCGTAACCACCACCGCGCAGTCGGTCAGGTTTTTCTTTAAAAGCATGTCGAGAACCGGAATTCCCGCGGTGCCCTGCGGTTCCCCGTCGTCCGAATAGCGCTGAACCTGCCCCTGACGCAAAACGTAGGCATATACATTGTGGGCGGCGTCCCAATGCCGCTTACGGCGTTCGGCGATGAATTCCAGAGCCTCCGACTCGGAGCTCACCGGCCGCGCCGCACCGATGAAACGGGAGCGCTTTTCCACAAACTGAATTTCCGCGGCACGGCTGATTGTGCGGTAGCTGTCCATCTCATCACTCCGTATGCTGAGAAAGGGCAGCGCTGTCAGCGCTGCCCGATAAAACACCCAGCTCAGTTTGCGTCGTCGTTAATACCAAAGCGTCTTTTGAAGCGGTCCACGCGTCCGCCGGTATCAACCAGTTTCTGCTTACCGGTGAAAAACGGGTGGCATTTCGAGCATATCTCCACGCGGATATTTTTTTTGGTCGACCTTGTCTCGAATGTCTCCCCGCACGCGCAGGTAACGGTAGCAGGCCCGTATTCGGGATGAATGCCCTGTTTCATTTATATTCACCTCTTTCAGGAACCAAAGCGTTAGCAGAAAGATATATTATCACAACCAAAAAGAAATTGCAAGGCTTGCCGGCGATTTTTGGTGTTAAATCCGCGAATAGCCGTAACTGTTCACGATTGCGTCGATTTTCTGCTTGTTTTTGCACATCTCGCAGTCAGTGGACAGCATTGATTTGTAACCCGGTATGTCGCCTTTTGTGAAAATGGTGTTTACGGTTAATCCGTTTGACTCCCTGATTGCGCTGAATAGCGCCGAAATCCCCGCCAGCCTGCCGTTGTAATACCGCAGGCAGTCAATCGAGCGGTTGATGGTCTTGCCCGTCGAAACCGAGGACATCAGCAGGAGAATACTTTTGCCCCAAACCATTTTCTGGGTATTGTCGCGGAAAATCATCTGGTTGTTGGCATTCATTTCGGGGGTCAGCACCCAGATATCCTTGCCACCGTTTATCGAGCCGTGGCGGGCAAGCGCGTCCGCCAGAAAAGCGCCGATTGTCTTTGTTCCCTCAAGGCAGATGATGGTGTCAATCGGGGTGGTGTAAAGATAGCGTTTCGCAAGTTCCTCGGCGGCCGCTTTCGCCATTTTGTGGCTGGTCTTGATACTGGTCAAATCCACATAGTAGTTGACATGTGAGTGGTTTGTAGCAAAATGACCCGGAATTACTCCGATTTTGATGTCCCTGTTCTCTTGGGAGAAAATCTCCGCAAGCCTTGTTTCCATAAAGCCTGCCTCCTTCAAAAACTGTTCGTATTGTAAAGTTAAATGAAAGTTGAGAACCCGTCACCCTTTCTGGTACAATGCTTTTGTCACAAACCACAGTACCTCCCGAA
>LFTH01000087.1 GCA_001513365.1 Clostridiales bacterium DTU033 | reverse complement strand
AATTTTATATTTATACCAAAACGGCGGTTTCCTCGTCCGAGAAAAAACTCTCGTAATCTTCGGCCGCAAGCTGCTGCTCCCTGTTGCACAGCTCGACAAAAACATCGAGGTTGCCGACAAGGGTGTCAACAGCAGCCTCGCAGACTTCTCCGTTTTTGACCAGCTTTTCAAAAATGCCTCTTACCTGCTGTTTGTCCACTCCGTTGCGGTAAGGGCGGTGCTCGATAACCGCAGTGAAGATATCCGCGACCGTCATCACCCTTGATCCGAACGGTATCTGCTCCCCTTTGAGGTGGAAAGGGTACCCTGCCCCGTTGAGCTTCTCGTGGTGGAAAGAAGCCCACTGGTTGATTGTGTGGAACCCTTCAATGCCGCTTAACAGCTTGTATGTATAAAACGAATGGCTCCGTATAACATCAAATTCGTTTATGCTGAGTTTTGAGGGCTTTTCAAGTATCGAGTTTTTGACCGCAAGCTTTCCAAGGTCGTGAAGGTAGCCGGCAATAAGCATCATCTTGCGCTCGTCCGCCGACATGCCGGAAAGCTCGGCCAGTTTGCCGGCGGTATGCGCCACCCCGGCGGAGTGGGTCGCGGTAAACCGGCTGCGAAAGTCTATCACGCGCGAGAACATCCTCGCCATTTGCAGGAAGTCGTCAAGGTCGTGTTTGCCGAATTCCATCACATAGTCGGGCAAATACTGTATCGGCTCGCGGTCTGACATTTCAAGCCAGATATATTCCCTTTTCGCAAGCTCAGCGAGCGCCTCCAGCAACATCGGAGAATACCGTGTGTTTTCGCCTTTGCTGAAATGCTCCATCAGTTTCGAGGATTTCGTGATTACATTCGGGGCGTCATCAAAATACACGCTGACCCTGTCCGCAAGATGGAGTATGTGGCTGTTTATCGGGATAGGGCGCCCGAGAAATTCCATACCGCGCCCGTAATCCCACCGAAGGTGGTGGTACCTTATCCCGTCCGCCAGTGCTTTAAGCGGCCGGCATTTTGAAAGCAACCTTGCGCCGCGGAAAGCGTGGCTGTTTACAGCGTCAGGCTGCTCCTCCTCAATCAGCGAGAGCCTCTCGTCCACCGAAAGTGCCCCGATATCGTGCACAAGCCCCTGCATAAGCACAAGCCGCTGCTGTTCAAGGGACATCCCGATTTCGCTCGCAATGCGGTACGAAAGGTAAGCGACCTTCTGGTGATGACGGTTCAACTGCGGTGAAATCATGTCGATTGCGTCAGACATGCTTAATAAAATCTCGTTCAGCCTAAACCTTATGCTGTGCCTTAACATGTTCTTATCTATTCCTCCGGTTCTATCTCCCACCTGAAATGCCCGATTATGCTGTAAAGCAAAAGGGCGTTTTCTTCTTTTTGGGGTCGTTTGCTGTGGTGCAGTATATACGGCACGCCGGATTTATCGCGCTTGTCGGAAAGAATGGCGATATGCCCGTCAAACACGACGATGTCGCCCGGCTGCCACTCCTCAATCTCATGAGGGTCAATGGAAAGGGATTTTGCGTTCCGTTTAAAGAAGACCAGAAGGTTGCGCACCCTTCTGAAATCAATATTCGGGTCGGGTCTGCCGTTTACGCCGGGATAAGCATCGGTGTTCTCCGCTATATCCCGGTCCACCATCTCCTTGAGCGGATAGCCCGCCCCTTCAAACGCTTTCCATATCACATCGGTGCATACCCCTTCGCCGTCGGGAGGATACCCTCCGGGATAATACGCGCTTTTGTATCTCGGTTTTGTCAAAAGATATTCTCTTGCGCTTTGCATGATGTCGGTATAATCGTCTATTCCGTCGTCGTCGGCGTCATTCCGGCTGCGCACGGTCTTTATTCCAAAATCCTCGGCGGTATATGACCGGCGCGGCAGGAGATTAAAATAGTGCAAGGGGTACAAAACCGCAGCGAGCACCGCGCAAACAGCGGCCAGAATACAGATAATGGTTAAAGTTCTCCTCAGCCCGATCACCTGCCCAAGAAATTTCCAAACCCTACAATGCACTATTCTACAATATTTTTATCTGTTTGTGAACAGTATAATGCATAATAAATCCAGTTTTTTGGCAATACTAATACAACCGTCTTCCGAAAGGTGTTTTTTGGGATGTTTAGGTTCATTTACAACAAGCTCAAATACTATTGGCTGATAAACTCGGACATGGAAACTGCCGGCGAACAGGGTCTTGACCAAAGCAGGGAAGAACCGAAGGACAGCGTATTAACCGGAAACCTGTCGGCTGACCTTGAAATCATAAGAGAGATTGTCGGAACAAGCCCGGACATAAAGGTGCACGAGTTCAGATACGGTCAAAACAGCGAAATCAAAGGCGCGCTTGTTTTTGTGGACGGGCTGGTCAATAGCACCGTTATAATCGACGGTATCCTCAAACCCTTAAAGCTGTATAAAGAATTCAGCGATTACCAGTCGCAGTCGATAACAAAAAGCCTTGACACCGTAAAACAGACAATTATCTGCGCCGGCGAGATAACAGAAAAACACACCGCCGGGGAAATAGTCGAAAGCTGCCTGTCGGGCGACACCGCCTTCCTTTCAGATGGGTTTGACAAGGCGCTGGTCATCAGCTCAAAGGGCTGGGAAAAAAGGGAAATCACCGAACCTCAGACCGAAGCGGTGGTCAGGGGCCCGCGGGAAGGCTTTACCGAAAACTTCAGAACCAATACCGCCTTGCTCAGGCGAAGGATAAGAAGCCCGAAGCTTAGGATGGAAAATTTCACAATCGGCAATAAAACCGTGACCAACGTCTGCCTCGCGTATATTGAAGGGGTCGCCGACCCTGGGATTGTAGCGACTGCGAGGGCAAGGCTGAAATCCATTGACACCGACTCGATAATCGATTCCGGGTATATCGAGCAGTACATCGAAGACAACCCCTTCTCGATTTTCCCGACCATAGGGAACAGCGAAAAACCCGATGTGGTTGCCGCAAAGGTTTTGGAGGGCAGGGTCGCGATAATTGTGGACGGCACCCCTTTTGTGCTGACTGCCCCGCTGCTTTTCGTGGAGAGCTTCCAGTCCTCCGAAGATTACTACATCCGCCCGTTTTTTGCAAGCATTGTGCGGATGCTGAGATACATTGCCTTTTTCCTGACCATCGCGGCCCCTGCGATTTTCATTGCGCTGACCACCTTTCATCAGGAGCTAATTCCCACAACCCTGCTGTTCACCATATCGGCGGCCAGAGAGGGCACCCCGTTCCCGGCATTCCTTGAGGCTTTTATTCTGATTCTGTCGTTTGAGATACTGCGGGAGGCGGGGGTCAGGCTGCCAAGACCGGTCGGGCAGGCTATCAGCATAGTGGGCGCGCTGATAATGGGGGAAGCCGCCGTGTCCGCGGGGCTGGTAGGAGCGCCAATGGTAATCGCGATAGCCCTGACCGCGGTCGCGGGTTTTGTGGTGCCCGAACAGCTTGATTCGGCTTCAATCATAAGGATAATCCTGCTGTTTTTGGCCTCGTCGCTTGGAGCGCTGGGAATTGCAATCGGCCTGCTCGGCGTTTTAAATCATATCGCTTCCCTCAAATCGTTCGGCATGCCTTACTGCGCTTTTATGACTTTCCACCACAACATGCAGGACAGCTATATCCGAATGCCGCTTTGGTCAATGTTAAAACGCCCAAAAGGCATTGCCAGCGGCGACATAACCCGCCGCGCCGCTGTAAAGCCCCCTCCCTCGCCGACGTATTCAAGCCCGTCGGGCAGCGGTTGAGCGGCTTGAATCCTGTGCGGAAAGGATGGTCATCAGAATGAAAACGGGATTGAGACCGGCGGCCGCGGCGGCCGCAACCGCCCTGCTTTTGCTCATATCGTCGGGCTGCTATGACATCGTGGAGCTCGACACAATCTCGATTGTAACAGGGGTGGGTATCGACAGGGACGAAAAACCCGGCCTGATAAGGCTTACCGTGCAGGTCGGGAAAGCGGAAACGGTCGGAGGCGGCGGCGAGACGGGGAAAGAAATCAGCGAAAAAGCGTACCTGGTCCTCGACGCGACCGACCGAAGCATTGTCGGGGCATTGGACAGCCTGCGCCAGGACAATAGCCGGACCCTCTTTCTCCACCACAACCAGCTTATAATTTTCGGGGAATCCCACGCAAAAGACGGAATTGCCGACGACATCGACGCTCTCATGCGCTATCACCAGTCCCACATGAACGTGTATATGCTGGTCGCGGAGGGGAATGCAAGAGAAGTGCTGGACACCGAAATGGAGCTTGAAAAAATCCCCTCAGTCGGTATCGACCGAATGATAAAAAACAAAATGGAGATTTCGAAAGTGTATAGCGTCAGCCTGTTGGAACTGGTGTCCAAGCTGATTGACAAATCATCCGCGGCGGCGGTGCCGATTATAAAAAGTATTAAGGAAAAAGATTTGTCAAGGCTCTCGATGCAGGGGTTAGCGGTTTTCAAAAACGGCAGAATGGTCGGAAAACTGTCCGAAAACCAAACTAACGGATACGCGTGGATGCTTGGGGAAATCAAAAGCGGCTCCCTTAAGGTAAATACCGGCAAGGACAGCGCTGAACTGAATATAAGAGCCTGCGAGAGTAAGGTAAAAGCGGTTTTTGACAAAAACGGAATGCCAAAAATACAGGTTGACATTAATGGGCGCTTTATTGTAGAGCAGCTTATCGGGTTTGAAGGGCAGCCGCTTGAAGAAGTAATCGGGTTGTTAAACAAAGTTGCCGCAGACACCGTAAAGCAGGTGGTGCTGTCGTGTTTTAAGCAGACGCAGAGGCTGAACGCCGATATTTTCGGGTTCGGTTCCCACATACACAAATACCACAGCCGAAAATGGAAAGCCCTGGAAGGCAGGTGGGAGCAAATATACCCGTCCCTTGAACTTGCGCTTAATATACAGACCGAAATACTCGGTACCGGAAAAATCTCAATATCCCCGAAAACAGCCTGAGGGGGGCTTGTCATGACAATAGAGCATTCTAAAATATCCGCCGGCCAGTTTATGTTTTCAATCGCCTGCTTTCTCCATTCGTCATCCCTGCTGACCTCGTTTTTTGTCCCGATTACAAGGCATGATTCATGGATTGCCCACACTATCGCAATGATACTGTGCATTCCGTTAATGATACTTTACGCGCAGCTTGCAAAATCCCACCCCGGCCTGAACCTGATACAGATAAACGAGGCGGTATTTGGCAAAGTTTTTGGAAAAATCATCTCATTGTTTTACGTCTGGTTTTTCTTCACGCTGGTGTCGCTGAACATGCGGGATTTGGGCAATTTCGTAAGCAAAACCACCATGATTAAAACCCCGATGCCAATCATTATTATCCTGTTTATACTGCT
>LFTH01000030.1 GCA_001513365.1 Clostridiales bacterium DTU033 | reverse complement strand
AAACTTAATTCATATAAAAATGAGAAAATAAAACAATAAATTGTTATCGTTTATCGGTAAAAACAAATGTATATGAGTTTTTATAAAGGCAATACTATCGAAAGGCGGATTATCGGCCTCAATCAGCAAATCGCCGGATTTTGCTGTTAATTTTTGTGCACAAAATCAAAAATAATAGACTATTATTTGTTGGAGATATACCAATTTGATGAAGATTACAAAAATGAAACTTGATTTTTGTGAATTAGAGTAGTATAATGCAACAGTACTTGAAAAGAGCGGATGTTTTTTACTTTTGGAGAGTACAGCAGGAAAGGAGATATTCTATGCAAAAAGTGTTGAGCATAAACACTTACCGCGCTTATACCTTCAGCTATCGCGCTTTCCTCGCATTCAAACGCATTTTCGATATCGTATTTTCGCTTGCCGCTCTTGTGATGCTTCTGCCGTTTTTGTTGCTGATTTCGATTGCGGTCGCTATTGATACAAAGGCTTTTCCAATCTTTGTCCAAACCCGCATGGGGCGCAACAACAAGCCCTTTAAAATCCTTAAATTCAGGACAATGCTTAAATCCGCTCCGGCTGAGGTTGCGACCCGTGAATTAAAGGAATCGGACAAGTACATTTCCAAATTCGGCAGTTTCCTGCGCCGGTCAAGCATTGACGAACTGCCGCAGCTTGTCAACATCCTGCTCGGTCAGATGAGTTTTGTGGGCCCGCGGCCGGTGGTGCTGTCCGAAACCGATTTGCTGGAAATCAGGACCCGCAACGGCGCGTGCAGCGTGCGTCCCGGGCTCACCGGCATAGCGCAGACAAGCGGCCGCGACAAACTGAGCATCTACGAAAAAGCCCGGATGGACGCGTTCTATGCGAACAACCTTTCCTTGTCGCTTGATATGAGAATTCTTATAGCCTCTGTCGGGTATGTGCTGAGCTCTAAGGACATTCAGGAAGGCTCGGCGGCGTGGGAGGAAAAGAAATACAAAAAAGAGCGTACCGCATAAATCAACCCGCCGAAATCCGGCGGGCGTTTCAATGATATTAAAACATAAAAGCAGGGCCGGTTAAGCCCTGCTTTTATGTATATCGAAAACCACGCGTTAGACGCGTGGTTCAAAAAAGCTTAAGCGATAAGGAAGGAAAAAACTCCTTTTGCTATAGTAGAGAAGCGGTCTGCCAACTGCACTCTAAAAGCAAAAGGAGGACATTCAAAATGAGTTTGAATGACATCAATAGTCTATCGCATACAAAATGGAATTGCAAATATCATATAGTATTTGCGCCAAAATACAGAAGGAAAGTATTTTATAAAGAGAAACGAATTGCGGTAGGAAAGATATTGCGGCAATTATGCGAGTGGAAAGGCGTAAAAATAA
>LFTH01000138.1 GCA_001513365.1 Clostridiales bacterium DTU033 | reverse complement strand
GATAAATTTGGAAACAATACAAGACGGGACATGGATTAAGACTTTTTGAAGTTTTACATTAAAGCGACCAAAGAATTGAATTTATGCCTTGTTGGGCCCCGCATGAATTCGGAAGAAAGGACATGATTTCGAATGAAGCTGAAACGCGACAACAGATTGGTTTGTGTGGCAGTTATCGCAGCGTTTGTTGCGGCGTTGACGACTGTCGCAATCATACTGCTTCGTATGCGCGCAAAAAGAAAGGCGCTGAAGTATTACGGCGACACCATCGACTACGATTTGGACGACTGCTGCGGCGAATACGATGAAGACGCCGAGGATATCGAAACCGAGGAGCCGGTCCAAATCCCGCTGGCTGACGCCGACGGAGAACAGGAAGAGGACACCGAGATTTAAGAGACCGGCATACAAATCAGCCTTACGGGGCAACAAAAAGTCCGGGGAAACGGTTGCGTTTCTCTGGCCTTTTTGATATATACATAATGTAAAAAACGGGGCGTGTGCCCCGTTTTGAGTGTTGTATCAAGGTCAACGCATTCCGTATCGGTCGTGTTCCTGCCGTATCCGGTGGTAATCGAGGTTGTCGTCCCGCCTGCGGTGTTTTGAGTAGATGTAATCCTGCACCTTATCCAGCATTTCCCCGAACCGTTGGAAGTGTACCACCTCGCGCTCGCGAAGGAACGAAAGAGTCTGGTTCACCCCGCGGTCGTTGGACATCCGGATCAGGTGCTCGTATGTTGCCCTCGCTTTCTGTTCCGCAGCCATGTTTTCATGCAAATCCGCGATTGGGTCGGTTTTGGCGTTAAAAAATGCTGCGGTGAACGGTACGCCGGCGGCGTTGTGCGGGAACGGGTTTCTGCCGTGGTTTGCGAAGTGCTGCGCGTAAGGCGAGTTTTTAATCTGCTCGTCGGTCGCGTGCTCCACCAGCTTCCAGACTATGGTCGCGATGATTTCCCAGTGGCTTAGCTCCTCGGTGCCGATGTCGGTCAGCAGCGCCCTTGCCTCCGGCAGTGGCATATAATAGCGCTGGGTGAGGTACCGCATACCGGCCGCTATTTCGCCGTCCGCTCCGCCCAGCTGCTCAAGTATCAGCGCGGCAAGGGCGGGGTTGGTGGTTTCAACTTTTACCGGAAACTGCAAAGTTTTCTGATATAAAAACATTTACTCCGCTCCTTTCACCTGTCCCATGGCCATGGCTCGTTGACCCACTGCCAGGGATGTTTGCTTTTTCCGTATCCGAAATTGACCAGCGGACCGTATTTTTCAGTGTACGCTTTCTTGGCCATCTCGAATTGCTCGACCAGCCTGTTGTAGTCCCTCAAAGCCTGCTCGTCGTCCGGGTGAGTGTCCAAAAAAAGATTGAGCTCTACGATAGCGAACTGCAGCGCCATCAATTCTTCAAAGTCTTTGTTGTATCTAGTCATGGTATCCACCTTTTTCCGGTTTGTATGGACGGTATAAGTCAGGGAACAGCGTCCCTTTATATAACGCCTCATCAATCGGGAAGGTTTTCCCGTACTGCTGATAAGGTACTATGGCAATTGCCAGCATCGGCCAATCGCCGCTTGGTTGGTACATTGAATTAAAACTCCTTTCGTGGGATTTCATTTCATTATATGTAGTTGTCCTGTTATGTGTGTACAAGTTTCGGGCAAGGATTGTATTCTTAATCAGGATGTGATATTTTATACTAAAGCGTAGGAGAGGGGGACGCCCATGAAAGGATGGCATATTTACACCAAATGCGTGCAGGAGGGATGGAAGCCCAAAAACGGCGAGCCGCGCGTACTGCCGATTGTCCAGAGCACCACTTTTAAATACGACAGCTCCGAAACCATGGGGGATTTGTTCGATTTAAAGACGAGCGGGGATTTTTACACCCGCCTTTCCAACCCGACCACCAACGCGGTCGAGGCAAAAATCGCCGCGCTTGAGGGCGGGGTGGGCGCGTTGCTGACTTCGTCCGGGCAGGCGGCTTCGCTGATGTCGGTGCTGAACATCGCGCGCAGCGGGGACCACATCATCTGTCCTGCCGAGGTTTACGGCGGCACCTTCAACCTTTTTGACAAAACCCTGCGCGAGATGGGGATTGACGTAACCTTCATCAGCGTTGACGCGGATGAAAAAGAGATTCAGGCCGCCTTCCGCCCGAATACCAAGCTGATATTCGGCGAGGCGCTGTCCAATCCCGGCCTTAAGGTTTTGGATATTGAGCTCTTTGCTTTTGTGGCGCATAAAAACGGGGTTCCGCTGATTGTGGACAACACCTTCCCGACTCCGATAAACTGCCGCCCGTTTGAGTTCGGCGCGGATATTGTGGTGCATTCAACCTCAAAATATTTGGACGGGCACGCGACCGTGCTCGGCGGAGCAATAGTCGACAGCGGCAATTTCGACTGGGCGGCGTCCGGAAAGTATCCCGGCCTTACCACTCCCGATGAAACCTATCATGGGCTGATATATACCGAAAAATTCGGCAGAGCGGCGTATATCACAAAGTGCCGCACCCACTTAATGCGGGACATCGGCGCAACGCCCAGCCCGACCAACGCGTTTTACTTGAGCCAGGGGATTGATACCCTGCACCTTCGGATGGAGAGGCATTGCTACAACGCGCAGAGGATTGCCGAATTCCTCGAAGGGCATAATAAGGTGGAATGGGTGGATTACCCCGGCCTTAAATCCAACAGGTACTATCATCTGGCGCAAAAATACATGCCGAACGGCACCTGCGGCGTGGTGTCGTTCGAGGTTAAAGGCGGCAGGGAGGCCGCCGCGCGGTTTATGGAAAACCTTGAGCTTGCGGCGATTGTTACCCACGTGGCGGATTTGCGCACCTGCGTCCTTCACCCCGCCAGCACCACCCACCGGCAGCTGAGCGACGCCCAGCTTAAGGCTGCGGGCATTACCCCCGGTTTGATAAGGCTTTCGGTGGGGATAGAATACGCGGACGACATCATAGCCGATATCGCTCAGGCGCTTTCGGAATTGTAGAGGGCATATTTCTGAATTCGACAAAAATATGTTGTTGATTGCCGATGTTTATGTTAAAATAAAATAAAAGAAGGCAACAGTTTGGCTCTGTAAAGTTAACATGAAAGAATAGCAGCCAAAATCGTACAAATGCTTCATGCCAC
>LFTH01000130.1 GCA_001513365.1 Clostridiales bacterium DTU033 | reverse complement strand
CTTAAACTGCTGATGCGCGAGGAAGTCCCGACAGCCGGCGAGATAATTGTCAACGGGTTCAAGCTCTCGAAATTAAAGAAGCGCGAAATACCTTACCTCAGGCGGACGATGGGGGTTGTGTTTCAGGATTTCAGGCTGATAAACAGCATGACGGTATTTGACAATGTCGCGTTTGCGATGAGGGTGATAGGCGCCTCGAATGTGGAGATACGCAAGCGGGTGCCTTACATTCTCGGACTTGTCGGACTTCACCATAAGGCTCGGAGCTACCCGAAGGAGCTCTCCGGCGGTGAACAGCAGCGCGTCGGCCTTGCAAGGGCGCTTGTCAATAACCCGTCCATTATTATTGCGGACGAGCCCACCGGCAATATTGACCCCGAACTGTCGCATGAAATTCTTGAGCTGCTTACCGAAATCAACAGGCGCGGCACCACCGTTTTGATGGTTACCCACCAGATTGACCTTGTTCGCAGGTTCCATCACCGGGTGATTAAGATTGAGGAAGGTTGCGTGGTTTCCGACCAGAAGGCGGTTCCAGCATGCCCGGTAAAGTCGAATATAGAGGCGGCGGCGGTGGATATTGCCGGTATTTTCCCGTTTGAAGAAGGTGAGCACTATGAGTTTTAGCAGTTTTCGCTATTTGCTGCGCGAGGGGCTGCGCAATATCTGGCAGAACAGGTTTATGTCTGTCGCGTCAATCGGTGTACTGGTGTCATGCCTTCTTTTGACCGGCGGCTCGTATTTGATTTTTGAGAACATCAACCATATTTTCTCATGGGTGAACAGGCAGAACATAGCGGTCGCATTCGCCAGAGAAGACTGTACCGACGAGCAGCTTCAGGTTTTGACGGACAAGATAAAGGGGATTACCAATGTCTGCGGCGTGGAATTTATATCAAGGGAACAGGCTTTTGAAAAATATAAGGACGCCATACCGGAAGCCCTGCGGGAGGAGCTTGAAGGCGAAAACAACCCGTACCTCGACACTTTTATCATTGAGTTTTCGGATTTGAGCAAGTTTGAGGATTCGATATACCAGATAAAGCAGATTCCCGAAATCGAAAGCATGGTATATGACGCGAATATCGCCAAATCGCTGGCCAAAGTAAGGAGTATCGTGCTGATTGCCAGCGGATGGGTTATTGCGCTGCTGCTGTTTGTATCTTTGTTTATAATTGCCAATACCATCAAGCTTACGGTTTATAACCGGCGGCTTGAGATATCGATTATGAAATCTGTCGGCGCCACCGATGCTTTCATCAGAGTGCCGTTCATTATAGAAGGCATGGTGCTGGGGATTATCTCCGGCCTGCTCTCATACGGTCTGGTTTACCTGCTTTACAGCAGGCTGTACGGAATGTTCGGAATAGGGTTTATGGGAGGGCTTTTGGATTTTTCGTCTGTCTGGCATGTGATTTTGTCCGGTTTTCTTGGTATAGGCATGTTGACCGGAATTGCAGGGAGCGCGATTTCGGTAGGAAGATATCTCAACGTCGAAGGGGGTATTTCCGGTGTCATTTAAGAGAATTGCCGCACTGTGCGCCGCGCTGCTGACGATAGCGATGACTCCGGTAGCCATACCGGTTTTGAGCGCGCGCGCCGAATCCCTCGAAGAGATGATGAAGCAAAGCGAGAAGCTCCAAAAAGAGGCAAAAGAGCTGGACAGGATTATCAAAAGCCAGCAGAAAAATCTCACCGACCAGAAAGCATACGTAAAGGCGCTTGAAGACAAGATTAATAACTACGCCGCTCAAATAGACGTCCTGATAAACAGGATTAACAAGATGGAGGAAAACATTAACGGCGTTAAGGCCGAGATTTCAGAAAAGGAAGCCGAAATTGAGGCAAAGGAAAACGAGCTTCAGGAAAGGTTTCAGGTGCTGCGTCAGAGGCTGAGGTCGCTGTCCAAAACCGGCAGCCTATCGGCTCTGCAGATGCTGCTGAACACCGACAGCTATGTAGATTACCTGATAAAATCAGAGATAATGAGGCGGATTGCCGAAAATGACAAGAGGCTGATGGACGAGCTTGAAGCGGAAATCACTCTGATTAACGCCGACAAGCAAAAGCTTGAGGAGAAAAAAGACGATTTGCAAAAACAGCTTTCCGACGTTCAGAAGCTCAAAAAGCAGTCGGACAACAAAAAGAAAGAGCTTGAGGTTCTCTCCTCGCAGAAGAACGCGGAGATTGCTAAACTCACAAAAAGCCTGAACACCAACTGGCAAAGGTATAAGACCACTTTGGAGGAGTATCAGCAAACCGAAGCAAAAATCAGAGCAATAATAGAACAGATGGGCACGGACGGAAAATATGGCGGGCTGATGTTCTGGCCGGTTCCGGCTGTGCGGAACATAACGTCCTTTTACGGCAAGAGGTGGGGCAGGCTGCACAAGGGGATAGACATTGCGGGCGGCGGTGTTCCCGCATACGGACAGAATATTGTCGCCGCGGCCAGCGGTACCGTGATTTTTGCGAACAAAACGAATTCATGGGGCGGCGGTTACGGATACTATCTGATTATCGACCACGGCCTTGACAGCAAAGGCAGAAAAATATCAACACTTTATGCCCACTGCTCAAAAATACTTGTTAACNNTAGGCGACAAGGTTATCGGCGGGAAAACGGTGGTCGCTCTGGTCGGGAATACCGGCGATTCGACCGGCCCGCACCTGCATTTTGAGGTCAGGGTCAACAGTGTCGCGGTTGACCCGATAGCAAACGGTTACATAAAGTGGTAGAAGGTAATTGATATGAACAGGAAGATTTCACTGGGCGCCGCGCTCGCCCTTATCATTATCGCGGTCGCGCTTACGGTGTCGATTACAATGGTAATCGCAATGCGCAATTTCAACTACAATATAAGCAAGGTCAGCGAGCGTCAGGCGATGTTCGACTATATAACCGACGTGGATAAGGAAGTGCGGCAGAACTTCCTAGGCGAGATTAACGAGGACAGGCTGCGCGCCTCTCTGGCAAACGGGTATATAAAGGGAATCGGCGACCCCTATGCCGCATATCTGACCGCGGATGAGTACAGAAAGGAAACCGACCGGCTTGCCGGCAAAAAGACAGGTTTCGGGATTGAAATCACCCAGTTTGAAGACGGCTCAATCGTCATATCATCGGTGCACAAGAATTCGGCTGCCGATAAGGCCGGCCTGAAAAAAGGGGACGTCATAACCCAGTTTGACGGCAAGAACATCTCTGCTTACAGTTTTGCCGAAGTTGGCTCAAGACTTGAAAAACCCCAGAAAATAAAACTATCGGTCAGCAGGGGCAAGGATTCCATAGCGTTTGAGCTGACATCCAGCAGCTATACCGTAACAAGCGTGGAAAGCAGGATGATTGACACAACCGGTTATATCAGAATTACCGGCTTTTACAGCAATACTCCCGACCAGTTTAAAAATGCTTATACCAGCCTTGAATCCCATGGCGCGGAAAACTATATTTTTGACGTGCGCTACAATAAAGGCGGGGATTTGACGGCTGCCGGCGAGATAATCAG